>JAGQJA010000214.1 GCA_020430845.1 Myxococcales bacterium
AGGTAGTCGAAGCCGAACTCGTTGTTCTGGCCGTAGGTGATGTCGGCCTGGTAGGCCTCGCGCTTCTCGCGTTCGCCCTGCGCGTTGACGACGACGCCCGTGGTGAGACCGAGGAAGCCGTAGAGGCGGCCCATCCACTCGGAGTCGCGGCGCGCGAGGTAGTCGTTGACGGTGACGACGTGCACGCCCTTGCCGTCGAGCGCGTTGAGGTAGCAGGGGAGCGTGGCCACCAGGGTCTTGCCCTCGCCCGTGCGCATCTCGGCGATCATGCCGCGGTGCAGGACCATCCCGCCGATGAGCTGCACGTCGTAGTGCCGCATCTTGAGGGCGCGCTTGCCGGCCTCGCGGCCCACGGCGAACGCCTCGACGAGGATGTCGTCGAGCGTGGCGCCGTTGTCGAGCTTCTCGCGGAACTCGCCGGTCTTGGCGCGGAGCTGGTGATCCTTGAGCTTCGAGATCTCGTCCTCGAGCTTGTTGATCTGATCGACCAGCGGTCGGAACTTCTTGAGCTCGCGCTCGTTGGAGGTCCCGAGGAGCTTCTTCATTGCCCAGGCAAGCATGGTCTCGCGGAGTTAGCACACCCCGAGGGGGGCAGAAAGCGACACGCGTGACGCGCCGGGCGGTCGGGTGTGCGATGCTTCGTCAGGGAGATTCGCTGCATGAACCCAGGCTCCTTTGCGTCTCGCTCCGCCACGCCCGCCTTCAACCCGCGCCGCGCCCCGCGCCTTCCTGCGCTCGCGCTTCGTGGGGGGCTCGTCACGGCCGCGCTCGGCGCGCTGGTCGCGATCTCGACGTTGCCTGCGTGCGGCAAGGACGAGAGCTTGTTCGACCCGTCGGACCCGGCGAACCGCGACGGCGGCGGCACCGGCTTCGACCCGAACGGCGACGGCGGCGGCGGGGGCGGCGGCGACGGGGGCGGCCCGGGCGCGTGCGCGTCGACGACGGCTGCGGCCGCGCTCACGCCCGTGAACCTCGTCGTGATGTTCGATCAGTCGGGCAGCATGGGCGACACGACCGAGGACCCGACGTACGACCCCGCGCAGCGGTGGATCCCGGTCGGCGCCGCGATGAAGGCGTTCTTCACCGACCCGTCGTCGGCCGGCATGAACGCGTCGCTCTCGTTCTTTGCGGTCGCCACGAACTCGTGCGCCGTCGCCGACTACGCCGCGGCCGAGGTGCCCATCCGCGCGCTGCCGTCCGCGACGTTCTCGCAGGTGCTCGACGCGCACACGCCCAAGGGCGACACGCCGACGCGCTCTGCCGTCACCGGCGCGATCTTGCAGGGGCAGGCGCTCTTGCAGGCGAGGCCCAACGAGAAGACCGTGATCGTGCTCGTGACCGACGGCGAGCCGTTCGGATGCGGGGTCACGAGCCAGAACGAGGCGGCGCAAGAGGTCCAGCGCGTCGTGGCCGACGTCGCGGCCGTCAAGGCCACCTTGCCCACGTACGTCATCGGCGTGGGCCCCAGCGTCGCGGCGCTCGACGCGGTGGCCACGGCCGGCGGCACCACGGGCTTTCACGTGCAGGTGGGCACGCCCACGCAGACGACGCAGCAGCTGCTCGCGGCGATGGGCCAGATCCGCGGGTCGGTCGCGCAGTGCGACTTCGACATCCCGGCGCCGCCCGATGGTCGCGCCCTCGACCTCGACAAGGTCAACGTCGAGATCGCGCCGCCCGGAAAGGCCCCGTCGACCGTGGCCTACAGCAAGGACTGTGCGGGGCCGGGTTGGCGCTTCGACGACCCGGTGAGCCCCAAGAAGGTGCAGCTCTGCCCCGCGACGTGCGCCGACGTGCGCGCGACGGCGGGCGGCAAGGTCAACGTGGTCTTCGCGTGCGTCGCGCGCCCCGACGTCGTGCGCTGAGGTCGCAGACGTTCACGTGGCTCGAGGCCGCGCGAGCACATGGTTGTCTTCGGCCGCGCTCGGCGAGGGATCGCGGCGCGCGAAGCCGAGCTTGTCGGCGATGCGGAGCGACGCGCCGTTGTCGGGATGGATGATGCAGAACGTCTCGCGCGCCTCGAGGCACGCGTCGGCCCACGCGACCGCCGCGCGCAGACCCTCGGTCGCGAGGCCGCGCCCGTGAGCGTGCGGCGCGAGCGCCCACCCGAGCTCTGGGGAGCCGACGGCGGGGGCGTCTCGCTTGAAGTCGGCGAAGCCCATCTCCCCGATGTATCGGCCGGTCTGCTTGTCCTCGACGGCCCAGTAGCCGTAGCCCAAGAGCGACCAGTGCCCGAGGTAGGCGAGCAACCGCTGCCACGTGCGCTGCGGAGGCGAGGGCGCGCCGATCGTGTACCGCGTGACGATGGGGTCGGCCCACATCTGCACGCACGCCTCGAGATCGGCCTGCGTGTGTCCGCGGAGGAGCAGGCGCGCCGTCTCCAAGACGGGGACGCGGGCTGGGATGACGGAGCGAATATCGGGAGCTTGCATCATTCGACCACGTGCATCCTATCGCGCGCGCGCGTGTAACCTCCGGCGGGGGCCGCGCGTCCTTGCCTCGATGTTGCCCATCGACGGACTCCTGGCGCTGCTCGGCGCGATGCTCGCTCTCGCCCTCGTCGAGTGGGGGGTGGGCCGCGGCCTTCGCGTCGTGGAGCGCCGCTCGCGTCTCTGGACCAACCTCGGGCTCACCGCCGTGACCCTCGCGCTCAACCTCGCCGGCGCCGGTCTCCTCGGGCTCGTGGCGCAGGCACTACGCGCCCGCGGCGTCGGGCTCTTGCATCGCGTCCCGGGCTCGGCCCTCTGGCTCGCGATCCTCACGGTCGTCGTCCTCGACCTCTCGACCTACATCGGACACCGCACGATGCACCGCGTCTCGTGGCTGTGGTGGGCCCACCGCGTCCATCACTCGGACGAGCACGTGGACGTGACGACGTCCTTTCGCCAACACCCCATCGAGCTCGCGTTGCGCTTCGTGGCCATCGCCTTGCCGGCGTGGGCGCTCGGGCTCTCTCCGGAGGCGCTCGCGGCGTACCGCCTGCTCTCCGCCGCCAATGCGCTCTTCGAGCACGTCGACCTCCCGGTGCCGCGTCCGCTCGAGCGCCTCGTCTCGTGGCTCGTGGTCACGCCAGGCATGCACAAGGTCCACCACAGCCGCGAGCGAGCCGAGGCGGATTCGAACTACGGCAACGTCCTGTCGGTCTACGATCGC
>JAGQJA010000215.1 GCA_020430845.1 Myxococcales bacterium
TATGGACCCGTGACGGCGAGCGAGCCGCCGGACTTCACCGGGAAGTTCACGTGGTCGAGCACGCGGTGCTTGCCGTACTAGAACGTGAGGTCGCGCACGTCTATCGCGCCGCGCACGTCCTCCGGAGCCGGCAGCGGTCCGTCGGTGACCTCGGGCTCTGCGTCGAACACCTCTTTGAGGCGCGCGTAGCCCGCGCGCCCACGCTGCACGATGGCCACGGCGAAGCCCATGGCGACCATGGGCCAGGTCATGCGCCCGTAGGCGAGCCAGAACGCAAAGAAGTCGCCGCGCGTGATGCCGCCGCTCGCGGCGGGCCGGCCGAGGAGCGTCGCCCCGTACCAGAAGACCGCGAGCACGCCGATGGCGCTGGCGGAGCCGACGATGGGCCCCATGAGCCCGCGCAGGCGCGCGAACGCGAGGCTCGCGTCGAGGTAGTCGGCGTTCGCGACGTCGAATCGCGCGCGCTCTCGCGGCTCGAGCGCGAAGCTCCTCACCACGCGCACGCCGGCGAGGTTGGCCTGCAGGACGTCGCTCAGGCGCCCGAGCGCCTCTTGGGTCTGGCGTGTCCGCGAGAACATCTCGCGCGAGAAGAAGCGCGTCGCCACCATGAGGATGGGGAGCATCGCGAACGACGCGAGCGTCAAGCGCCCGCTCACGGTGAGCATCACCTGGAGCGCGCTGCCGAACGCAAAGACGACGTTGATGATGTTGAGCACGCCGAACCCGAAGAGCAGCCGCACCTGCTGCAGATCGCCCGTGGAGCGGCTCATGATCTCGCCGGCGGACATCGTGCGGTAGAACGCGGTGCCCAGCCGGTGCAGGCGGTGCAGGAGCACGGCGCGCACCTCGTACTCGACGTCGCGTCCGGCGTTGAAGATGAACCAGCGCGACCCGACGCGCGTGAAGAACGCGACGACCGCGAGCCCGAGGATCATGAGCGCGGGGCGCACGACGCCCGCGGGCGACGCGCCGAAGATGCCGTCGATCGCGGCCTTGGAGAGCCAGTCGATCCGGTTGAGCGACGTCTGGAACACGCCGAGCATCACCGCGCCGGCGAGGTACACCGGCATGTGACGCAAGAAGTAGCCGCCGAGTCGCGTCGGCAGCGCACCAGGATCGACGCGAGCGCTAGCCACGATGTGAGCCCACGTCCATAGCAGCCTTTTCCGCGGAGTACGATGCACCTCGGCAGGCTCCGGTTGCGCCCGCCGGGCCGATCAACCGCGCTTGGTCCCCACGCCGCGGTGGGAGCTCGCGAGCATCGGGCGGCCGCCCGTCGCGGGCGCGAGGTCCTTGGCCTCGACGGTCGTCGCGAGGAGCCCGAAGCGCACGCGCGCGCGCCCATCGGGCTCGAGCGCCTCGACGACACCGACCTTGCCCGCGAAGGCGCCCGTGAGCACGCGCACGCGGGCCCCGGCGACCACGGCGAGCTCGCGCCGGCTCGAGCGCCCTTTGCGCGCGCCGCGCAGCGTGGCAGCGAGCGACGCGCGCGAAGGCGGCGGCGCCGACTCGACGCGTGGCTCCGGAGAGCGGATCGACGTGGGCTCGGCGGCGCGGACGCGCGTGTCCTCGCCGTCCTGCCGGCGCGTCTTTCGTGCGGTCGTCCGCTCCTCGCGCTTCTGTCGTGGGCGCTCGCGCTCCTCTTTGGCCCGCACCTTCGACGAGCGACGCCTGCGCGCGTCGACGCGCCGCGTGGCACCGATGAGATCGTTGTCGGGCGCCCAGGCCACCACGCGGTAGACCTCGGCGAGCGACGCGAGCACGTCGCTGAGGTCTCCGTCGAGCGCGTCGGCGTGCGCGAGGGCCTCCTCGCGGTGCACCGACCACCCGATCCACAGCGAGCGCCGGCTGCGCTGGCTCAGCTCGAGGAGCGCGCGCACGTCGTCGGCCGACGCGCGGTTGGCCTGCGGAAACCGCGGCACGCCGAGCACGCCGATCGCGACCTCGTCGGGCAGCGCCTCGAGCGCGGTGAGCAGCTCGAGCAAGAGTGGCGCGTACGCGAGGCGCGCTTGGAGGTTCTTCACGTCGGCCGACGCTTCGGGGCAGAGCTCGAAGCTCACGGCCAGGTGGACGCTGTCGATGGCGAGCGCGAGGTAGGCGTGGGCGCGCAGCGGGTCGACGACCGGGTCGACGAAGGGCACGCGGCCCCGGGCGAACTCGCGGCGGAGGAAGAGCACGCGCTGGGAGATGGCGCGCGGTGCGCGGCTCGAGAGGTGTTGGTCGAGCTCGTCGGGGACGACCGCCTCGAGATCGACGCCGCCCTCGGCGATGCGCGCGGCGACGCCGGCGGCCCAGCGCTCGATGCGCCCGCGCAGCTCGCGTCGCAGGACGGCGCTCGTCCGCTCCGCGGGATCGCCCGTGCGAGCCTGGCCCTCGAGGAACGCGTCGAAGTCCGACGGAGAGACGCGGAGCCGGCCGTGCTCTTGCCTGGTTTTCACGTGACCGCACCATAGGTCGCGCCGGGGCCCGGATCGAGGGCGCGCGGCCAAGGCAGGGCGCTTCGCGACCATTTTATCAATATTTATAGAGACTTGACGCAACCTTGACGCGTCGCGTTATCGTGCCTACGTTTACGGAATGTTCCCCGCAGCAGCCCACGAAGCCCCAAAACCACGCGGGAGCGCGCCCCCGTCGTCGCGCCTCACGTTCGGGGCAAACCGTCGACAGGGAATGGGCATCGTAGACGACGTGTTGCTCGCGGTCGTCATGGGCGCGGCGATGTCGGGATTGGCGGTGACCTGGTGGCTCTGGACGGTGCGCTGACGCGGACAGAAAGTCGTGGTAAACGGGCCGTGGTGGCTTCGTCGAAGGCAAGAGGCAAGAAGGCGAGCGCTCGCGCTTCCGCGACCGACGACGACGAGCTCGCCTCGGACGGCGCGGACGAGGCCGAGGGCGAAGGCGACGGCGACGGCGACGGCGAGGACGAGGAGCGCAGCGACGACTCCGACGCCGAGCTGACCGACGCCGTGGCCGCCGAGGTGGTGGGCGTCGACGACCCCGCCGCCAAGGACGACGACTCCGACGACGTGGACTCCGATCTGCACTCCGGGCCGCTCTCTCGCCCGGTGTCGACGACGTCGCTCGATCGGCTCGACCCCCTCGCCGCCTACCTCCGCGAGGTGCAGCGCCACCGGCTGCTCACGCCCGAAGAGACGCACGCGCTCGCCGTGAAGTTCGTCGAGACGCAAGACCCGGCGGTCGCGGCCCGCTTGGTGACGGCGAACCTGCGGCTCGTGGTGAAGATCGCGTACGAGTACAAGCGCGCGTACCGCAACATCATGGACCTCGTGCAAGAGGGCAACATCGGCCTCATGCAGGCGGTCAAACGCTACGACCCGTACCGCGGCGTCAAGCTGTCGTCGTACGGCGCGTGGTGGATCCGCGCGTACATCCTGCGCTTCATCCTCAACAACTGGCGCCTGGTGAAGCTCGGCACCACGCAGGCGCAGCGCAAGCTCTTCTTCAATCTCCGCAAGAAGCGCGCAGAGCTGCAGGCGATGGGCATCGACCCGACGCACGAGGAGATCGCCAAGCGCCTCAACGTGAGCGAGGCCGAGGTCGCCGAGATGGACGTGCGCCTCGCGCAGAGCGAGAAGTCCCTCGACGCCCCGGTGGGCGACGCCGACGGACGCTCGATCGCGCGGGTCGACCTCATGCCGACGTCGAGCGCCGGCCCCGAGGAGATCGCCGGCGGCCACGAGATGCAGGAGCTGCTCCACGACAAGCTCGCGGAGTTCCGCCTCACGCTCGAGGGCAAGGAGAAGGAGATGGCCATCTTCGACCTCCGCCTCGTCTCCGACGACCCGCTCACGCTCCAAGACCTGGGCAACCGCTTCGGCATCTCGCGCGAGCGCGTGAGGCAGCTCGAGCAGCGACTGCTGGGCAAGCTCCGCGACTACCTGCGCCGCGAGGTCGGTGACGTCACGGACGTGGCCTGAGCTCGGCGTGACCGAGTCGGGCTCCGGCATCCTCTGGGTCGTCGCGACCCCCATCGGCAACCTCGGCGACATGAGCCCGCGCGCCGTCGACACGCTGCGCCGCGCGACGCGCATCGCCGCCGAGGACACGCGACGCACGCGTGCACTCTGCACTCACTTTGGCATCTCGGGTGTGCCGCTCGACGCGCTGCACGCGCACTCGTCGGGCGCGGACGTCGCCCGCGTGCTCGAGCACCTCGCGGCCGGCGCCGACGTGGCCCTCGTGACCGACGCGGGCACTCCGCTCGTGAGCGATCCGGGCGACGCGCTCGTGAAGGCATGCGTCGACGCGGGGGTGCGCGTGGTGGCCATCCCGGGGCCGAGCGCGGTGCTGTGCGCGCTCGCGGTGAGCGGCCTCGCCGGCGGTGGGGGCTTTCGCTTCGTGGGCTTCATCGCGCGAGAAGGCTCGGCCCGCCACCGGGCCGTGGGGATGATCGCGCAGACGCCCGAGCCGGTGGTGCTCTTCGAGTCTCCCGAGCGCACGGCGCGCACGCTGCGCGATCTCGCGGACGCGATGCCCGAGCGGCCGGCGTGCGTCGCGCGCGAGCTGACCAAGGTGTACGAGGAGACGCTGCGGGGCACGCTCGCGGAGCTGGCGGCCCGCGAGGGCGACTACCGCGGAGAGATCGTCATCGTGCTCGGCGCGTGGTCCCCTGAAGAGCACGCGGACGCGATCGACGACGAGGCGATCGACGCGCGCATCGACCACGAGCTCGAGACCGGCGCGCACGCCAAGACGGCCGCAGAGCGCGTGGCCGCGTGGAGCGGTCGGCCCAAACGTGAGATCTACGAGCGCGTGGTGCGCCGCAAGTCGGCGCGCAAGGGGTGACGGCCACACGCGACGCCTGCCGCGCGTCGCGTCGCGAGAGCGCGTCAGGGTGCGGCGGCGAGCGCGGCGTCGACGGCGGCGGCGCTGAAGCCCAAGAGGAGCTTGCCCCGCACGTCGATGACCGGGATCGAGCCGCCGCGCATGCCGGCCTTGGCGAGCTTGGCGCGCATCTCTCGCGCCGCGTCGGCGTCTTCTTCGATGTCCTTCTCGACGAAGCGCACGCCGCGCCGCTTGAAGTGGGCCGCGGCCTGGTGGCAGGGTCCGCACCACGAAGCGCCGTAGATGATGACCGCCGCCGTCGTGCCGGCGCTCGGGGGCACGTCGCCGCTCGGCCGGGGTTGCGCGGACGCGGGCGCCGCCGTGAGCGCGGGCCCGGTGCCGCGACGGGCGAGCGCGGCGGCCTCGAGCTCGAGGCGGGTGCCGGTGCGCACGGGGAAGCGGCCGTCGGGGCCGGGCTTTCGTAGGTCGACGAGGAAGATCGCGTCGCCGGCGGGATCGTTGGGGCCGGCCACGCGCACGAGCTCGCGGGCGGCCTCGGGCACGTCGGCCACGCGCTGCTCGACGTGGAACTCGCCCACGTCGTCGATCCACGTGAAGAGCAGCCCCTGGCTCTCTGCGGTGACCTCGGGCAGCGCGGGCCCGCTCGACTCGCTCGACGTCGCCCCCGAGCGCTTGCACCCGAGGTGCGACGCGAGGCTCACGACGAGCAGGTACTGGAGCGCGCGACGCCGCGAAGTCCGGATCATGGGCAAGCGTCAGCGTAGAACGCTCGGGCGCGCGACTCCATTCCCAAGCGCACGCTCACGCGACCACGTGCCCCAGGGTCGCCACCGTGTCGTCCCATCCAGCGTGCTCCGTCGGTGACTGACGGAGGAACTGCTCCACGCGCGGCATACGCGCGATCGCGTCGTCGAGCTCGCGATCGCCGCCCTTGGCGTACGCGCCCATGAGGATGAGGTCTCGCTTGGCCTCGTACGTGGCGACGAGCCCTCGCAGGCGGCGCGCGGCCGCGGCGTGCTCGGGCGTGACGATGGAGTCCATCACGCGAGACAGGGACGTGGTCGGGTCGACGGCGGGGTAACGACCGCGCGCGGCGATGGTGCGATCCATGACCACGTGACCGTCGAGGATGCCACGGACCTCGTCGGCGATGGGCTCGTCCATGTCGCCGCCCTCCACGAGAACCGTGTAGATCGCAGTGATCGACCCGCGTGCCCCCTGCCCCGACCGCTCGAGCAGCCTGGGGAGCATCGCGAACACGCTCGGCGGGTAGCCGCGACGCGTGGGCGGCTCGCCGACGGCCAGTCCGATCTCTCGCTGCGCGCGCGCAAAGCGCGTCACCGAGTCGAGCAGGAGCATGACGCGGAGGCCCTCGTCACGAAAGTGCTCGGCGTACGCCGTCGCCACCTGCGCGGCGCGCAGACGCTCGAGCGAGGGGGCGTCGCTCGTCGCGACCACGACGACGCTGCGCGCGCGGCCCTCGGTGCCGAGCGCGTGCTCGAGGAACTCGCCGACCTCGCGGCCTCGCTCTCCCACGAGCGCGACCACCACGACGTCGGCCTGCACGCCGCGCGCGACCGCCCCGAGCAGCGTGCTCTTGCCGACGCCGCTGCCGGCGAAGAGCCCGACGCGCTGGCCCTCGCCGAGCGTGAGCAGACCGTCGAGCACGCGCACGCCCGTGGCGATGGGGCGGTCGACCGGGCGACGCTCGAGCGCGGTGGGCGGGCTGCGATCGACGGGGACGACGACCCCCGCGTCGATGGGCGGGCCTCCGTCGATGGGGCGGCCGAGACCGTCGACGACGCGGCCGAGCAGCGCGCGAGAAGCGCGGACGACCGAGCCGGCGCCCGTCGACTCGACCTCGTCGTCGGGACCGACGCCGGAGAGCACACCGAGCGGCATCGCGACCGCTTCGCCGCCGTCGAAGCCGATGACCTCGCACGGCAGGGGCTCACCACGTCGCTTGACGTGCACGAGATCGCCGACGCGCACGCCGGGCATGGTGAACCGGAGCGCGAGCCCCGTGACCGAGCGCACGTGGCCCGTGGGACGAGGACCCGGCGTGCCCGCGAGCTTGGCTCGGAGCGCGTCGAGCGGGGCCGACACTACTTGCCCGCCGCCGCGCGAGCGGGCTCTTCTTCTTGGTCGGGGGTGAGCTCTCGCTGGAGCTCGCGCACGAGCTCTTGCGCGCGCGCCGAGAGCGCCGTGGGGATCTCAACCTGCACCACGACGACGAGCGACCCGCGGCCGCGGCCGTCGAGGCGAGGGATGCCCTGCCCCTTGAGCTGGATGACCGTGTTGGGCTGCGTGCCCGCCGGGATCTTCACCTTGGTGGTGGAGACCTTCTTGGCGCCGTCGCCGAGCGCCGCGACGTCGATCTCGGCGCCGAGGGTCGCCTGCGCGAACGTGACGCGCGCGCGTGTGATGAGGTCGACGCCGTCTCGCTCGAAGCGAGGATCGTCCTCGACGTCGATGTCGACGTAGAGGTCGCCCGCGGGCGCGCCCGACGGACCGGGCATGCCCTGCCCGGGGACGCGCAGCCGGGTGCCCGAGTCGACGCCGGCTGGGAACGACACGACGACGCGCCGCTCCTTGTGGACGGCGCCGCGGCCCGCGCACGACGGGCACGGCGTCTTGATGGTGGTGCCGTTGCCGCCGCACTTCTGGCACGGCGTGGTGAACATGACGAAGCCGCGGGCGTTGGACACGTGCCCGGTGCCGCGGCAGTTACCGCACACCTCGGGCTTGGTGCCCGCCTTGGCGCCGCTGCCGCTGCAGTCGTCGCATGCGGCGGGGGCGCGCAGGGTGATCTCTCGTTTTACGCCGAACGCCGCGTCGATGAGGCTGAGCGTCTCCTGGACGCGCAGGTCGCCGCCGCGCGCGGCCCGGCGACCGCCGCCGCCGAAGCCGAAGCCCCCGCCGCCGCCGCCCGAGAACATCTCGGCGAAGAGATCCTGCATGTGCGAGAAGACGTCGCCGACGCCCTCGAAGCCGGCGCCGCCGCCGCCCTGCAGCCCCTCATGACCGAACTGATCGTAAATATTACGCTTTTCGTCGTCTGACAGGACCTGGTAGGCCTCGTTGACCTCTTTGAAGCGCGCCTCGGCGTCGGCGTCGCCTGGGTTCCGGTCCGGGTGGTGCTTGAGCGCCTCGCGCCGGTACGCCTTGCGGACGTCGTCGGCGCTCGCGTCACGCGCGATCGAGAGCACTTCGTAGTAGTCGCGTTTTTCCGACATTCAATCCGCCCGACGAAGCCCCGCCCCGGCGTCGCAACGTAAGTCCCGCATGGGAGCTGTCAACCAAGCGCAGCCGTGGTTCAGGTGTCCCTCGAGCGCCGGAGCTGTTCGAGCAGGGCCGATTGGCGCTGCAGCTCGGCGCGGGCCTTGACCAGCGCGTCGCCCGACTCGACCGCGACCTTGGCCGCGTGCTCTTGGGCGAGGGCCTGGCGCAGGGCGTCGAGCTCGTCGAGCGCCGCAGCGAGCGCCGCCGCACCGGCTGCCGCGTCGGGGGCGGCTGCTTGTTGCGGTCCCCCGTTGGTGCTCGCGCCTCGCGCGGCCTCTTCGCGCGCTCGCACGAGGTCGCGCTCGAGCTCCGTGATGCGCCACGCCTGAGCCACGAGCTCACCCTCGCGACGTGCGGCGTCGGCGGCGAGCTCGTCGAGCTTGCGGGCCAGGCGCGCGCTCTCTTCGCGCAGGAGCTGCTCGTCGATCGACGGACCGCCCGGCGAGGCTTGAGCGACGGGCGCGCCGTGACGCAGCTCCTCGACGGTGGCGATGAGCTCGTAGACCAGCCGCTCTCGACGCACGAGCTCGTGCTGGAGCGCTTGGATGACGCGCGCCCGATCGCGGAGCTGGGCCTCGAGGCCCTCGATTTCGCGCGCGTGGGACTCGCCGAGGTGCTCGAGGTCGGAGACGTGGAGCGCGAGCGACGCCTCGGCGCGATGTGCGCGCTGCTCGAGGGCCTCGATCCAACCCGCGTCGGGCCGCGGTGCGGCGTCGCGCGCGTCGAGGTGGGCCCGCAGCGTGGCGATCTCGTCGTCGCGCTCGAGCAGCGCGGCGCCCTCGGCCCGGAGCCGCTCTTCGAAGTCGCGGCACGTCGCCTGGAGCTCGGCCGCCACCTTGGTGACGCGCGCGATCTCGGCTTGGCGCGCGGCCAGCTCGCGCTGCACCTCGGCGTCGCGCGCGGCGAGCTCGCGCTGGAGCTCTGCGTCGCGCGCAGCCAGCTCGCGCTGGACCTCGGCGTCGCGCGCGGCGAGGGTCTGC
This sequence comes from Myxococcales bacterium, assembly GCA_020430845.1. GTDB lineage: Bacteria > Myxococcota_A > Polyangia > Polyangiales > Polyangiaceae > Labilithrix. Next base: position 9,069 of record JAGQJA010000215.1, read on the forward strand.
TCGAGCCACGCGCAGCGCTCCGCGAGCGCGGCCTTCTCGGGATCGACGGGCGGCGGCGCGGGGACGCGCGACTCGGAGAGCCTCGCCTCGAGGTTGGTGACGCGCTCGCGCTCCTCTTCGAGCTGCGACGCGAGGACCTGCGCGTGCAGTCGCTCTTGCACGAAGGTCGCGTGCTCGGCGGCCGCGTCGCCGGCGCTGTCGTCGAGCGGCAGCTGCACCAGCGAATATCCTGCGAGCTCGGCTCGCTCACCGCTCGCGGCGACCAGGAACACGTTGGTCGGCTCCCCCTCGGCGAGTCGACCGTCGACCGCGACGCCCTCGTCGTCGTCGCGACCGAGCTCGGCGAAGACGACGCCGCGGAACGGCAGCACCCCGGAGACCGAGACCTCTGCGAACTGGAGCGAGAACTCGTCGAAGAGCGCCGCGTACGGCAAGCTGGCCGGCCCGAGCTCGGGCAGGAGGTCTTGCGCGACCGGATCGTCGCCGTCGACGTGCGCGCGGGCGAGCACCAGGGCGACGCCGCCCGGCGAGAGCACGCGCCTCAGCTCTCGCGCCACCCCCTCTGCGCTCGGCAGCGCGGCCAGGTCGGGGACGAGCACGGCGTCGAACGCGCCGTCGCGCACATCGAGCGCGCCGCCGGTGAACGCGTGGTACGCGACGCTCCGCGGCGCGTTGGCGGACGCGGCTCGGGCCCGCTCGGGCGCCGGATCGAAGACGTGGACCGCGCGCGCGCCGAGCTCCATGAGGCGGGAGCCCAGGTCGAGCCGCGCGTCGCCTACGACCGCGACGCGCGCTCCCGCGACGACGCCCTCCGCGTGCACGCACAGCGCATGAAGGGCGGTCACTCGTCGACGAAGGTAACCCGTGGAGGGCGGCGGCGCAGACACCATGACGCTGAGCCAGCGGTCTTACCATCTTTTGCCGGGGAGCGCAGCGCACGAAGCCTCCCGCTTCGCGGAGCCCGCCTGGGCCGCCCCGGCGACGCCGACCTCGCGATCAGGCGGCGAGCTTCTGGGCGGCGGCGGCGCCAGCGGAGGCGCTCGGCGCGGCGGGCGCCTCGGCCTGGTCCAGGGACCGAACCAAACGCTCGACGAACGACGCGACGTCGCTCGCGTGCTCTGGCACCAGCGTCATGACGCGCTCGTCGGGCGTGCGGCCGCAGACGACCGTGTGGTCGGGGGCGAGCTCGGCCAGACGCGCCGCGGCGGGAGAGCCATCGCGCACCCGCACGAAGACCTCGAGCCACGTGGGCGACACGGCGGTGATCTCCACGGCGCCGAAGCCCGGCCGCGCGCGTGAGCTCGTGACGCGCAGGCGCACCTCGTCGAGGTCGGCGCTCGTGCCGTCCTCACGGATCGGGTAACGACCGACGGGTCGGACGGCGAGGCCGGCGCTCCGAAGGGGGGCGACGAGCGGCTCGAGCACGCGCGCCGATCGTCGCGGGCTCGCGGGCAGCGAGCGACGCGTCCCGCTGATCCAGAGCGGCAAGAGGGCGAGCGCGACGAGGACGAGCGACGCGCCCACGGGCGTCGCGCGCGTCCAGAGCGCAGCGCAGGCCCCGGCCACCGCGGCGAGCAGCACGACGAGCGACGCGCGACCTCGCCAGGTGCTCGCGTCGACCCAAGCCCCGTCCCACGGCGCGTGCTTGTCCTTGAACGCGTCGTCCTCTCGCGTCGGGAGCCAGCGGCCCCGGCCACGCGCCGACGCGCACGCGGGTGCGACGCGATACGTGCCGAGCGCGAGGAGGGCGAGCGACGCAGCCGCGCCGGTGGCGATCCAGCCGAGCGCCAGAGCCGCGAACGTGCACACGGCCAGCGCGCCGTAGAGCACGTGCCTCGGCCACGCGACGAGCGCGAGCGCCCCGCTCTGCCTCGCGGGCACGAGCGGACGCGGGGCCGTGCCCGTCTTGTGCGAGGCGCGCGTGACGGCCTCGGCCTTCGCGCGCGAGAGCTTGGCGATCGCGATGGCGAGCAGCGCGAGGGCGCACGCGGCGAGCGCGAGCGGGGCACGGTTGGGCGGGGGGCGTCGGTCACCCGCGGGCGCCGTCGGAGCGCCGGGCGTCGCCACTTCGCCGCTGAGCTTCGACAGGGCGCGTGGGTCGACGCGGATCGCCCACGTGAGCGCCTCGCCCCGCGCGACGTGGGCGCGCACCAGCTCGAGCTCGTCGCGCTCCGTGCCTCGGCGGAGCGTCGACATCGTGGTGTCGACCACGGGCTCGCTCGCTTGCCCCGCCGGCACGAACAGGCGCGGCTCGGTCGCGGCCGAGGGGAGATCGAACACGACGCGGACCGAGTCGTGGCCCTCGGGGGCCGCTGGCGTCGTCCACGAGAGCCGCCACATCGCGCCGTCGCGCGCGAGCTGCTTTGCCGCGACGAGGTTCACGCGGTATCGCGCGTCGACGACGTACGAGCCGCGCCGCAGGCCCTTGGGCGTGTCGATCACGACGCGCAACGTGCGCTCGTCCTTGGGGTGCACCTCGAGGTGCGCCTCGACCTCGCCGGTCTTCTCCGAGGCGACGACGGCGTCGGGCAGCGGCTCTGCGCCCTCGACGACGCCCGGCAGGTCGATCGTGGTGAAGTGTCCGGCCACGACGCGGTAGCGCATGTGGTGCTGCACGAGGGCCGTGCCGTCCGGCTCGATGCTGACGCGGACGTCGTCCGACGTCTGGTGCATCTCCTGCCAGCCCTTGGCGTGGGCGGGCGAGGCGACGAGCGACGGGACGACAGCGCCGAGGATCGCGAGACCGAGCACGAGCGGTCGGAGCGAGGCAGACGACATTGTCCTACATCTACTTACTCCGCCGATTCGGACAACTATTCGGCGGAGTCGCGCCTCAAGGCAGCGGCGGCGGCTCGGACGGCGGCACGGGGAAGTCGGGGAGCGGCGCCGGATCCTTCGCGGGCTTCGGCTCGGCCTTGGGCGCGTCGGCCTT
>JAGQJA010000216.1:0-10481 GCA_020430845.1 Myxococcales bacterium
GATGTGGATGCCGTTGCGGGCGCCGTAGATGAACCGGCGCATCTTCGGGTTCCAGCGCTTGGTCTGGTGGCCGAAGTGAACGCCCGCGTCGAGGAGCGAGCGGAGCGGCAGCGGGAAATCGGTCTTTACGTTCGAGGCTTCGATCTGCTGAGTCATGTGTGCGCCCTTTCGGTTGTGCCTCCGCTCCCTGCCGGGGCCACGACGAGAACCTCGCCGCACCGGAGCCCTCGGCGTTGCGCGAGGGAGCGTGTGGATTTTCGCCCGTATGCCCCCGAGGGGTGCGCACGAGCGGGTTGGAGAAGCCCGTGTGGACGGTCCACGCGGGAGAAGGCGGGCCAAGTAAGCCAGGTCGGGCCGCGCGTCAAGCCGCCCACCTACACCCTCCTACCCCTTGCGTTCGGACGAAGACCGGGGCAATCCGCCACCCATGAACGGCCGCGCGTGGATGACAGCGATCGGCGTGGGGCTCGCGGTGCTCCACATGGGCTGCCCGCGGCCGCCGATGCCCAAGGGCCCGCCGCCCGAATACGAAGAGGTCGAGGAGCCGGCGTGGTTCAAGGAGGCGGGCGCGCCCAGCTCGGCTCCCGAGGCGCCGCCGCCCGTGCTCGGCCCCGCCCAGGTCCCACCCGAAGCGCTCGCGCCGGCACCCGCCGATCCCGACGGCGGCCCCGCCGACGGACCCGACGCCTCCGCGCCGTGATAGCGTGCGCGCCATGGACGGCTCGGTGGTCCGGCACATCGCGACGCTCGCGCAGCTGTCGCTGACACAAGACGAAGAGCGTGAGCTCGGGGGCGATCTCGAGCGCATCCTCGCGTTCGTGGCGGAGCTCGAGGCCGTGCCCACCGCCGACGTGCCGCCGATGACGCACGCGAACCTGGCCGACGCCGCCGCGTGGCGCGAGGACGTCGTGACCCCCGGCCTCGATCACGACGAGGCGATGTCGGGCGCGCCGCGCGTCGAGGGCGGAGGCTTCGCCGTGCCGGGCTTCGTGGGCTGAGCGTGGACTCGATCGTCGACATCGCAGGGCGCGTGACGCGCGGAGAGGCGTCGGCGCGGGAGATCGCCACCGACGCGGTGCGCCGCATGAAGGCGGGCGCCGAGCTCGGCGCGTTCATCAGCGTGCTCGAGGACGAGCTGCTCGCCGAGGCGACCGCGGTGGACGAGCGCAGGGCGCGGGGAGAGGCGCTCGGACCGCTCGCCGGCGTGCCCGTGGCCGTCAAGGACGCCATCTGCACGCGCGGCGTGCGCACCACAGCCGGATCGCGCGCGCTCGAGGGCTGGGTCGCGCCCTACGACGCGCACGTAGTCTCGCGGCTCCGCGCGGCCGGCGCGGTCGTCTGCGGCAAGACGAACATGGACGAGTTCGCGATGGGCTCGTCCAACGAGAACAGCGCCTTCTTTCCGGCGAAGAACCCTCACGACCCGACGCGCGCGCCGGGAGGCTCGTCCGGGGGCAGCGCCGTCGCCGTCGCCGCCGAGATGGCGCCAGCGTCCCTGGGCAGCGACACGGGCGGCAGCATCCGCCAACCCGCGGCCCTCACGGGCATCGTCGGCGTCAAGCCGTCTTACGGGCGCGTCTCGCGTTTCGGTCTCGTCGCGTTCGCGTCGAGCCTCGACCAGATCGGGCCCTTCGCCGGCGACGTCCGCGGCGCCGCGCGCGTCCTGGGCGTCATCGCCGGTCACGACCCGCGCGACATGACGTGCCGCGCGCTCGAGGCGGTCGACTTCGAGGCGGCGTGCGGACGCGACGTGTCGGGCCTGCGCCTGGGCGTCCCCGAGGAGTACTTCGCCGAGGGCCTCGACGCGGAGGTCGAGACCCGCGTGCGCGAAGCGATCGCGGCGCTCGAGGCGCGCGGGTGCAAGGTCGCGCCGGTCCACCTGCCGCACACCAAGCACGCGGTCGCCACGTACTACGTCATCGCCACGGCCGAGGCCTCGAGCAACCTCTCGCGCTACGACGGCGTGCGATACGGCTTGCGCGTCGAGCCGCAGGGCGGCCTGGCGGCGATGTACGGCGCGACGCGCGACGCCGCGTTCGGCAAGGAGGTCAAGCGGCGCATCCTCCTCGGCACGTACGTCTTGTCGGCCGGGCACTACGACGCCTACTACGCCAAGGCCCAGCGCGTGCGCACGCTCATCGCGCGCGACTTCGACGCCGCGTTCGCCGAGGTCGACGCCATCGTGTGCCCCACGTCGCCGACGCCCGCGTTCCCGCTGGGAGAGCGCACGCGCGACCCGCTGTCGATGTACCTGAGCGACGTCTACACGCTCCCCGCGAGCCTCGCCGGCGTGCCCGCTGTCAGCGTGCCGTGCGCGCCCACGGCGGCGGGCCTGCCCGTGGGCCTGCAGATCGTGACCCGGCGCGACGACGAGGCGACGGCGCTCGCGCTGGCCGCGGCGTGGGAGGCCGATCGCGGTCCGCTCCCGCGCGCCCGGGGCGCCGTCACGTGACGGCGGCGACCCTCCGCGTCGAGCCGCTGGCCGCGCGTCACCTCGCCGGATGGCGCGCCCTCTTCGATGCATGTACATGCACGTGTTTCTGTCGTTACTGGCACTTCGCCGGCGACAAGAACGCGTGGCTCGACCGCGCGGCGCACCGCCCCGAGGAGAGCTTCGACGAGCACGCGGCCGACGTCACCGCGGGCGACCCGCGCGCGTCGGGCGTCGTGGCCCTCGACGGCGACGCGGTGGTCGGGTGGATGAAGGTCGCGCCGCGCGCCGTCATGGGCAAGCTGCGGTCGCTCCCCGTCTACCGCGCGACCGACCTCGGCGACGACGAGGGCGTCTGGTCGATCGGCTGCTTCTTGGTCGCACCGTCCCACCGCGGGACGGGCGTGGCGCGCGCGCTGCTCGAGGGGGGCGCCGCGTTCGCCCGAGCGCGTGGGGCGCGTGTGCTCGAGGCCTACCCGCGCCGCTCGGCGGACGCGCTCGGCGAGCACGAGGTGTGGCAGGGACCGCTCGGGCTGTTCGAGAGCGCCGGCTTCGAGGTCTACGCCGAGGCGCACCCGCCCTATCCCGTGCTCCGTCGGCCTGCATAGGCTTACTGTTTGTGTTCTCGCCGGGTTAGACTGGGAGGCGGTGGAGACGAGCCTGCCCGTCCTCGTGACGCGCCTGAAGGACCGCGACGCGGTGGCGCCGTTCGTGAGGGCCGCGCTCCGTCATGAGGTCACGGAGGTCCGCCTCGAGACCGCCCCTGGCGCGAAGGGCCCACACACATTGTCCTTCGAGGTAGGTGGCGCCCCTGTCGTCTCGCTCCACGCGGAGATCACAGGCTCGCCGCGCCGCGGCTTCTTCTTTCCGGTGAGGCTCAAGCCGCTTCACCGCGCGCAGGCCGCAGAGCTGTACGCCCTGCTCGAAGAAGCGCAGGACCTCGCGCCCGACGAGGAGGACGACGACGACGTGGTCCGCGCGGGGCCACGCGGGACGATCCGCATGGATGTGCCGTACACCGGCGACGACCCGCTCCAAGCCCCGCTTCGCGAGACGGCCAAGAGCGCCACGTTCGCGCCGGGCGACGGCGTGGACGCGAGCGACCGCTCGATCAGCGTCGTGTTCGAGCCCGACGATCTGGCCGAGCCCCACGGCGCGGACTTCGAAGAGCCGAGCCTGAGCGTGAGCGTGGTGATCGAGCCGGACGCTCCCCCGCCGAGCGCCCAGGTTCCCATCTCCGTCGACGAGGAGCTCGCGCCCGCGAGCCCGATGGCGGCGGCGGCGCCCGCGGCGTTCGACGGCGACGATCCGTTCTTCGACCCGATCCTCGCCAACCTGCCGCTGCCCGAGATCGACGAGCTCGCTCCCCCGAGCTCCCCCGCGCTCGTCGCCGCGCCGGCCGCGCCCGAGCCGCCGCCGGCCCCCGAGCCGCCGCCCGACGACGACGACGAGGACGACGACGCCGACACGATCGTGCGACACCAGAGCGCGCCGCAGGTGCCGGCCGCGACCGTGGCCGCGGTGCTCGGCGTGTCCGTCGAGTCGATCGCGGACATCGAGGCTCCGCAGATCACGCGGCCCCAGGCACGCCCCGCGCCGCCCATGTCGGGCCAGAAGGACACGGTCACGCTCACGGGGGACTTCGAGGTGCCGGCCGAGCTGCCGACGACGCGAAAGAAGTCGACCAACCGCACCCGCAAGAAGCCGACGCGCACCGGACCTCGCAGCGGGCGAGGCAAGACCCGCCACCCCGTCGATCCCGATGGGGCGGCGGCCGGCTCGCTCGACGAGGACGACGATCCGCTGCTCGGCAGGACCGTCGCCGACGGTAAGTACGTCATCGAGTCGCTCATCGGCAGCGGCGCCGCGGGCGCCGTGTACAAGGCCGTGCACCGCGAGCTGCGCCGCACCGTCGCGCTCAAGGTCCTGCACCCGCACTACCAACAGGACCCGCAGTTCATGAAGAGCTTCCGCGGCGAAGCGCTCGCCGCGAGCAAGCTCGACCACCCCAACGCCACGCGCGTGCTCGACTTCGGCCAGGAGCCCGACGGGCTGGTCTACATCGTGATGGAGTACCTCTCGGGCCGAACGCTCCAGACGCTGCTCGACGAAGAGCGCCGTCTCTCACCCGAGCGCGCCCTCGAGATCCTCATCCAGGTCTGCGCGGCGCTCAGCGTCGCGCACGACCACGGCATCATCCACCGCGACATCAAGCCCGACAACATCATGCTCGTGCCGAGCCGCGACGACGAGGGCAGCTCGTTCGAGCTCGTCAAGGTGTGTGACTTCGGCATCGCGGCGCTCCAGAACCCGCGCCCCGACGATCCCGACTTCGACGAGACCGAGGGCGTGATCGCGGGCACGCCGGAGTACATGTCGCCCGAGCAGGGCCGCGGCGACCTCATCGATCTGCGCTCCGACGTCTACTCGTGCGGCATCATGCTCTACGAGCTGGTGGCGGGGCGACCTCCGTTCATCGCCGACAACCCCTACGAGATCATCGCCAAGCACGAGCACGAGGAACCTCGCCCTCCGTCGCAGATCACCAAGGGGCTCGACCCGCTGCTCGAAGAGGTCATCCTCCGGGCCATCAGCAAAGAGGCGTCGAAGCGCCCCGGCTCCGCGAGAGAGCTGCGCCTCGAGCTCAAGGAGCTGCTCCACGCCGGCGACGACGACTCGGGGCCCGACTCGCGCGAGGAGCGCAGCATCGTCGAGTCGGTGCCCATGCTCGACGATCCGGCGTCGGGCTTCGCCGGCTTCTTCATGACGTTCGCCAGCGCGCTCCTGCGCGTCGGTCCGTTCGAGCGAGGCCACCCCGACGCCGGCCAGGCGATCCGTATCCTCTCGCGCGCCACGTCGACCGCGCTGCGCGGACGCCGCGAGCTCACGTTCGCGCGTCGCGACACGCAGAAGTCCATCGGCTTCTGCGTCATGACGGGGCACGCCGAGATCAGCGACCTGCGCCGCCTGCTCGGGTCGCAGGTCACGGGCAGCTACGGCGACCCGTTCGTCGACATCCTCGTCAAGAAGGGCATCGCCGCGCTCACGCTACGAGAGGGCGTCACGGAGACCGAGCTCAGCGAGACGCTCGACCTGCTCCTCGGCCGCCTCGCACACGACGAGCTGCGTCAGGCCTTCTTCAAACGCGCGCTCATGAGCGTCTCGGCCCTCTTCGTGGCCGACGTCGTGGGGCGAGATCGCAAGCTCTCGTGGAAGGTGGGCCTCTGCGCCTCCCGCCTCGCGCGGGACCTGCGCGCGCTCTCGATGGTCCGCGGCCTGAGCCTCAAGCGGATGCGCGAGATGCGCGAGGACCTCTTCACGGACGTCGGCCGCGTGCTCTCCCGCGCCGAAGAGGTGCGCCAGCTGCTCTACAACGCCGACCTCATCGACGAGGCCGTCGGCAACCTGCGCGGCTTCTCCGGCTTCCGCGCGGGGCCGTTCTTGCTCGACGTGATCCCGCAGCACGACTGCGCGCCCGTCATGTCGCTCCTGCTCGGCGACCTCGAGGAGGCCGACCGCGACCAAGAGCTCGCCCGTGGCTACATCCGTGCGCTCGCGTCGCGCCTGGTGCGCGAGCGATCGTCGGAGTCGGATCGCGCGCTCGTCGAGCTGCACCGCCGCGGCATGCTCAATGAGGACGACCTGCCCCGCGACCTGGCCGACAGCGTGCGCGTCGGCTCGGTGGCGACCGACCTCGTCACCGACCCGTCGGCGCTGCTCGCGAGCATCGACGCCGAGCGCGACGTCGAGGAGTACGGGCACAAGGTCTCGCTGCTCGAGGGCGCCATGAGCGTGCTCGCGCGGCAAGGAGAGGCCAAGGCCCTGCTCGCGGCGGTCACGATGCTCGCGCAGCACGCCAAAGGCCGTGGCGGTCGCCCAGGCCCGCGAGAGGCCGCGGCGCTCCGCGCCATGAAGTCCATCATCGAGAAGGGGCGCCTCATCCCCATCGCCATGGCGCTCCTGACCGGCCCGACGAGCCAGCGCGAGCCTGCGCGTGCGCTCATCGTGCTGGCGGGAGGGGCCGGAGCCGCGGCGCTGCTGGCGGCGCGGGAGCACCAGCGCGATCCGATGATCCGTCCGCTCTTCGTGCGCATGATGCGCGAGACGGGCGCGGCCGGGTGGTCGCACATCGGCACCGCGCTCGGCCAGGTCGACCCTTCACAAGAAGACGGCGTCGCGCTCGCCGAAGACCTGCTCCGTTGCCTGCCCGACCGGCACGATCCGGCGCTCGGCGAGCTCGCCGCGCGCTTTCTGCCCCACCCCAAGCTGCGACCTGCCGCGCTCTCCGCGCTCGTGGGCCTCTGGGGCGAGCGCGCACGCAAGCCGCTGCTCGACACCCTCGAGTTCGCCGACGATCAGGCGCGCCTCGTCGCGCTGCACGAGATCCGCCGGCTGCGCCTCGTCGACGAGCCCGTCGTGAACTTCGCGGAGCGCGTGCTCGCCACGCGCGGCTCGGCGAGCGACGAGGTGCGAGCGGCCGCCGCGCTCACGCTCACCGACACCCACCCGGCGCAGCGCGCCAGGGCGATCGCGCTCTTGACGAAGGGCGTCGAGGCCAAGCGCGGTCTCGTGGCCATGCTCCGCGGCGATGGGACGGACGAGAGCATCGCCGTGACGGAGGCGATGGCGCGCGCCCTGCTCGCGCTCGAGCCGGCCGAAGGGGCCCGCATCATCAAGGCGCGTATCCAGCGCAGCGAGGGGTCCCTGCGCGCGCGCCTCGCGGCGCTCCTGCAGCAGAGCGCGCCGAGCCTGGGCGGCTGACGGGCGCGGCCTCGCGGCGCGACGTCCTCGCGGACCTCGTCAGAGCGGGACGCCCACGAACTCGCGCCAGCGCGCCGAGCGCAGCAGGTCGAAGCTCAGCCCCACGAAGATCGCCCGGTGCGACGCCTCGCGTCCGGCGCGACGCATCTCGGGCCGCGCGAGGCAGTCCTCGAGCGTCATGGGCTTCGTGAGCGCGCGCAGGACGCCCTCCTCGGCCTCCGGGAACTGGAACGCCTCGAGGCGCACCGGGGGCGGGACGACCGGCTCGATCGGGTCCTCGGCGAGCGGGTCGAGGATGGCCTCCATCTCGGCGAGCCCGTACGCGTCGCGCACGCCGCGGTGCACGATGTCGTAGGGGTCGATGCCGAGCGGGAAGGTCTCTTCGTGCGACCTTGCGCCCTTCACGAACGCCATCTCGCCCTTGCGCCAGTGGAACACCTCGAGGAAGCGGTCCTGGATCTGCTGGTGGATGGCGCGAAAGAGCTCGATCGGACGGAGCACGCCGAGCCCCACGAGCGCATCACCGATGCGACCGCCGTAGCGGGGTAGCATCGAGAGCGCCATCTCGACCTCCATGCGCAGCACCTGCCCGCGCGCCACGAGGTACTCTCCGAAGAGCTCTCGCTTGTCGGTCGAGACGACGAACTCGGGCACGCCCGAGACGAGGTAGATCTTCTTGCGACGCGCGCCGTCGCGGAAGCACAGCGCGCCGGTCTGCCTGCGGAGCGCCAGCTGGGCCATGCGCGTCGGCAAGAGCACACGATCGATCGGCGCCGAGTCGTTCGCCGGCGAGAAGACCCCGTCGTCCCAGCGGAGCGCCCCGCTCGACACGAATCGGCTGAGCTCGTCGAGCTCCCGGGCCGGCCGGAAGCTACCGGATTCTCTCGCGATTTCGACGTCGCCGTCGACCGCGGCCGTCGCGAAGAGCTCGACGAGCCGCGGGTAGCTGAGCGGCCCGAGCTCTTTGCCGTCGGGGAGGCGGACCCGGTAGATGCTCGGCGCGACGTCGCGCGTGTCGGCGGACGGTGGCGCGACGCTCGCGCGCGGGCTCGAGCCTCGCACCTCGCCAGGCACATCGAGGGTGGCCGTGGGCCGCAGGCCCGACTCCGAGTCTGGCTCCGCCTCCGCGATCGACGTGACGAGCCCGAGCTTGTCGACGAACGCCGCGAGCTTGCCCGATCCGACCGGGAGGCGCCGCCGTCGCAGCACCTCCTCGATCGCGTCCGCGAAGGCCGAAGCGGTCGGATATCGGAGCTCGGGCTGCCGCGACAGCGCGCGGTAGAGGATCGAGCGCACGTCGTCGGGCACGCGGTGCGCGGAGCGGTCGAGCGCGCCGAGGTCGGCGTCGCGGATGCGCAGGAGCACGTCCATCTCGCTGCCGCCCGTGAACAGGGGGCGGAGCATGAGCAGCTCCGCGAGCACGATCGCCGTCGTGAAGAGATCGCTGCGCGGGTCGAGATCCCTCCCGACGACCTGCTCGGGCGACATGTACCCGAGCTTGCCCTTGAGCTGCCCGGTCTCGGTGCGCCGCTCCATCTCGGCCGCGCGCGCGATGCCGAAATCCGTGAGCTTCACGGCGCCGGCGCGGTCGATGAGCACGTTGCCCGGCGAGACGTCGCGGTGCACGAGGTCGAGCGGCTGCCCGTCCTCGCCGCGCACGCCATGGGCGTACTCGAGGCCGCGGAGGACGCTGAGCGCGACGTAGAGCGCGACGTCGAGCGGGATCTCTTCGCCCTTGGACGCGGCGGCGCGCACGAGCCGAGCGCCCGTGGTCCCGTCGACGTACTCCATCGCCATGTAGAGCTCGCCGTCCTGCTCACCGAAGTCGAACACCTGGACGATGTTGGGGTGCGCCAGGCGCGCGCAGACGCGGGCCTCGTCGACGAACATGGCCACGAAGTCCGAGTCCTTCGCGAGCTGAGGGAGGATGCGCTTGACCGCGACGACCTTCTGGAAGCCGTGCGGGCCCTCGCGACGCGCGAGATAGACCTCGGCCATGCCACCCGTCGCGATGCGGCGCACCAGCTCGTACGGGCCGAGGCGCAACGGTGCCGGATGGATCGAAGCGCTCATCGGAGCTAAAAAGCGTACCGCATGGTGCTTCCAAAGCGTAGGTCGTCCTACCCGACCCCTCCCGACCCGGCCGGCGGCCCTGGAGACGAGCTCGTCCGGTCGGGCCGGTCGCGGGTGGTCGCCGTCACCGGCGCTGCGTCGTTCCTGGGCTCGAACCTCGTCGGGGTGCTCGAGGAGGACCCCGAGATCGCTCGGATTGTCGCCATCGACATCCGGCCGCCCGCCACCGCAGGCCGCAAGACGCGGTACTACGAGGTCGACTTCACGCAGCCCACGGCCGAGGCCCGCCTGAGCGAGATCCTGGCCGCCGAGAAGGTGTCGACGTTGGCCCACCTGGGATTCCTGTCGGCGCCGACCCACGCGGTGGCGCTCGCGCACGAGCTCGAGAGCGTGGGCACGCGCCACGTGATGGTCGCCGCGCGCCACGCCCGCGTCCGCAAGATCGTGTGTTGGTCGCAGACGATGCTCTACGGCGCCGACCCGTCGAACCCGAACTTCCTCTCGGAGAGCCATCCGCTGCGCGCCCCCGAGTCCGAGCCGTTCTTCGCCGACAAGATCGCCGCAGAGCGCGAGGCGCTGCGGTTCGCCGAGCGCGTGCCCGGGGCCGTCGTGACGATCCTGCGCACCGCGCCGCTGCTCGGCCCCACGGTCTCCAACGTCGTCACGCGCTACCTTGCGCACCGCGTCGTCCCCACGATGATGGGCTTCGACCCGCTCGTGCAGTTCCTCCACGAGGTCGACGGCATCGCGGCCTTCAAGCTGGCGATCGACCGCGACGTACCGGGCACGTTCAACGTGGTCGCCGATGGCGTGCTGCCACTCTCCACGGTGATCAAGCTCGCCGGGCGCATCGCCACGCCCATCCCCCACCCCATCGCCGAGACGCTCACCTCGGTGCTGTGGCTCGCGCAGCTCGCCGACGCGCCCGCGACGTTCTTGCGATACCTGCGCTTCTTGTGCGTGGCCGACGGCGCCAAGGCCCGCGAGCGCATGGGCTTCGTACCGGCCTACACGACGCGCGAGGCGGTGCTCGACTTCACGAACGCGCAGCGGCTCCGCGACGTCCGGCTGCTCCAGGAGACGACCGTATGAAGAAGGCGACCAAGCCGACGACGCGCGCGGCGGGCACCACCTCCAAGGCGAAGGCGACGGCCGAGAAGAAGGCGCTTCCGACCGCGAACGCGAAGGAGACGGCGGCGACGGCGAACGCGAAGGA
>JAGQJA010000216.1:10555-12075 GCA_020430845.1 Myxococcales bacterium
AAGACCCCGGCCGCGAAGAAGAAGGCGGCCGACAAGACCCCGGCCGCGAAGAAGAAGACGATGACGGCCGCGGTGCGGGCCGTCGCGAAGCGAGACGCCCACGAAGAGACGACGCCCATGAGCGTCGCGCCGCCGACCGAAGCTCCGGCGACCGAGCCACTGCCCCCGAGCCCCCCGTCGGAGCCGCCGCTCAGCCAGGCGAACACCGTCGTCGCCGGCCGCGCCGTGCACGAAGAGATCCGTCAGCTCGAGGCCGAGCTCGATCGCATGATCGACGAGGCGTCACGGCGCGACGTCTCGACGCTCCTCGGTGACGACGAGGACGACGCGCCGCGCCCACGTCCGAGCGGGCCGATCGTCGAGCCGCGGCGGCCCGCCGAGCCCACCTCGGAGCCCACGGTGTTCGAGACGGCGCGAGAGCTCCTGACCACGGACTTCTACCTCCGCAAGTGGGGTCGCCTCGCGATGCGCAACCGGTCGGAGGAGGTGGACGACTTCGGCCACGATCCGACGTACGAGGCGCGCGTACGCCCGCTGCTCGACTTCCTCTACCACACGTACTTTCGCGTCGAATGCACGGGCATCGAGCACGTGCCGGCGGCAGGGCGCTGCCTGCTCGTGGCCAACCACTCGGGCACCGTGCCGCTCGACGGGCTCATGCTGAGGACGGCGATCCGCCGCGAGCAGGAGAGCGCGCGCGATCTGCGTTGGCTGAGCGAGGACTTCATCTACCACTTCCCCTTCGTCGGCTCGATCGTCAATCGGCTCGGCGCCGTACGCGCCTGCCCCGAGAACGCAGAGCGGCTCCTCGGCAAGGAGGCGCTCGTGGCGGTCTTCCCCGAAGGGGTCAAAGGCATCGGAAAGCTGTTCCGCGAGCGGTACAGGCTCCAGCGCTTCGGCCGCGGCGGTTTCATCCGCCTCTGCCTGAGGACGTCGACCCCGATCGTCCCCGTCGCGATCGTCGGCGCCGAAGAGACGCACCCGCTGCTCTTCCGCATCGAGCACCTCGTCAAGGCGGTGGGGCTGCCCTACGTGCCCGTGACGCCCACGTTCCCGCTTCTCGGTCCGCTCGGCCTCGTCCCCGCGCCCACCAAGTGGCGCATCGCGTTCGGCGAGCCTCTCGACCTGCGCGGTTACGGCCCCGAGGCCGCCGACGACGAGCTGCTCGTGAGCCGGCTGGCCGAGCGCGTGCGGGCGACGATCCAGGGCATGCTCGACCGCACGCTCGGCGAGCGCAAGAGCGTGTTCTTTGGCTGATCGGGCTGACGACGCCTGCGGCGTGCTCGTGATCGACAAGCCTCGTGGTCCCACGAGCCACGACGTCGTGTCTCGCCTGCGCCGAAAGCTGGGCACGCGCCGCGTCGGCCACGCCGGCACGCTCGACCCCATGGCCACGGGTGTGCTCGTCGTCGCGGCCGGAGAGGCCACCAAGCTCGTCCCCTACCTCACCGCGTCCGACAAGGCATATCGCGCGGAGGTCCGCTTCGGCGTCGAGACCGACACGCTCGACGCCGAGGGTC
>JAGQJA010000217.1:0-1398 GCA_020430845.1 Myxococcales bacterium
TCACGGCCGGCGCCGCGACGGTGGGGGCCGCGTTCTCGCTCGCCAACGCAGCAGGCCGGTTCGAGCAGGCCGTCGCCTCCGCAGGCGCCATCGCGGGCGCGACGGCCGAGGAGCTGACTCGGCTCCACGACGCCGCCATCGAAGCGGGCCTCGCCACGCAGTTCTCGCCGACGCAGGCGACGCAGGCGCTGCAGGACCTCGCCGCCGCCGGCTTCAACGTCACCGAGTCGGTCCGCCTGCTGAACCCCGTGCTCGACCTCGCGGCGGGCTCCCTCGGCCAGCTCACCCCGTCTCAGGCAGCGGGGCTGGCTTCGCAGGCCATGAAGGCGTTTGGCCTCTCCATCGACGAGGCCTCCATCTCCGTCGACCGCATGCTGCAGGCGGTCAACGTGTTCGCGCTCGATGCGAGCGAGCTCCCGCTGGCCCTCGGTACCGCCTCGCGCGGCGCCCAGGCTCTCCACCAGTCGCTCTCCGAGACGCTCATCTCCCTCGGCCTCGTGAAGAATGTCGTGCCCGGCGTCGAGCGCGCCTCCACCGCCGTCGCGGTCGCGATGGAGCGCATGGCCGATCCGCGCGTCCAGCAGGCGCTGCGCGGCGTCGGCGTGTCGGTGACGGACTCGCAGAACCGCTTCCGCAGCTTCCTCGACATCCTCGGCGACCTCGCTCCCCAGCTCGATCGCATGAGCGAGGCGCAGCGGTCGGCCTTCCTGCTGTCGACGTTCGGGCGCGAGGCGCTCGGCGGCGTGAACGCCATCCTCACACAGGTCACGAACGGCGTACGCACGAACTCCGGTGAGACGCTGCGCGGCGCAGCGGCCATCGCGTACCTGCGCGATCAGTTCGAGAACGCAGGGGGCACGGCCGCGCGCTTCCGCGAGCAGATGCTCAACACCTTCGAGGGGCAGAAGCAGCTCCTCGCGGGCTCGCTCGAGACCCTCGCCATCGTCGCAGGCGAGCCGTTCGCGCAGGTCTTCAAGCCGCTCGTGACGATCGTCGTCGAGGTCGTGAATGCGGTGCTGAACGTGTTCCGGCAGCTCCCGGCACCTGTGAAGCGGGCCTTCGCGGCCTTCGTGGTCGGGGCGGGCGCCGTCGTCGCGCTGGTTGGCGCTGTTATCGCCGCCAAGGCGGGCTTCGCCCTCCTCCTCATCGGGCTCAAGGCGGCGGGCATCACGCTCGGCGGGCTGATGGCCACCATCCTTCCGGCCATCCTCATCTTCGGCGTGCTCGCGGCCGTGGTGGCAGGCTTCGTCGTCGCGTTCCGAAGCAACGTCGGCGGCATCGCCGACTTCTTCGCGCGCGTCTGGGACCGCATCAAGCTCGCCTTCCGAGGGCTCGTGCAGCTCTTCGAGCAGGGCGGCTTCTCCGGCGCGGTCCGCGAGGAGCTGAACCGCGCCGAGA
>JAGQJA010000217.1:1595-1974 GCA_020430845.1 Myxococcales bacterium
GCAGCGGCGGGCATCCCGTCCGACGACTTCGCCGCGTTCGGCCGCATCCTCGGACAGATCGCAGGCGTGCTCGTCGAGGTCTTCGTCGGCGCGCTCACGTTCGTCATCGACGTCGTCACGAGCGCCATCAACACCTTCCGTTCGGCGATGGCGCCGCTTCAGCCCGTGTTCGACGCGGTGAAGAACGCGGTCTCCCTCGTCTTCCAGGAGCTCGGCAAGCTCGGCGCGATGTTCGGCTTCACGTCGAGCGCCAGCGGCCAGGCGGGCGGCTCGCTCGATGCGCTGCGCTCGGTGGCCGAGTTCCTCGGCACGGTCATCGGCTACGTCGCCGCCGGCATCGCTGGAGCGATCGGTGTGATGGTGTCGTTCGTCGTGAACC
>JAGQJA010000218.1 GCA_020430845.1 Myxococcales bacterium
GTCGACGTCGCGATGACGACCGCGCTCGACGCGGTGCTCTCGAAGCAGGGGAGCGAGCTCGTCGTCAACGGCGGGTTCTTCGATCCTCGAGGCGAGCCGATCGGCCTCGCCGTCTCCGACGGCGCCGTGATGTCGCGCCTTGCGCGCAAGCTCTCGGGTGGGGTCGTCACCTCCGACGGGACGCGCGCACGTTTGTGGGAGAGCGAGTCGTTCGCGATGCCCTCGGGCACGCGCTTCGCGATCCAGTGCCGTCCCCGGCTCGTCGTCGACGGCGCGGCGAACGTCAAGAGCGACGACGGAAAGCGCGCCGCGCGGACCGCGCTCTGTCTCCGCGACGGCGGCAAGACGGTCGAGGTCGTCGTCGTGAGGGGCGCGCACGAGGGAGAGGGCGTCGGGCCGTCGCTCTTCGCGCTGAGTCACTTTCTGGTGCGACGCGGCTGCGAGGGGGCGCAGAACCTCGACGGCGGACCGTCGACGGGCGTCGCGTGGCGGGAGGGCGGCGCCGTCCGCGTCATCGCGCCGGTGAGGCCCGTGCGTCACGTCGTGAGCTTTGCGCGCCGGGCGCCGTGAGCGTCCACGCGTCGAGGGGGCATCGTGTGCCTTCGACGCTTGACCCGGGCGCCCGCGCACGAGACCGTCGTGCGCGATGAACCGAACCGCGCGCACGTCGTCACGCCTCGCCGTCTCTTGCGCCGCTCTGCTCGGCGCGCTCGTCGCCGCGCCGCGCGCCGCCAGCGCCTTCTGCGGCTTCTACGTGAGCGGCGCCGACAAGGATCTCTTCGCCGACGCGACGCAGGTGGTGCTCATGCGCGACGGCACGCGCACGGTGCTCTCGATGCAGAACGACTACAAGGGCCCGCCCGAGGACTTCGCCCTCGTGGTGCCCGTGCCCGTGGTGTTGCAGAAGGAGAACGTCAAGACGCTGAGCGCCGACGTCTTCAAGCGGATCGACACCCTGTCTGCGCCCCGGCTCGTCGAGTACTGGGAGCAGGACCCGTGCCCCACGGGCATCGGCTTGGGCAACATCGGCACCATCGGCCACGGCGCGGGCACGGGCACCGGTCAGGGCTTCGGCACCGGGCACGGTCGTATGACCACCAGCGTCAAGGTCGAGGCTCGCTTCGAGGTCGGCGAGTACGAGATCGTGATCCTGAGCGCCACGGACTCGTCGGGCCTCGACACGTGGCTCCGCGACAACAAGTACAAGATCCCCGCGAACGCAGAGCCCGCGCTCAAGCCGTACGTCGCCGCCGGGTCGAAGTTCTTCGTCGCGAAGGTGAACGTGTCCAAGGTGAAATTCGAGGACGGGCGCGCCACGCTCTCGCCGCTGCGCTTTCACTACGACACCGACAAGCTCGTGCTCCCGGTCAAGCTGGGGCTGCTCAACTCGGGCGGGACGCAGGACCTCATCGTCCACATCCTCGCCGCCGAGCGCTACGAGGTCGCGAACTACCCCAACGTCACCATCCCGACCAACCTCGACGTCAAGGAGTCGGCGCGCGCGAGCTTCGGCTCGTTCTACGCGGCGCTCTTCGATCGCACGCTCGAGAAGAATCCGCGGGCGGTGGTCACCGAGTACGCGTGGCAGGCGACCAACTGCGATCCGTGCCCGGGCAGCGCGGCGGGCATGTCGGGCGTCGACCTCGTGACCCTCGGGGCCGACGTGATGCCGAGCATGCATGTGAGCGGCGGGGCTGCGGGCAGCGCGAGCGTCCGCCAAGGCGCGGTCGAGGTGAAGGGGGCGCTGCCGCGCGAGGTGGTGCAGCGCGTGGTGCGCCAGAGCTTCGGCCGGTTCAACGCGTGCTACGGCGCCGGGCAGCTCAAGAACCCCAACCTGGCCGGGCGCGTCACGATCGAATTCGTGATCGGTCCGGACGGGCGCGTCCAGCGCGCGACCCACGGCAGCTCGACGCTCCCCGACGCCAGCGTCGTCGAGTGCGTCACGAAGTCCGTCGGCGCGCTCCAGTTTCCCGAGCCCGGCGACAAGAAGAAGGTCAGCGTCGTCT
>JAGQJA010000219.1:0-2521 GCA_020430845.1 Myxococcales bacterium
CGCGCGCAGCTCGAGGCCGTGCTCGAGGTGTGCGCGGCCGAGCCCAGCCTCTCGGCCGCCGGCCGTCGTCTCTTTGCCAAGAGCCTCGAGAAGCGCGCGAGCAAGAACGACGCGGACCGCCTCAAGAAGTACCTCGCCCGCTTCGGCCTCGATTTCCACGCCGCGCGCGAGGCGTGAGGGCCTCGACGCGACCCTCCACGGATCCCACGCAACCGCGGACGACGAGCCGCCGATATGGCGCCATGATGAGCGCGTACCGCGGGCGTGAGCCCTCGATCGAGCCGGAGGAGCCGATCCCCAATTTTCGCGTTGGGCCCGGGTATCTCCCCGGGTGGCGCGGGATCGCGCAGAGGGTGATCGCGATCCTTTTCGTCGTCGGCATGCTCGGGATCTTGGTCCCCGTTTGGTTCGACGAAGGCGCCCCATCGTGCGCGCTAGTCGGCGCGTTCAACGTCGCGCTCGGCGTTCTCAGCTGGGTGATCGCGCGCTGCTACCCTGAGCTGCTCCGGCGCCTCGAGCTCCGTCGGGCGAGACGCGTCGCTGAGCAGGCTCGAGCGTTCGAGGAGGCGAACGAGCCCGCGCGCGTCCGCGTCGACGCTGGGCCGATCGAAGGAGCCCGCGCGGAGGTCGGTGAGCGGGTCGACGAGGTCGGCGAGCCCGTCGAGGAGGTCGGCGAACCAGAGGCGCTGTCCGCGCGCGCCCTACATCGCCCCTGAAACGTCGTTGTCCCCGCGAATGGAGCGCGCGTGATCCAAGGAGGCTGACGAAGAGCCTACTTTCTCGGTGCTCGCGCGCACCTCCGTGAAATCGTGCAGGATGTGTGTAGGCACGGTCCTTGGATAAGGCTCCTGCAGCCGCCGCCCTTGCTCGTGGCCGCGGCTGAGGAGAGGGACCTTGGACCACTTCGTTGCGCACGTCGCAGCGTCGCCCCCGCGCGTGTCGGGCTGGCTTCGCGTCGCCACGCCGCTCGCGATCGTCGCGGGTGTGTGCGCGATCGCGTGCTCGGCGGCGCCGACGCAAGACGACTCTGGGCAGTCGGGCTCGTGGCCGGTGCGCTCGTTCCAGCCCAAGGAGCCCGCTGCGGAGGAGTCGCCGACGCAGCAGGGCGGAACGGCCAAGCCCGCCCCACCCGTCGAGGCAGACGCTGGCACCGACGCAGCACCGAGCGGCGTGTGCGCGCCCGCGCCGAACCTCATCGCCTGTTACGACTGCTGCGAGAAGCAGGCGCCTCCCAACGCCGTGCAGATATGGTCGAACGCGTTCGGCTTCTGTTTGTGCGAGACGCCCGGGCCGTGCGCGTCGGCGTGCGGCACCTCGTTCTGTCGTGGCAACGCGCCGAGCGCCGCGTGTGATCGGTGCATCGATCAGATGGGCGGCGCGTGCTCCGCTGCGGCCGACACCGCGTGCCTGGCGGCGCCGCAGTGCGCGCCCCTCACGCAGTGCGAGCGGGCGTCGGCATGCGACGCGAAGCCGATGCCCTGAGCCGGTCGGCGCCGTCGTCCCGGGCAGCGCCCGCTGCGTTCGCGGTGAGGCGCCCGCGTGCGCTTCGCGTCCGAGCGATGCGCTTCGTGATCCTCCTCTGAGGCATGGGCGATCCACGCGCGCGTGCTCGTGTGCCCCAATTTCCTCAACGAATCCGTATCTGCCTACATTTGATTACAACTAGGAAGGAAAATTGCAGTACAGGCGGCGCGCCCTCTCTCCCGCGGAGCCCCTTTGACCCCTCGCCCTTCGTCGTTCGCCCAGACCTTCTTCCACAACCTGCTCTCGCCGCGCACCGTGGCGATCGCGCTCGTCGCGACCGGGGCAGCCCTGACAGGTGTCGCCTGCCTGGGCGGAGGAGGCGACGACGCCCAAGCCGATCCGTCGCCGCTGGTCGACCCGTCGAATCCCGAGGGCACCCCCGGCGCGCCGAGTGGACCCGCGGGCAACCCCAACGGCGCCGACATCGGCGGCGGGTGCAAGGGCGCGGGCGAGTGCAAGAGCGGCATCTGCACCAACGGCGCGTGTCAGCCGGGCACGCCGCGCGACGGCGTGAAGAACGGCGACGAGTCGGACGTCGACTGCGGCGGCACCATCGCGCCCAAGTGCACCGTCGACAAGGCGTGCGGCAAGGGCGAGGACTGCACCTCGGGAGTGTGCACGGCCGGCAAGTGCGCCGCGCCGACGGCGACCGACGGCGTGAAGAACGGCGACGAGTCGGACGTCGACTGCGGCGGCAAGGACAGCCCCAAGTGCGCGCCGGGCAAGGCGTGCCTCGACGCCGTGAGCTGCGAGAGCAACATCTGCACCGACAAGAAGTGCACGACGCCGGCGGCGGACGACGCCGTGAAGAACGGCACCGAGACGGACGTGGACTGCGGCGGCGGCGCCCCGACCAACGCGCCGAAGTGCGCGGTGGGCAAGGGCTGCGCGGCGGGCGGCGACTGCACGAGCGGCGTGTGCAAGCAGGACAAGTGCGTGTCTCCGGCCGCCAACGACGGCGTGAAGAACGGGACCGAGACGGACGTGGACTGCGGCG
>JAGQJA010000219.1:2659-3613 GCA_020430845.1 Myxococcales bacterium
GACTGCGGCGGCGCCGGCAACCCCAAGTGCGCGACGAACAAGGTGTGCAACGCCGACAGCGACTGCGCGAGCGACGGCTGCACCTACGCCAAGAAGTGCGCGCCGCGCCGCAGCTGCACGCGCAAGTACGGCGGCGACACCTGCGGCATCGGTGAGTCGAACCAGGCCGGGCGCCAGCACGAGAGCTGCTGCACCGAGATCGCCTTCCAGCGCAACGGACAGACCGTGCGCATGGACAAGTACGACATCACCGCGGGCCGCATGCGCGCGTTCGCAGAGCGCTTCAACGGCAACCTGCGCCAGGCCATGACGGGCAACGGCAACTTCCCGCAGCAGTGGCTCGCGAACCTGCCCACGAACATGGACCAGCTCAACGCCCGCATGGGCCCGAGCGAGGTGTTCGAAGAGGCGCCGCGCGTGCAGGGCTCGCGCATGGTCGACGGCTGCTACATCGCGGGGCAGGGCACGCGCACGTGGTGGGCTCCCGCGGGCGCGGGCGATCCCACCAAGATGGGGCGCGATCAGCTCGACGAGAAGGCGCTCAACTGCGTCAACCTGCAGATGATGTACGCGCTCTGCGCGTGGGACGGCGGGCGACTGCCCACGAGCGCCGAGTACCAGGCGGCGTGGCGCGGCAACGACAACCGCAAGTACCCGTGGGGTGCCGGCTACGACATCCCGCGNNATGGTCCACAAGTTCAACTACTTCTTCCCCGAGGTGAACGGCGCGGGCCAGTCGTGCAACGCGAACGGCGCGTGCGACAACTCGGTGTTCATCGCAGCGCCTGGGCGCAGGCCCACCGGGTACGGCCCCTACGGCCACGCCGACCTCGCCGGTCTGCTCTTCAACATGGTGTGGGACGGCGACTACGTGGGGAAGTGGATCTGGACGGGCTCGTGGGAGGATCACGTGCCGACCGAGTACGGCCAGATCTACGATCTGCGCGCGCGCCC
>JAGQJA010000220.1 GCA_020430845.1 Myxococcales bacterium
GGCGGGTTGGTGACCTGGGCGAAGTGCTGCTTGAAGTACCGGTAGAGCGGCACGGCGCGGTCGCTCAGGACGGCGAGCGGGATGTCGGTGCCCATGCTCCCCACGGGCTCCTCGCCCTTCTGCGCCATCGGCACGAGCAGCGTGCGCACGTCCTCGCGCGTGTAGCCGTGCACGCGCTGCAGCCGGTGTCGTTCGTCCTTGTCGAGGGAGTAGAGCGTGGGCGCCTCGGGCAACGACGACAGCTCGAGCTTGTTGTCGCGGAGCCACTCGCCGTACGGCTGCGCCGTGGTCACGAGCTTCTTGATCTCGGCGTCGGAGACGATGCGCCGCGCCTTGGTGTCCACGAGCAGCATGCGTCCGGGTGAGAGGCGCCCCTTCTCGACGACGTCGGCCGGGTCGAACGTGAGCACCCCGACCTCGCTCGCGACGACGACGTACCCGCTCTTGGTGAGCACGTACTTGGCGGGGCGCAGGCCGTTGCGGTCGAGCGTGCCGCCGATGAGATCGCCGTCGGTGAACATGAGCGCCGCGGGGCCGTCCCAAGGCTCGACGAGCGCGGCGTGGTACTCGTAGAACGCGCGCTCGGCCTCGGGCATGTCGTCGCGCCCGCTCCAAGCCTGCGGCACGAGCATCATCATGACGTGCGGCAGCGAGCGCCCGCCCGCGACCAAGAAGTCGACGAGGTTGTCGAGCGACGCCGAGTCGCTGCCGTCGGGGCGGATGATGGGCTTGAAGTCCTCGATGTGCTCGCCGAAGGCCGACGACTCGAGCAGCGCCTCTCGTGCTCGCATCCAGTTGCGGTTGCCGCGCAGCGTGTTGATCTCGCCGTTGTGCGCGATGCGCCGGTAAGGGTGCGCGCGCTGCCACGTGGGGAAGGTGTTCGTGCTGAAGCGCGAGTGGACGAGCGCGAGCTTGCTCTCGAAGTCGTCCGCGGCGAGGTCGCGATAGAAGCTGCCGAGGCGCTCGGGCAGCATCAGCCCTTTGTAGACGATGGTCTTCGACGACAGGCTCGCGACGTAGAAGTCGTCGCCGAAGCCGCGGCGGCTCGCGAGCTTGCCGGCGCGCTTGCGGATCATGAAGAGCGTGCGCTCGAACGCCGACGGCTCGCACATGCGCGCGATGAAGAGCTGCTTCATCACGGGCATGCTGCCGCGGGCGACGGGGCCGATCTCGCGCACGTCGACCGGTACGTCGCGCCAGCCGATGACCTTCTGGTTGTGGTAGCGCGCGATCTCGGCGAGCGCGTGCATCTGCATGTGCTGCTTGGCGGGGTCGCGCGAGAGGAACGCCTGCGCCACGCCGTAGTCGCCGGCGAGCGGGAGCTCCTTACCCTCCTTGAGCATCACGCGGTCGAAGTACTTGTGCGGGAGCTGCGTGAGGATGCCCGCGCCGTCGCCCGTCAGCGGGTCGGCCCCCGCGGCGCCCCGGTGCGCGAGGCGGCGCAGGATCTCGAGCCCCATCTCGACGACGCGATGGGTCGCCGGCCGCGCGATGTCCGCCACGAAGCCGAGCCCACATGCGTCGTGCTCGAAGGCAGGGTCATAGAGCCCGACAGGTCCCGGCACGTCCACGCGCATTGCTCCTCGTGAGGATATACGTCGCAGTGACGCGTTGCGCCAGATGAACGTGACTCATGAATGAGTTACGCCATGAACCATATGTAATCACTCGATATTGCTGCCGCGGCCGTTTTTTCGACGGCGCGCGCTCCCGTCGTCCAAGATGCCGCCGTGGCAGAGCGTGAGGAGCGAGGCGGCGACGACATGCCGCGCAAAGGCGGGTCCGACGCCGCGATCTGGAAGCTGGTCGCCGCGGGTGCCGCGGCCCTCGCGCTCATCGTGTGGCTGTCGCTGCCCGACACGCCCCCGCCGGGAGCGGCGACGACGGGGGACGCGGCCGTCGCGCCCGTAGAGGCCGCCGACGCGACGTTCACCGAGCCCGTGCCGCGCCCCGCACGCGCGAGCGTGGAGCTCGGTGTGCTCGTCGAAGAGAGCGCGCGCGAGCTGGCGAACGTGGAGCTCGCCGTGCGAAAGCTCTCACCCCGCTACTGCGGAGACGTCTGCGCGCGTGTCACCCAGCTCGTGCGACAGCCCGACGCGTTCTCGCTGACGACGATGGCGACCGACGACTGGGGCCTGCCGGCGCCCGAGGCGCGCGCCGCGATGGGCCCGACGCTGACGTCGTCGGAGCTCGCGTCGCTCGGGGTCCGCCCGCTCGTGCTCGTGGTGCGCGCGCACGGTCCCGGCGCGCCCGACCACCTGCCCGCGCGGGCCGCCTTCGCCGTCGCCGCGGCCCTCGCCGACGCCACGGGAGGGCTCGTGTACGACGAGGTCGTGCGACGCATCGAGAACGCAGACACCTTTCGTTCGCACGTCATCACCGCGCCGCTCGGCGCGCCGGTCCTGCGGGCCGACCACTTCGCGGTGCAGCTCTACCCGCACGGAGCAGGCACGGCCCGGATGGTGAGCCTCGGTCTGGGTCACTTCGGGTGCGCCGACCTGGTGATGCAGGGTCTGCGGCCCGAGAGCGGCCCCGTCCTCGGCGGCGTGCTCGACGCGGTCGCGGGGGAGCTCGCGCGAGGCGCGGTCACGTCTCCCATCGACGTGGGCGGCGAGGAGATCGCCCGCGTGATCGGCAAGCCGGTGGAGTCGCTCGGCGCGCGACCGGGAGCCCGCGCGCGGGTGACGCTCATCGAGGCCGAGCGCGTCGCCGGGGATCCCGACAACCCCATCGCCGAGATCGTCCCCGCGGCCGGCTCGACGCCCGAGGGGCACGACGCCATGCTCGCGCTTCTGTTCGGATCCGCGCCCGACGCCGCGGCGCCCGACACCACGACCGGCGACGCCGCGGCCCCCGACGCGGTAGCCCCCGACGCGGCGGCCGGCGCAGACGCACGCTGAGCCTGCTACCCTGGCGACCGTGGCGGAAAGGCCTCCCTCGTCGCGTCCCGGCTCCGAGCGCCGGATGAGCTCCTCGCCCCCGAGCGTTCCCAAGAACGTGCGCGTGCGAAAGCTGATGGACGACGTGGAGGAGCCCCCCAAGCCGAAGAAGAAGCAAGAGCGTGCGGGCGCCGACGAGGGCAGCGGTACCCCGTCGCCGGTCCGCGCCAAGATCCTGCGTTGGGCGTGGCGCGGCGCGCTGGCCCTGCTCGCCTTCGCGCTCGCCGGGCTGCTCACCTTCGTCCTCCTCGTCCGGCACTACAGCGAGGGCCTGCCGAGCGTGGCCGAGCTCGAGGCGGGTTACCGCCCGTCGCAGGTCACGCGCGTCGTCGCCCGCGACGGGACGCTGCTCGCGGAGCTGTTCACGGAGCGTCGCACGGTGGTCTCGATCGACGCGATCCCCGCGCACCTCAAGCTCGCGGTGCTCGCCGCCGAGGACGCGAACTTCTACAACCACGAGGGCGTCAACTACCTGGGGATCGCGCGCGCGCTCGTCGTGAACCTGCGCGCCGGACGCACGCGCCAGGGCGGCTCGACGATCACGCAGCAGGTGGTCAAGAACCTGCTCCTCGACTCCGAGCGCACCTACCGCCGCAAGATCCGCGAGGCGCTGCTCGCGCGCCGCCTCGAGCAAGAGCTCTGCCCGACGTGCACGCCGAGGCAGCGCAAGGACAAGATCCTCGAGCTCTACCTCAACCACATCTACCTGGGCCACGGGCGCTACGGCATCGAGGAGGCGTCGCGCGACAACTTCGGCAAGTCGGCGTCCGACCTCACCGTCGCCGAGGCCGCGATGCTGGCCGGCGTGCCGGCGGGCCCCGAGATCTACTCTCCCAAGCGAGACCTCAAGCGCGCGCTCGCGCGGCGCGAGTTCGTGCTCGACCAGATGCACGCCAAGGGCTTCCTCGACGACGCGCGTTACGAGCTCGCCAAGGTAGAGCCCGTGCGCCTCGCGCCGACGCTCGAGGCGAACTCGGAGCTGGCGCCAGAGGCCGTGCAGATCGCGCGTCGCCTGCTCGTGGAGCTCGAGCCCGAGCGCGGACCGCGCGGTGGCTTCACGATCACCACGAGCATCGACCCCAAGCTGCAGGCGGCGGCGCGAAAGGCCCTGCGCGACAACCTCGAGGCGTACGACAAGCGCCACCACCTCGTCGCGCCGCTCCGACTGCCCAAGGCCGCCAAGAAGGGCAAGAGTCCGCCCAAGCTCGCGCCCGCCTTCGAGGGCACGCCGAGCTTCGAGACGCACAAGGTGTACGTGGGCACGGTGGTGAGCGCCGACGACCGCCGCGGCACGCTCGACGTGAAGGTGGGCACCATCGTGGGGTCGGTGAAGCTCGCCGACCACGCGCGTTACAACCCACAGAAGCTCGCGCCCAGCGCGTTCGCCGAGCTTGGCGTGCGCGTGCGCGTCAGCTTGCTCGCGCCGGTGCCCGCGGTGGGCGCGGGTGAGGCCAAGGTGCCGCTGCGCCTCGAGCTCGGCCCCGAGTCGGCCCTCGTGGCGCTCGACGTGCGCACGCGCGAGGTGCTGGCGCTCGCGGGCAACTACGAGGCGATCGCCGGCGGGCTCGATCGCGCCACGCAGTCGCGACGACAGCCGGGCTCCACGTTCAAGCCGATCGTGTACTCGTACGCGCTCCACTCGCGCCGCTGGACGCCCGCGAGCCTCGTCGACCCGACCCCGCGGCCCTTCGCCGGCGGATACAAGCCCACCAATTACGAGGGCTGGGCCGGCGCGGACCAGCTGCGCCTGCGCGAGGCGCTCGCGAACAGCGTGAACATCGCCGCTGTGCACGTGCTCGACGACGTCGGCCCGGCCAACGTGGTCGACTGGGCGCAGGCGCTCGGCTTCACATCGACGCTCAAGCCCGACCTGTCGCTCGCGCTCGGCTCGTACGAGGTGCACCCCATGGAGCTCGTGGGCGCGTACGCCACGTTCGCTTCGGGCGGCATGTACGAAGAGCCGCGCATCGTGACCAAGATCGTCGACCCGGACGGCCGCGAGGTGAGCCTCAAGCCGCTGCCGCCCGCGCGTCGGGTGATGGACCCCGCCGAGGCGTACCTCACCACGAACATGCTGCAGAGCGTGGTCGACCACGGCACCGGTCAGCGCGCGAAGGCGCTCGGACGTGCCGTGGCAGGCAAGACCGGCACGAGCAACGCCGCGAAGGACACGTGGTTCGCGGGGTTCACGAGCGACGTGGCGTGCGCCGTGTGGGTCGGGTTCGACGACGCCAAGCCGCTCGGCGGCGGGGAGTCGGGCGCGTCGACGGCGCTGCCCGCGTGGGTGGCGTTCATGCAGGCGGCACACGAGGGCAAGCCCAAGGTCGAGATGCCCCGCCCCGAGGGCATCGTCACCAAGCGCATCGACCCCGTGACCGGCAAGCTCGCGTACGAGGGCGCCGAGAACGCGATCGACGAGATCTTCCTCACGGGGACCGAGCCCACCGACGTGGCCGAGCCGCCCGCCGAGGCAGGCGCGCCGCTCGGCCCCGACGGCGGAGCCCTGGCCCCGCTGCCCGCGCCGGGCGCCCCCGACGGCGGCGCCGAGGACGAGCCGTGAGCTCGCGCGGCCACGTCGCGACCACGGTCGGCGCCGCGGCCGCCGCGCTCCTTTTTGTGTATTCTACATATTCTCTCGCGCAAGCCCCCAAGGCCGCGCCGGCGCCCCCGGCGAGCGGTTNNGCTCCGCCTCCGCCCGCCGACGCACGCGCGCTCAGCGCGATCGCCGACGCCATCGGGAAAGACCTCGGCGCCGCCGCCAACGGCGCGCTCGTCGTCGCGTCCCCCCTCAAGAGCGACGCCGCGGCGCCGCGCGGCGCGGAGCTGTCGGCGCGGATCGCGTCGCTCCTCGCGGGCAAGCTCGGCGCGCGGGCGCACCCGTCGGCCGCCACCCTCGCCTCGGCGCGCGCGCTCTCGGGCCGCGCGTCGTCGCTCGTGTTCGCGTCGGTCGAGATCGTCGGCGGCGCGCTCCGCGTCACGGTCGACCTCTATCCCGTCGTTGGTAACAGCTGGGATCGACTCAGGAATCCGCTCCCCGGACCCAAGGCGCACGCGTTCGCCCAGGCGCCCATCGACGCCGAGGTGCGGGCCTTCCTCGCCCCCACGCCGCTAGAGCAGGCCAAGGTGCACAAGGCGTCGCTCGCGGAGACCGACGTGCTCGCCGTCGCGTGCGGTGATCTCGATCAGGACGGCGGGCTCGAGCTCGCGATCGTGTCGCGCGACCGGGTGGCGCTCGGCAAGCTTCGGGCCGGCAAGTTCGTGCCGACCAAGACGGCGACGTGGGCGAGCCTGGCGAAGCGCGTGCCCGTGCCTCTGCGGGAGCCGATCGGCGGCGCGTCGCTCTCGCCCCGCGACGCGCCCGGGCTCCTGCTCGTCGGCACGTCGGACCGGGGCGGCGTCGCCCTCGACGGGTCGCTCGCCGTCGTGAGATCGCTTCCCGGCGTCCCGGTGGCGACGCGAGGACGGAGCGCGTGCGCCGCGCCCAGCGCAGAGTCCTCGGCGTTCGAAGGCGGCCTCACCGCGTGCGAGCGCTCGAGCGCG
Source organism: Myxococcales bacterium (assembly GCA_020430845.1). GTDB lineage: Bacteria > Myxococcota_A > Polyangia > Polyangiales > Polyangiaceae > Labilithrix. The sequence goes on from JAGQJA010000220.1 coordinate 6,480, forward strand.
ACGCCTCGTCCGCTCGCCATACCGGGGCGCTTCGACGCCGCGGCGTCCCTCGAGCTCGTGGGACCGACCGGCGAGACGGCGACGGTCACGGCCTCGCGCGATCCCGTGGGGAGCGTGCGCCTGGTGCGCGGCCCCGCGACGGCCGGTGGGGCTTCGGTGGAGGTGACGCTCGACGGCGCCGGCGCGCAGCTCGCGCTCGACGATCTCGACGACGACGGCGAGCCGGAGCTCATCACGACGGCCGACGCTGGTGAGGACGCCATCACGATCTCGACGCTCACGGGCGGCAAGCTCCGCACGCGGCGCAAGCTCCCGGCCCCGGCCGGCGTGCGCGCGATCGGCACGTGCCCCGCAGAGCAAGACGGGCGGCGCGGTGTCGTCGCCGTCGTCGGCGCAGAGGTGTGGCTTGTCCGTTGAGCGCCGCGGTCCGCGCGTGGGGCGGCGCGCCGTCGTCCTTGGCGCCGCGGGCGCGCTCACGGCTGCGCGCGCGACGGCGAGCGGGCGCGTGCCCGTCGGAGGTCGGCTCGCGCTGCGCGTGCCTTGGCCGCTCGCGTCGATCGATCCGCACGCGATCGACGACGCGCCCGCCGCGATCTTCGGACCCGCCGTCTTCGAGACGCTGTACCGCCGCGTCGGCGACGCGATCGAGCCCGCGCTCGCCGAGTCCGATCCGGAGCCCGCGGGCAACGCGCTGCGCGTGGTGCTCCGCGCGGGGCTCCGCGCCTCCGACGGCAAGCCCGTCGGCCCGCGCGAGGTCGCGGTGTCCATCGCCAGATCTCGCGCGCGGGGCGGACGCGCGTGGCTCGTCGACGTCCCTGCGCCGCGCATCGACGCCAAAGGAGCGCTCGTCTTCGCGACGCGCGACGCCGCAGCGCTCGCGCGCGCTCTCGCGTCTCCGGTGACCGCGATCGTCGGGCCAGGCTTCTCTCCCGACACGCCCGTGGGAACCGGGGCGCTGCGCTTCACGCGGGCGTCGGACGGCGCGCGGCTCGAGCGCAACCCGTTCGCGCCCCTCGGTCCGTCGTTCCTCGACGGCGTGACCGCGCGCGCCGCGCCCGACCTCGCGGCCTCGCTCCGCGCGTTCGAAGGCGGCGGCGACGACATCGGCTGGCTGGGCTCGGGCCTGCACGAGCCACGCGCCGGCTCGCGACCGTTCGATCACGGCGCCGTGGGGTGGGCCGCGCTCTTCACCGGCCGCGACGCGCTCGGTTGGGACGCGCCTGGGATCGCGCAGCGCATGTGCGACGGGATCCCCCACTCGCGCCTCGCATACCTCGGCCTCGGCGCGGCCTGGCGCACCGATCCCAACGACGGCTGGGGCGGCCCCCCCGCGCAGCTGCTCGTGCGCGACGACGCGCCTTGGCTCGTGGAGCTCGCGCGCGCCGTCGCCGCGACGGTGTCCCGCCCCTCGCACGAGGTGACCGCGCACCCGGTGCCCGCGAGCGAGCTCGCCTCACGCCGCGCCTCGCGGCTCTTCGCGCTCGCCATCGATCTCGTCCGGGCGCTGGATCGCGGCACGATCCCCGCGCTGATCTCGCTCGCGACGGCCGCCGATCCCGCGCGCGCAGAGCCGCTCGCCAAGAGACCGCCGCGTCTGGGAGACGTCCCCGTCCGCACGCTCACGCGCACGCTCCGGTGTGGCGTCATCGGCGAGGTGCGCGTCTCGGGCGGGCGCGCGCGCGACGTGGTGCTGCCCGCGAGCCCCGCGGGGCTCGGCACCGACTGGGGCAGCGCCTACCGGGCACGAAAGCCGTGAGGATGCCGTGAAGCTCGCGCCCCGCCTCGCCGTCACGTTCGGGCTCCTCGCCGCGCTCTCGACGGTCGTCGTCGGCTTCGCGATCCGGCAGCAGCTGCAACGCCACGAGGCGGCGCGCTTCGCCGTCGAGACGCGACGTGTCTGCGAGCGCATCCGCCACGAGATCGAGCGTCAGGGCGAGGCGGACCAGAAGCTCATCGGAGGCGCGTGCCAGGGCGGCGAGCTCGTCGATCGTGTCGACATCGCGATCCGCGGAGAGCGCCTCGACGAGCAGCGCATGGGCTTCGCGCAGGTCGTGCGAGAGGAGCGCAGCGCGTTCGATCTCGACGAGCTGCTCCTCTTCACCGATCGGGGCGATGTCATCGGGGCGTCGCCCACGAGCCTGCTCGCGACGCCTCGCAAGGCGCTCGACGCGCTCGCCGCCGGTCCACCCAAGTGGGCGTTTCGACTCGGAGAAACGCCGGCGATCGTCGCGCGTTGCGTCAAGCCGGGGCGCGCGCACCGCGTCGCGCTCGTGGGCGCGCGCCGCCTCGATCCGGTGCTCGAGCGCTTGGGCACGACCCTCCAGGTGCGCGTCACGGCGCCGTGGCAGCAGACCCCGCCGCCGCTGCCCGGCGCCGCCGAGGCGACGCTCTCGTGCGAGCTGCGCGACGCGACCCAGGCGCCGCTGTCGCTCGTCGTGACCAAGAGCACCGCCGAGCTCACGCAGAACCTCCACACCATCGATCGCACCGTGCTCGCGAGCGCGGCCGCCTCGAGCCTCGTCGCGCTCGTGCTCGCGGTGCTGCTCGCGCGGAGCCTGAGCCGCCCGCTGAGCGATCTCGCGCGGGAGGCCGGGAAGGTCGCCGCCGGCGAGGCCAGACCGCTGCACCCTCGCCTCGCGAAGAGCCCGGGCTCGAGCGAGGTCAAGGAGGTGGTGCAGGCGTTCGACGAGATGGTCGAGGACCTCGCGATGACGCGCCGCCGTCTCGCCGCCGCGAGCCGCGTGGCGGCGTGGCGCGAGGTGGCCCGGCGGGTCGCCCACGAGGTCAAGAACCCGCTCGCGCCGATCCGCGCGGCCGTCGAGACGCTCCGACGCCTACGCGCGCGCGAGGACCCGGCGTTCGACGAGTACTTCGACGAGGCGACGCGCACCGTGCTCGACGAGGTGCACCGCATCTCGAACATCGTCACCGAGTTCACCCGCTTCGCGCGGCTACCGCAGCCTCGACCGCAGGACGTCGATCTCGACGAGCTCGCGCGGCACGTGGTGCGCATGCACGCGCCGACGGCCGAGGCCTCGGGGCTGGCGCTCGAGCTCGTGCGCGACGGCAAGGCGCCGACCGTGCGCGCCGACCGCGACCAGGTGGTGCAGGTGCTCACGAACCTGGTCCAGAACGCGATCGACGCCGCCAAAGACGGCGGGAGCGAGGTCCGCATCACGCTCGCCGCCGGGGCGCACGGCGCCGCGTACATCACAGTCAGCGACGACGGGCCCGGGGTCGCGCCCGAGCTCGAGCCGCGGCTCTTCGAGCCCTACGCGACGACCAAGCCCACGGGCACGGGTCTGGGGCTGGCGATCGCGCAGCGCATCGCGCTCGAGCACGGAGGAGAGCTCGCGCACGTGGGCGCGGGCCCGGGTGGCCGAGGCGCGGCGTTCAGGCTCGTGCTCACCGCAGAGGGACCGCCGCCCGCCAGCGAGGTCCCGCCCGACGTGCGCGTCTGAGCCATGGCACAGGCGTCGCGAGGGCGACACCATTGTCCCGGTGCGGGCGCGCGAGCCTCGTCCGCCACACGCGAAACCTCGATGTTCGCGGCGTTTCGCCGTTGGCACCTGCTTCGCAATGCGCCTGTGCATGCGCACTGCAGCCATCGCGTTCGCCGCCCTGTCCGCCTCGCTCGTCTCGCTCACGGCCGCCTCCGCCCACGCCGACCCGTCGTTCTCGGGCCGCTGGGAGGACCCATACGGCGACGGCCCGGCGCCCGGCCAGACCGAGGTGCGCCGCGTCGACGCTGCCGCGGCGCCCACGGCGCAGGAGACGCCGCTCTCACGGCGGACGCAGCTCGGTCTCCGCCTCGGCTACGCCCGGGCCACGGGCGGGGTGTCCACACGCGGCTCCATGTCGGAGCTCGTGCCGGCGACGCTCCCCATCACGCTCGACTTCGGTCGCTTCGTGGGCTCGCACGTGTACCTCGGCGGCGCCGCAGGGTTCATGGGCACGTTCCGCGAGTGCGGCCCCTGCAAGGGGCGCGGCATCTCGCTCGCCTTCGTGTCGCGCTATCACTTCCGACGCGAGAGCGCCGTCGACCCGTGGCTCTCGCTCTCGTCGGGCTTCGACGTGCTCCACCTCTCGTACGGCACGACGGGCGGCAACACAGAGGCGCGCCTCGGCTGGACCACCCTGTTCGGCGCGGGCATCGATCTCCGCGCGGCGCCCTGGCTCGTCGCCGGCCCGTACGCGGGCATCGGGCCCACGGTCGAGCTCGCGACCATCGGCCGGACCGCCCGCCCCACCGTGCCCGTCGGTCAGGCCGTGATCGGCTTTCGCGGGGCCTTCGAGGTGCTCTGATCCCGCGGCGCGCCGGGCCCCGTACCCAGGCGCTCGGATCCGTCACTTTTGGCGCAAATAGCGGCGCATTTGGGTTGCGCGGGGTCGCACAATGTCCTACGCCCCGGCCATGCTTCCGCGCCACGGCGCCGACGCGCGCACCATCCTCTGGGCTCTGCTCATGCCGACCGTGCTGCTCGCGCAGCTCGCGCGGCCTGCCCTCGTCCCGTACCTGTCCCCGCTGAGCTTCTACCTCGCGATGGCGGCGGGCACGATCGCGCACAACCACAACCACTGCCCCACGTTCAAGAGCCGGCGCCTCAACGCCTTCTTCGCGGCGTGGGTCAGCGTGTTCTACGGCTACCCCACGTTCGCGTGGGTGCCCACGCACAACCTCAACCACCACAAGCACGTCAACCGCGAGGGCGACGCCACCATCACGTGGCGACACACCAACCGCAACACGTGGTGGATCGCGGTCAGCTACTTCTTCGTGTCGGCGTACTACCAGTCGGGCCCCATCAAGGAGTACATCCGCAAGGCCAAGGCCTCGAACGGGCGCCTCTACCGGCAGATCGTCACGCAGTACACCGTGTGGATCGGCTGCCTCGTCGGCGTCGCCGCGGTGGCGATCGCGCGTCACGGGCTGGGCACCGGGCTCTACGTGTACATGCTCGCCTTCGGGCTGCCGTCGTTCTTCGGCACGTGGAGCATGATGTGGTTCAACTACATGCAGCACGTGCACTGCGACCCGTGGTCGGAGCACAACCACTCGCGCAACATCACCGGGCGCATCTTCAACTTCCTGGTGTTCAACGCGGGGCTGCACACGGCGCACCACGAGAACCCCGGGGCGCACTGGAGCAAGCTCCCCGAGATCCACGCGCGCCTCGCGCCGAACATCGACCCCGCGCTCAACGAGCCCAGCTTCTTGTGGTGGGTCTTCCGCGCGTACGTCGTGTCTGCGTTCGTGCCGCGCCTCGAGACCAAGCAGATCGGGCGAGCGCCGTTCGATCCGCCGGCCGACGCGAAGGCCATCCGCGCGCGCTCCGAGAAGAAGAACGCGCCCGTGACCGACTCGGTCGACGCGCACGAGATGGGGACCAACGCGCAGATCGCGTAGCGCGCGGCCTGGCCGCGGGCGGACGACCCCATGCAGGAACCGGACGCCGCCGCCGTAGAGGAGGAGCCCATCGCGGTCTTCGACCGCATGACGGCCTCGCACAAGCTCTACGTGTATCTTGCAGCCATATTCGTCTCCTGCTTGCTGCTCGGGGACGTCATCGGCGGCAAGACGCTCTGGACGCCGCTCGGGCCGATCTCCGTGGGGATCATCCCCTTCCCCGTCACGTTCCTGCTCACGGACATCGTCAACGACTTCTACGGCCGGCGCGGCGCCCGCTTCTTGACGCTGCTCGGCTTCGCCATGGCCGTGCTCGCGTACGTCGTGCTGCAGGTGTCCACCTGGCTGCGCGTCGACGACTCGACGTACTTCACGCAGGCTGAGTTCGCGAAGATCTTCGGCGGCAGCGCCCAGCTCTTCATCGCCTCGATGATCGCGTACCTGATCGGGCAATTCCTCGACATCCAGGTCTTTCAATTCTGGAAAGCGCTCACGCAGTCGAAGCACTTGTGGCTCCGCGCCACGGGCTCCACGGTGCTCAGCCAGATCGTCGACACGGTGACGATCAACCTCATCTTCTGGACGTGGGCCGCGTCGACCGACGCGTCGTCCTTCTTGGGCAAGATGACGTCGTCGGAGCGCTACGCGTGGATCTTCGCCAAGATCGGGCGCGAGTACGTCATCAAGCTCATCGTCGCCGTGCTGCTCACGCCGGCCATCTACGCGCTCCACGCCCTCATCGTGCGCTGGCTCAAGATCGAGCCCGAGGTGCACGAACGTCGTGGCGGGACGGCGGCGCCCGGACCGCAGAAGTGAGCCGAGCGCCGCGAGCGTTGACCCTCCCCAGCGGTCGACGCGTCGCGCTGTCGGCGGATGGCGAGCGCCCCGACGAGCCGCCCGCCGGCGAGCCTCGCGCGCTCTTCGAGGACGCGCTCGACGCGTTCGAGAGCGGCCGCGTGACGCTGGCCACGACCGACGGCGACCCGCTCGACGTCGCCGTCCTCGCGCTGGCCGACTTCCACGCGCTGCGCGCCGTGCTCACGCACGCGGGGGTGCTCCACGAGGAGCCCGTCGACATCACGTGCGGCAACTGCGGCGCAGAGCTGTCGGCGTCGCCTTGCCGCGATCTCGAGATCGCGCCCTTCGTCGACGGAGAGCTCGACGACCCCGACCTCGACCGCACCGAGCCGTTCGACACGCCTCTCGAGGTCGACCCCATCCTCGTCGGCCGCGTGCGCCAGGCGCGCACGATCACCCTCGCGCCTCGCACCGTCGGCGACGCAAAGCGCCTATTTTCATGGGCGATTTCTCCATGGGACCCGCTCGACGCCGGCGTCGTCGACGCGCTCGGCCTGCGCGCCGTCGGAGACGTGACCGAGCCGGAGCGACTCGCGAAGGTGCTGACCGACGCGAGCGACGCCGCCAAGCGGGGCTTCGCCGAGGCGTGGCACGCCGCGCACTATCCGCCGCGGTTGGCCGCGTACGCACCGTGCGAGGCGTGCGGCGCGAGGGCCACCGTCGACGCACCGTACGACCGCGAGCTCACCGCGTGGCTCGACGCCGCGCCGCCCGAGGCGCCCGCGCGCGCGTTCGTGTCGGCCGAGGCCTTCGCCGATCGCGCGATGGAGATGGCCGACGCGCTCGTCGCCCGGTTGCCCGAGCCCGCACGCGCGGTGGCGGTGGTGATCGAGGACGGCACGCCCGACGTCGACGAGGGAGGCGCGCCGCTCATGGGCGGGTACCTGCCTCCCAGCGACGCGTCACACGGCACGGTGTCGGTCTACTACCGCACGTTCCGCGCCATGTGGAACGAGGACGGGCCCTACGACTGGGAAGACGAGCTGCGCGAGACGATCGAGCACGAGCTCGACCACCACGCCGCGTTCTTGCGCGGTCACGACGAGGTCGACGACGACGAGCGCGCCGCCATCCGCGAAGAAGAGGCCCGCGCCGTCGGGCTCCGCGAGAGCGCGCGGCGCGCACGCCGAGAGGCGCAGGGCAGCGCGCGAGACTTCTTGCGCTCGACGTGGCCGTTGTGGGCTCTGGTCCTCGCCGCGACGCTGTACACGTGCGCGACCAACCGCTGAGCGCCACGCCGAGACACATCGGGCGTGGCGCGCGGACTTGGCTTTTTGACAATCGCGTTTGAGTGACCTACTTTCCACGATTGGATGGCCGCAAAGATCAAGGCAAGCCGCCCGCGCGGCACCGACGAGCGGGGCGAGTCCCTCGGCGGCCGCGCGCGCCCAGCCAACCGGCGCGGCAGCCCCGAGGCGATCGAGAAGCGCCGCGCCGCGCGCGTCTTCAACGACGTGCTCAGCGGACGCGGGTCGGGCGCCGCCCAGCTCGACGGCCGCACCGAGAAGCGCCGCCAGCGGCTGCTGCGCGAGCTCTCCGACGGCAAGGCGCGCGGCACGCGCGAGCTCAAGCCGCTCGACATCCTGCAGCGCGTGCAAGAGCTGATGGACCTGGGCGAGCCGCTGGCCAACATCCGCAAGGTGGCCAAGGTCCGCAAGAGCCAGGTCCCGGCCGACGGCATCGTCGACGTGGTCGAGCGCCTGCACCGGGCCTACTCGTTCCGCCCCGAGGTCTACCGCTTCGTGGGCATCGGCGAGGAGATCCTGCGGGAGGCGGGCGTGCTCCCCGACGCGCGGCGCCGCGCTCGCAAGTAGCCGCCGGCACTCGGGTTTGGTAGGTGAGGCGCGTGCTCGTCGCGTCCAGCCCCCTCCGCGCCTTCGTGCGCGCCGCCTTGCTCCTCGCCGTCGCCTCGGTCGCGGGTGACGCGCTCGCGCAAGAGCGCGACGCGGCCAGCGCAGACGGCGCGGTCGACGCGCGGCGCGCCGCGGTGGTCGTCAAGGTGGGCCCCCGGTCGATGACCGTCGGCGAGCTCGAGGACCGCATCGCCGCGCTCGCCCCGTTCCAGCGCGAGCTCTTCGGCAAGACCCCCGAAGAGATCCGCACGCGCTTCCTCGAGGACGTCGTCGTGCCCGAGCTCGTGTACGCGGCGGGCGCCGAGGCGCGCGGCCTCGACAAGAACCTCGCGACGGCCCACCAGCTCCGCCGCGCCCGGTCGAGCGCGACGCTCCGCGTGATCCGGCGCGGTGTCCCCTACGCCGACTCGATCCCGATCGAAGAGGTGCGCGCGTACTACGAGGCCAACCGCGTGAGCTTCGACGCTCCCGAGCGCATCAACGTGTGGCGCATCCTCTGCAAGTCCAAAGAGGAGGCCTCGACCGTGATCGCCGAGGCCGAAAAGACCCTCACGACGAACAAGTTCAACGATCTGGCGCGCGAGCACAGCGTCGACAAGGCGACGCGCTACCGCGGCGGCAACCTCGGGTTCCTCTCGCCGGACGGCACGAGCAACCAGGCCGGCCTCAAGGTCGACGTCGCGGTCGTCCGCGCCGCGCAGGGCGTCAAAGACGGTGAGCTCGTGCGGGTCGCCGTGCAAGAGGGTGACGGATGGGCGGTCGTGTGGCGTCGCACCACCGTGCCGCCGAGCCGGCGCACGGTCGAGGAGGCCGCCGCGCAGATCCGCAACACGATCCACCGAGAGCGCGCCGAGGCCGCAGAGAAGAAGCTCGTCGACGAGCTGCGCGCGCGCGACGTCGTGATGGGCGACACGAGCAAGATGGGGCTCATCGTGCTTCCGGCGTTCGACGCCGGCGCGCTCATCCCTCGTCAGGTCCCGTCGACGAAGCCGTAGGCTCCTCCGGCGGCGGCGCGTTGAGCGCGCTCAGCGCGGCCGCGCGCTCGGCGAGTCGCTTGGAGCGCCCCTCGCCCACGCCGCGGACCTCGTCGCCCACGAGCACCTCGACCTCGAAGGTGGGATCGTGCTGCGGCCCGCGCATGCCGCGGACCCTGTACGTGGGCGCCTGCTGCCCGACGCCCTGCACGCGCTCCTGGAGCAGGCTCTTGGGATCGCGGGTGCCCAGGCGCTCCGCGCTCCTCATGGGCTCGCGGACGACGCTCTCGACGAGCTTGCGCGCCCCCTCGATGCCGCGCGCCTCGTAGACGCACGCCACGAGCGCCTCGACCGCGTCGGCGAGCACGTTCGTCTGCTGCCGCTCGCCGCCCGCCCGCGCGCCGCGCCCCAGCGCGATGGCCGCCCCGATGCGCTCCACGCGCGCCCATTGCGCGAGCGCTTCGGCGTTGACGAGGGCGGCGCGCATCCGCGTGAGCGCGCCCTCGTCGGCGTCGGGCTTGGCGCGGATCAAGAGCTCGCTCACGCAGAGACCGAGCACCGCGTCGCCCAAGAACTCGAGGCGCTGATTGTCGGGCGAGGCCGACTCGTTGGCGAAGCTCGGGTGCGTGAGCGCCTCCACGAAGCGCGGGAGCTCTCCCTCGCCCACGAGCGCGACGACCCGCGCGAGCACACGGGCCCGCGCGTCCTCGAGGTCCTCTTCGCTCAACGCGCCCCGCCCTCCGCCGCGATCGCCTCCGTCCTCTCGGCGAGCTCGAGGTCGAGCGACGTGACGCCGCCCGCGTCGTGCGTGGTCCAGCGCACCTTCGCGCGTCCCCAGCCGATCTCGAGGTCGGGGTGGTGGTCCTTGCCCTCGGCCACCACGCCGAGCCTCACGGCGAACGCGAGCGCGGCGCCGAAGTCGGCCACCTTCCACCCACGCTCGAGCCCATCGGCCACACGCGCCCACCCCGGGTGCGCCGAGAGCCACGCGTCGATGTCTGCGTCAGGCAATCGCTTGGGTCGCGACATGTAGGAAGTGTGCACACTCCACGCGCGCGCCTCAAGCAATCTCCGGCGATCGGGAACTCCGGCGCCGCGCCGACTGTCGACCAGGCATGGGCTCGAGGTCTTCGTGGGCGGCCGACATGATGGAGCGAGACGCGGGGCGACGTGCCCGTCCGCGGGGTTTTCGGTATTCTTCGGGCGTGGGGCTCCTCGCCTGCCCGTTCTGCCGGGAGATGTTCGAAACCGGCTCGGAGAAGGCGTGCCCCGTGTGCGCCGTGGCGCTCGTGCCGTTCGAGAAGCTCCCGCCCTCGCCCGAGGCGCTGCACGACGAGGGTGGCGTGCCCCTGGCGCCCGAGCAAGAGCTGATGAAGTGGACCGACATGCGCCGCGGCCGCGGAGCGCTCTCGGCCCTCGCGCTCGTGGGCATCGCGCTGTTCTTCTTGCCCTGGGTACACCTTACACTTCCCTACATCGACACCCGCACGGGGTTCGACCTCGCGCACGGGCGCATCGGGTGGCTGTGGGGCGCGTGCGTGTGCTGGCTCGTGCTCCTGCCTACGGTCTTGAGTCGACGGACCATCTTCCAGCTACGCGGCGCGCGCGTCGCCGCGGCGTTCCTCGCGGCGATCCCCGCGGTGAGCACGGGACTGCTGCTCGCCTTTCCACCCAAGGGTGTGCGCGGCGTGCCTGTGCACTTCACCTGGGGTTGGTCCTTCTGGGCGACCTTGGCCGTCTCGCTCGCGGCGATCGTGCTCGCGACGCGCCTCGGGGGCCGCGCCGACGACATTCGCGTGGCCCGCGGCTCGTCGGCGGGGCAGGCGCTGCACTGAGCCTGCGGGTCTCCAGACCGTCCTTGCCCCGGCCGCGCATGGCGCGCGCGGTCCCATGGAGTCATGCTCCACGGATGACGGCGGCGCGGCGACCGCGCATGGACTCCGGCATCGAGCCGATCGACCGGGGCGATCCTGCCTCGCCAGACGAAGTCCATCTGCCGTCGGCGCCGCCGGCCGCAGAGGCCGCGCGATCGTTGCGTGTGCCCACGCCGGTCGACTCGGACCTCGAGCTGATGGACGTGCCCGCCGCCGTCGTGTGCGTGCAGTGCGGACAGGGCGAGTGTATCTGCGAGTCCGAACGTTCGCGCTCGGGCATCGTCGCGATCGTGGCGTGGGAGCGCCCGGGCGCGTGGGGCGAGCGCCTGTGGACGACGGCGCGATCGACGACGAGCGACGCCGAGGCGTTCTTCGAGCTGCTCCCCGACGGACCCATCGCGCCGGCGTTCCGCTTCGCGGCGACCTGCGAGCTGCTCGCCATCACGTCGATGGCGCTCGTGCTCGTCCCCATCGCGGCGGTCGTCGCCCCCGGGTGGCTCAAGCACCTGGCGCTCGACGACGCGGCCCGCTCGGTCGCCCTCCGCGTGGTGCTGCTCGGCATCCCCGCGTTCGCCGCGTTGCTCGTCGCCGCGCACGTCGCGCACGGCATGTCGATCGACTGGAGCGCGGGCAGGGTCGGCGCGCGTCGCAGCGCCTCTCGCGCGCTGCGCTTCGGCCTCTACGCGTGCGGCTGGGACCTGGTCATCGGGCCGCTCGGTGCCGCCGTCGTCGCGATGCGCGAGGGCGTCTCGGCGTCGTTCGGGCTGCTCGGCCTCGCGAGCGGGTTGCCCACGAGGGCCACGCGCGCGTTCCTGCGCGGCTGTTATCGACTCGACGGCGAGCGCGCCAAGAAGGCCATCGCGGGATCGTACGTGGGCGCGGCGGTGGCCACGCTCGTGGCGACGGTGGCCGTGCTCGCCGCCATCGTGGCCCTCGCCCTGGCCTGACGCGCGCCGTCTCTGCACGCGCCCGGCCGTGGTCGGAGGGCGTCCTCCGTCAGGGCTTGCTCTCGCACTGCGAGGCCGTCTCGCACTGGAGCAGCGCGGTGCACGCGGGATCGTTCGCGCAGTTGGTCTGGAACTGCTGATCGCACGTCTGCTCGCGACCGGCGAGGCACGTGTCGCACGCGTCGCCGGGCGTCGGCGCGCTCGGGGTCGCCGAGCACGCGGTCTGCGCGCACTGCGTCTGGCAGGCGCTCGCGCCGCAGAAGCAGTCCTGGAAGAACGTCTCGATCTGCTGCGCCGCGGCCGCGTTCTTGGCCGCGCAGCAGTCGAAGCACGCGTTCGCGTCCGCCGTCGTGTTGCAGTCGGCCGGCGGCGGGGTCGTGCTGTCGGGCGGCGCGGTGCTCGACGGCGGCGCGGTGCTCGCCGGAGGGTTCGACGTGCTCGCCGGCGCCTTGGAGCCGGAGTTGTTGTTGCTCGAGGGGAGCTTGGGGTCCGAGCCCTGCCGCGTGTCGAGACCGCCGCTGTCGATCGACGGCGCGCTGCACGCGACGAGGGCAGTGAAGAACGCAGACGCGACCGTGAGGGTGACTCCGAGGGTTTTCATGGGACCTTCTCCGCGACGAGGGCGACCGACGCGGCCGCGTCGAGGGATAGTGCATCGGTCGGGCCAACGACGTGCGCCGCCACGGGGGCCACGTCGTCGCGCGCCGACCGGCGCCAACCGCATGATTCTCCTCGGTTATCGCGACGCCATAGGACGCTCCGGATCCCACCGGACGCGCTCGCTCCCAGGATCGGGCTCCGCAGCTGGCTCGCCCCGTGGCAGAGTCGCGGCGTGCGAGCCCGCTACGACGACATCGGTCACGGCTACGCGCAGACGCGCCGCGAGGACCCGCGACTGCGGAGCGCGATCCACGCCGCGCTCGGCGACGCGCGCGTGGTCGTCAACGTGGGCGCAGGCGCAGGCTCGTACGAGCCCCGCGACCGACACGTGATCGCGATCGAGCCGAGCGACGTGATGGCCGCGCAGCGTCCGCGCGATCTGCCTCCCGCGGTGCGCGCGTGGGCGCACGAGCTACCGCTGCGCGACGGCGCCGCCGACGCAGCGATGTCGGTGCTCTCGCTCCATCACTGGGACGACACGCGAGAGGCCGGCGTCCGCGAGATGCGGCGCGTGGCGCGCGGGCCCGTCGTCCTCGTGACGTTCGACCAAGCCGTCGGCGGCGAGATGTGGCTCGTGCGCGACTACCTCACGGAGCTGGCGGCCCTCGACCGGCAGATCTTCCCGCCGCTCGACACCCTGGCCGGATGGCTCGGCGGCCGCGTGGACATCACGCCGCTCCTCTTGCATCGCGACTGCGAGGACTGGATGCTCGGCGCGTTCTGGGCGCACCCCGAGCGCGTGCTCGACCCCGCCGCGCGCGCGGCCACGTCCGGCTTCGCGCGCATGGATCCGGCCGTCGTCGAGCGTGTCGTCCGTGACGTCGAACGAGACCTCGCGAGCGGCGCGTGGGACGCGGCGAACGGCGCTCTGCGCGAGCTCGAGAGCTACGACGCGGGCCTTCGACTCGTCGTCGCCACGCCCTGAGCGCGACGCGACGCGCGGCCCTTCACCGGCGGAGGTCGCGACGCAACTCGGCGCGCGGGTCGCTCAGTGGATCGGGAAGTACCGATCGCGCGGCGCGTCGTCGTGGCACCCGCTGCAGCTCGGCGCCGGCCCGTCGTGCGCCGTCTCGCCCGACGCGGTGACGACCACCCAGCGCATGTCGCCGTGGTCCGGGTCGAAGCCGGGCGCGCGCTTCTCCATCATCATCACCGGCCCCGCGCCGCCGTCGCCCGCGAGCTCGAAGTGCTCCTGCACGAACGCCGCGCCCACCGGCAGAGATGCGTCGGGCGCCTCGATCGCTTCGCGCGCGGCGGCGTTGGCCCACACCGAGGCCGACCAGCGCCCCGCGGCGTGCCCCAACGACGGAAACCTCGCGGCGCCGATCTGCGTGAACGCCCCGCGCCACCCGGGCGGCAGGCCGCCCTCGACCTTCTCGACCGATGCGTCTCGCGCGGCAGCGGGAGGCGTGGTGCGGCCTCCCGTCGACACGCCCACGCCCTCCATCGGCTGGCGCGGCGTGCACCCGAGCCAGAGGACGGGCGCGGCGCAGAGCGCCGCCGCTAGAAGTGAACGCCGCCTTCGAACGACAACGTCCACTGACGCGGCCCCACGATGCCCGGGTTTTCTTTCGGAGCAGAGATGTCGAACGCGATCTGGCTGCCCAGGTGGATGAACTCGTATCGGTACGTGAGCCCGAAGAGGCCGCGGTTGCGGTGCAGGCGCACGCGGTCGAACGTGAAGTTGTTCGAGAAGTCGGTCGACGCGTCGGCCCCGTTGGGCAGCTTGTTGCGGCACGTGGGCGCGCCCGTCTGCGGGTCGACGCCGTTCCATCCGCACTGCGCGAGCGGGTCGACGTTGGGCGTCGAGTCGACGACGCCCGAGTCGCCGAAGATGAACAGCCGCTGGAAGCCGAGGTGCACGGTGAGCTCGGCCGAGTCGGCGAGCGGGATGGGCTTGCTCAGCTTCACGTCGACGGCGGCCGTCGTCAGGTAGAACTTCGAGGTGCCCGTCAGCGTGCGGACGCCGCCGCCGATCGACACGTCGGGCAGCAGCCCGAGGGCGCCCGTGCGAAAGCCCTCCATCAAGGCCCAGCGCAGGTCTCCGCCGACGACCCACAGGGACGTGTTGGCCATGTAGCCCAGCGCGCCCACGCCCTCGAACCCGAACGGCAGACCCTTGCGCGCCTTGAGCGTGTAGATCTGCAGGATCGAGTCAGGGTCGTTGTTGACGATCGACGTGCGGTTGGAGTTCGGATCGACCGAGCCGCGCGTGCCGTTGTGCCAGTAGAGCTGCCCCGAGTCGGACGCACGCCCGGGTGAGATGCGCGTGTAGCTCGCGTCGACGGTGAGCGCGAAGCCGCCCACGCCCGTGGTGCGCGCCGGGTGGAACGCGCTCGGGGCGATCGCGAACCCCATCTCGCTGATATAATTACGAAAACCGAGGTTGTCGGGGGCACACGAGAAGTCCTGCGGGCGCTGGCCGGCGGCGACGACCGAGGCGGGATCTCCGGCGATGCTCTGGCACGTCTGCCCCGGCGGCAGGTTCGGCGGCTGGAGCACGAGGCGCTCGGGCGTCGGGTCCATCCCGGAGTCCGCGCGAGCGACGGCCGGCGCCAAGGTGGCGGCGGCGACTGCGAGGACGGTGAGCGCGCGGCGCGTCGTGCGCAAGGGGAGACTCTCCGACACGAGCACCGATGGGCGCTCCGTGGCACGAGGCTACGAGGGGCCCGCGGCGCGCGTCAAGGTCGGCGCGCCCGCGCGCCCCGGATCAGTTGGCGCAGTTGTTCGACGCGAAGAACGTCTTCTCCGCCTTGATCGCGTCGCAATACGTGGTGCACCGATCGCCGGCGGCCTGGGCGCATTGTTTCTGGCTCGCCCCACCTGCCGGACACTTGTCTGGCAACCCCCAGCACGTGCCCGCGACGCCCCCCGTGGTGCACTGCCCGAAGGTGCGGCGGTCCAGGTTGCAGTACAGACCGCCGCCGCACGCGGTGTTGGCGCTGCACGTCTTGGCCGCGGTGCAGGCGCCGCTCGACTTGATCGACGCGTTGAACGTCGCCGCGATCGTGTCGTTCCAGTAGGTCACCCCGTCGCATCCACACACCGGGTTGGCGACGTCGGACTGCGTCGGCTTCTTGGAGCACGTGCCGACGGACGAGCAGCCGATGCGGTTGCAGAAGTCGCCCGACTTGCACTCGTTGCCGCCCTCGGTGCAGTTGGTCGGACCTCCGCTCGTCCCAGACGTGCCGCTCGTCCCAGACGTGCCGCTCGTCCCAGACGTACCGCTCGTCCCAGACGTACCGCTCGTGCCGCTCGTCCCCGACGTGCCGCTCGTCCCCGACGTGCCACTCGTCCCCGACGTACCAGACGTGCCGCTCGTGCCCGACGTGCCCGAGCTGCTGCCCGAGCCCGCGCCGGTCTCGTCGAACAGGTCCGAGCTCTTGGCTCCCGCGCACGCGATCGCGACGGAGCTCACCCCCAAAGCAAAGATCAGTGCCGACCGCATGAGCGCCCTCCTCGTCCCCGTACATCAAGACTATCGTCACGCGGCGCGACAGCAACGCCCGCGCCCCCGAGACGCCGATGTCCCCACAGCCTCCGCCCGCACCTCGACTCCGCGCCGCGCCGCTGACGACGCCGTTCCACGTGGTGCTCGTCGAGCCAGAGATCCCCCCGAACACGGGCAATATCGCGAGGTTGTGCGCGGCGACGGGCTCACCGCTGCACCTCGTGGGTCGTCTCGGCTTTCGCATCGACGAGCACGCCGTGCGCCGCGCGGGCCTCGACTACTGGCACCTCGTCGAGGTGAGGCAGCACGTGGACTTCGCCCAGTTCGCGCACGCGTTCGCGCGCGAGAGCCCCTCGGGCTCGCTGCACTTGTTCAGCGCGCAGACCGAACGCTCGTATCTCACAGCGGGCTTTCGACCGGGCGACGCGCTCGTGTTCGGGCGCGAGAGCGTGGGGCTCCCACGCGAGCTGCTCGCGGCGCACGCCGATCGCGCGGTGGGGATCCCGACGCTCGGCGGAGTGCGCTCGCTCAACCTCGCGAACGCGGTGAGCATCGCGCTCTACGAGGCGCTCCGCGGCGTGGGTGCGCTCGACGCCACGTTCCAGGGTTGAGCCGAGTCGAGTCGGCCCGAGTCGAGTCGAGTCGAGCCGACGCGATCAGTCCTCGAGCGGGTACGAAGCCGAGCACGCGCCGCCGATGCCGCTGCCGTTGTCGGCCCCGCGGTACCACTTGCCGCCGACGCACTGGTACCACAGCCCGTTGGACGCCGACTCGACGCAGGCAAGCGCCGCGACGCGCGTGCGCTTCGTGGCCGAGTAGCAGCCGGCGTCGGCGTCCGCGCCTTGGTCTTCGTCGTCGGTCGCTCCAGACGACGCGCCCGGCGCCGCGCTCCCGCGGAGGCGATAGTTGTCGCACTCGGTCTTGTGCGCGCGGTAGCCGTACCAGGCGCGGAGCCCTTGCATCTTGTAGATGGCGTAGGCGCAGTTGGCGTTGGTCTGCGCCGAGTAGAGCGCTTCACCGTTCGTCGGGCACCCGCGGGTGCCGCCCACGTGGATGCTGTTGACCTGGAAGAGACCGCGGTCGAGCGACCCGTTGCGGTTGCGGTTGCTCGCGCGCTCGTAGAAGCTCGACTCCCACTTCGCGGTGCACACCATCGTGGGCACGATCGACTCGGGGAACCCGGCGGTGCGGAGGCGCTGGGCGATCTCGGACTCCGAGACGCGCCGACCGGCCAGCAGCTGGTCCTGCGTCTCGCCCACGCCCTCTTCTTCGTCGAGGGGCTCCGCCGCGCAGCCGACCATCACCAGCGCCGCGCACAGCGCTCCGCCCACACGCATTTGAAAACCGAGCATCTGTCGACCCTCCGAGCAGGTCCCCCGCGTCCGTACCTACATTGGAGCAAGATGGGTGCCGATGTAGGCGAGCCCATCTTTCAGGCGTTTTCAGGGGTTTTCAGGTGCTGCGGGCCGCGAGCTGGGCCCCGACCGGATCGCCCGTGTCCGACTGTGCGATCCAGACCGCGGGCCGCGACGGACGCACGGGTAGACGCGAGCGAACAATGGAGGAATCTTTCTGGAGGGCCGTCCGTACAAGGACGGGCGGAGGGATGCAGATGAGCGCAAAGCAGAAGATCGAGGGACTGACGAACGCGTGGTACGGCTTCGAGCTCTTCGGAGGGCTCATCGCGCTCTACCAGAACGGCATCGGCGTCTTCTCGCTCATCAGCACGGCGCTCTCCACCGCCTTCGGCCTCTTCTTGGTGTGGTTCCTCGGTCGCCGCCTTCTCGCCAAGTCGGGCCTCTGGCGCGCCATCCTGCTCGTGCTCTCCGGCTTCGGCGCCGTCGCCGGCACGCTGGCCACGGGCAAGCTCGCGTGGACGTTCTTGCAGACCTTCTCGTTCGGCCTGCTCGTCAACGCCATCCTGGCCGGCATCATCGTCTACATGAACGCGCGCTCGTTCCGCGTGCTGACCGACAAGTCGGTCCGCGCGTACTTCGCCTGACCCACACCTGCCCGACAAAGACAGAGCGCGGCGTCGCCCCTCGAGGCGAGCCGCGCTTCGTCGTTTGTGGCTGCGCGCCCGGCTTCAGCCGTAGGCCGCGATCCCCGTGACGTCCTGCCCGAGGATGAGCGTGTGGATGTCGTGCGTGCCCTCGTACGTGTAGACCGTCTCGAGGTTGCAGAGGTGGCGCATGACCGGGTACTCGAGGGTGATGCCGTTGCCACCGAGGATGTCGCGGCACACGCGCGCGATCTCGAGCGCGGCGCGCACGTTGTGGCGCTTGATCATGCTGACATGCTGAGGGCGAAGCGTGCCCTCGTCCTTGTGCCGCGTGACCTCGAGCGCCAAGAGCTGGCTCGTGGTGATCTGCGTGAGCATCTCGGCGAACTTGGCCTGCACGAGCTGGTGCGACGCGATGGGCTGCCCCGAGAACTGCACGCGGTTCTTGGCGTAGTCGAGCGCCGAGTCGAAGCACGCGCGCATGGCGCCGATGACGCCCCACGCGATGCCGAAGCGCGCCGAAGTGAGGCACGAGAGCGGTCCCTTCATGCCCTTCACGCCCGGCAGGATGGCGTCCTTGGGCACGCGCACCTCTTCGAGGATGAGCTCGCTGGTGACGCTCGCCCGCAGGCTCGCCTTCTTGTGGATCAGCTGCGCCTCGAAGCCCTTGGAGTCGGTGGGCACGAGAAAGCCGTGCACGACGCCGTCTTGGCCGCCGACCTTGGCCCACACCAAGGCGACGTGGGCCAGGTTGCCGTTCGTGATCCAGCGCTTGGTGCCGGTGATGACCCAGCTGTCGCCGTCGTCGATGGCGACGGTGCGCATGCCCGCGGGGTTGGACCCGGCGTCGGGCTCGGTGAGACCGAAGCAGCCGATGATCTCGCCCTTGGCCATCTTGGGCAGGTAGCGCTCCTTCTGCGCCTCGGACCCATAGCTGTGGATCGGGTACATCACGAGGCTGCCCTGCACGCTGGCAAAGCTGCGGATGCCCGAGTCTCCTCGCTCGAGCTCCTGCATCGCGATGCCGTAACCGGCCTCGGACAGGCCGGCGCAGCCGTACCCTTGCAGGTTACAACCGAGCAGCCCGAGCTCGGCGATCTCGCCGATGAGCTCGGTGGGGAAGGTGCCCTTCTCGAAGTGCTCGGAGATCGTGGGGAGCACGCGCGCGTCGACGAAGGCGCGAACCGTGCTCTGGACCTGGCGCTCCTCGGGCGTGAGGTGGCGTGAAACGTTGAGGAAATCGGGCATGGCGGACCGGCTCGTAGCACGTTAGGGCCGCGTGGCGCCAGCGCCAGGGCAGGCGTACGCTAGAGCTATGCGGCGCGCCGTCAAGATCGCGGGGGCCACGGCCTCGCTCGCCGTCGCGGGGCTGATGGCGAGCTGCGGCGAGGCCACGCAGATCATCCTGGACGTGCGGACGAACACCTGCGCGCGCAACCCGACGGCGGAGATCGTGCTGGCTCGCTCGCTCGCCGACCTGGACGCCGACGGACGCAGCGTCGCCAAGAGCACGGGGTGCATCGAAGGCGACGGGATGGGCACGCTCACCATCCTGCCCCGGCAGGGCTCCGAGGACGGCGTCGTCGCCATCCGCGTGAGCGCCGCGCTCGACGCCGACACGACCTTGTGCACGGCGCAGCCCGACAAGTGCATCGTGTCGCGCGCGATCGCGCAGTTCGAGAAGGGACGCACGACACGCACCACCGTCTTCCTCGACGACGCGTGCGTCGGCGTACAGTGCGGCCCCGCGGGCAACTGCGTCCAAGGCCGGTGCGTCGACGTCAACGCGCCCGTCCAGGTCGAGGGGGGCGCCGGGCCCATCGACCTCGACGCGAGCGACGCGAGCGACGCGAGCGCCGACGCGACGATCGACGTCGACCCGCAGGACGGCCCGTGCCAGCAGTGCGCGGCGATCGGCGGCGGTTGTGAGCTCAAGACGGCTCCCGACGGCGGCGCGCCGGTCAAGACGTGCGTCGTGTCCGCCACCCGCGGCGCCGAGCGGACGATCAACTGTCCGGCCGGCATCCCGTGCATGGTCACGTGCATCAGCGAGGACGCTTGCTCGCAGGTCAACTGCGGCGCCGACGTGCCCAGCTGCGACGTCAACTGCACGGGCACGACCGGCGGGAGCTCGGTGTGCAACATCGCGTGCAGCTCGCCGCGGTGCCGCGCGCACTGCTCGGGCGGGACGAAGTGCAACGTCACCTCGACCAACGCCGTCGACACGCGCATCGACTGCTTCGGCTTCGGCGCGTGCGGCAACGTGACGTGCAACGGTGTAGACTGCAAGCAGCGCAACGCGCAGACGTGCCGCGCGCAGCCGTGCGTCTGCAGCGAGGGCTTCAACCTCTTCTGCAACAGCTTCTAGCGCGATGCGTCGCCCCCTGGCCGCCGTCGTGCTGCTGGGCGCCGCGTTCGCGGCCTCGACGAGCTGCGCGCGCCCCACGGAGCTCGTCCTCGACATCCGCACCAACGCGCCGTGCGAGCGCGTCCGCGGCGCGGCGGTGCGAATGAGCCGCGCGCCCGAAGGCCTCCCCGCGGCCGACATCGTCGCGACCCGCGACGGGTGCACCGCGCTCGGCGGCGAGGTCGGCACCCTCACCATCGTGCCCACGGGCTCCGACAGCGCGGAGATCGCCGTGCAGGTCACGCTCGGTCTCGGGCGCGACCCGCGATCGTGCTCGCCGACCGATCGCGCGGGCTGCGTCGTCGCACGGCGCGCGGCGCGCTTCGTCCCGGGCAGATCCACCCGCTTGATGGTCGAGATGGACGCGCTGTGCGAGGGGCGCGTGTGCCCCGCCGACGCCACGTGTGACCGCGGCACGTGCGTCGGCATCCCGGGCGTCCCGCCCGAGGCCACGTCGACGCAGGCCGACGCGGGCGAGCCGGTCGACGCGGGCACCGACGCCCCTCCCCCCACCTGCGACGCGGTCTGCCCGTCGAAGGGCGGCACGTGCGTCGACGGCGTGTGTGAGATCGCGTGCAAGGGCGGCGACAAGTGCGCCGGCAACGCGACGCTGTGCCCGTCGGGCGTACCGTGCCGCATCGTGTGCTCCGACCCCTCGCGCGGGAAGCCGGCGTGCCGCAACATCATGTGCCCGTCTGACGTGCCGCGCTGCGAGATCGTCTGCGAGGGCGGAGAAGCTTGCGCCGACGCGCTCACGTGCGAGGCGCCGCTGCAGTGCACCGTCAAGTGCGTGACGGCCAACGCGTGCAAGGCCGCGAGCATCAACGTCGAGTCCGCCGACAACGTCATCAACTGCGTCGCGAAGGACGCGTGCAAAGAGGCCAACCTCGACTGTCAGCCGCCGGGCGAGGCGAGCCCGCGCAACTGTCGGCAGAAGGCAGCCACCTGCGCCGCACCGCCCTGCAAGTGCACCGACGACGGCAAGCCCTGCGGTCCCCCCTGAGGGACGTCAGAACGAGACGAGCGGCGCCTCGACCCTGCCGGGGTTGAACGTGCCAGCGCTCGTCTCGGGCTCGCGCGTCACCACGATGACGGTGGCGGCCGTGGCGCCCGCCACCACGGCGAGGCCCGTCCAGAACCACCACGCACCGAACACCGACGACGACTTGTGGAGGTCGACCGCGACGTTGCGGTGCTCGCCCGCACGGACCGAGATGTCGACCGACTCGTCCTCGTACCCCGACGCGCTCACCTTCACGCGGTGGGGCCCAGGGTCGATCATCGTCTTGAGCGGCGCGCGACCGACTGCGACCCCGTCGACCACGACGCTCGCGCTCACGGGAGCCGAGCGCACGGACAACGTCGCGGTGTTCTTGCGCACCTCGGGCGTCGCGTCGACGGCGGTCTCGCGGCCCGGGCGCAGGTCGAGCTCTGCGCGGAACGGCTCGTGCCCGTCGGCGACCACCTCGATGGTGGCCTTGCCCGCGCGCGTGAGGACGCGGAGCGCGCCGTTGACCTCGCCCACGTTCTTGTCGCGGATGAGCACGCGCGCGCCGCGCACCGACGAGCGCACGACGACGATCGCGATGCGCTTCTTGAGGTCGTCCATCTGCCGCTCGATGCCCGGCACCTTCTCGAGCAGCTCGGGAGGCGCGGTCGACACGAACTCCTCGAGCTTGGCGAGGGCCTCGGGGTAGTCGCCGATCGCTTCGAGCGCGCGGCCCTGGTTGTAGACGAGCGCCGGATCGCCCGAGACCTGGAAGGCCTTGACGTAGAGCGCCAGCGCGTCGGCGTAGCGATGCTGGTCGAAGAGGTCGTCGGCTTGCTTCTTGAGCTTCGCCGCCTCGGCCGACTGCGCGGCAGACGGCGCGGCGTGGGCGACCCTGGAGGGAGCGGCGATGCAGCAGACGGCGACGGCGAGCGTGAGGGCCCGGAGCCGGGTCATAGGCGAGGTGGGTCCGCTTTCGGGGGCGGAGGTTTGGTGGTGGGCTTGGGGGTGGGCGCAGGCGCCGGGGGCGGCGGCTTGCGGACCACGGGGCGGGGCTTGGAGATGGGATGCGCGGCCGTGGGGCGCGCGGCGGCGGTCGGCGTGGGCGGGTCCACCTCGATCTGGGGAGGCACCGGCGCGGTGGGCGCGACGGTCGGGACCGGCTCGACGGTCGCCGCGGCCACGGCAGGCGGGCTCTCGGTGAGCGACGGAG
>JAGQJA010000221.1 GCA_020430845.1 Myxococcales bacterium
TTGCCATGCGAACAGAGCCCACCGCGCGGCGGGCGGGCGGGGCTCAGGGACCGCCGTGCGCCTTCATGCGCACCCAGCGCGCCAGGACCTCGATGTCCTGCGCGGTCATGTCGCGCTCGAACTTGGGCATGTGGCCCTTGCGATCCTCGGCCACCGATTTGGGCCGGTAGGTCGCCTTCGACGACGGGTCGCGGATCTGCGACGCGGTCCAAGCGAGCGAGCCATAGCCCGAGAGCTCCGGCGCGAGCTCCTGGCCGCCGTCGTCCCCCTCGCCTTTGTAGAGGTGACACGCCGTGCACCGCGCCTTGACGATCTCCTCCCCCTTCTTCACCACCGCCGGATCGCGACGCCACGCGCCGTCGGGCACAGGCTCGCCGCGTTCGTCGCCTTGCGACGCGAGGAAGGCGGCGGCAGCCTGCATGTCGCCTTTCGACATCGGCTTGAAGTCGGCGTCGCCCGGCGGCGCGACGTCCATCGAGGGCATCTCGCCCTTGTAGGCCGTCCGCCCGAAGCGCGCGTCGCCGTCGGGATCGTGCATCATTTGCATGATCCACGCTTCTGTCCCCCACCCGTCGAGCACGGGAGCGGTGCGGTCCTTCTCGGTGCCGAGACCGGCGAGCACGTGGCAGCCCGCGCAGTGTTTCTCGAAGAGCACGGGCCCGTGGAGCACGGGATCGCGCGCCATCATGGCGAGCGGACCCTCGGGCGGTACGCCGGCCTTGGCGAGCTCGACGGCGCGCTTGGCACGCACGTCGGCCAGCGCGCGCTCCTTCTGGAACCCCGCGTCGGCCGCGTCGGAGCGAAACGCGAGCGTCGTCAGGAGCACGGCGCCCAGCCCGATGCCGACGAGCGGCGCGAGCACCTTGAGCCGCGGACGCACGGCTCGGTCTGCCCCGCGATCGATCAGCGGCAGCGCAAAGAGGTAGAGCCCCGCGAGCGTCGGGATGACGACCGTGCCGACGAGCTCGAGCGGCCCGTGGAAGTACTTGAGCAGCTGGAAGAGCGCGAGGAAGTACCACTCCGGCCGCGCCGGGTAGTCGCTCGACGGGTCGGCCGGCGCGTCGAGCGGCGCTCCGTGATCACGCACCGCGAGGTAGAGGACGAAGCCGAGCACGGCGAGCACGGCGGCCGTGTCGAGGAACATCTGCCGCGGGAAGAAACGATCGAAGCGCTTGGTGTCGGCCTTGACGGATGGCGTCACGCCGTGACGCCTGAAGAGCGCGAGGTGCACCGCGACGAGCCCCGCGAGCGCCGCCGGGAGCACGAACACGTGGAGCGTGTAGAAGCGCGTGAGCGTGAGGCTGCCGTACTCGCTGCCGCCCTGGAGCGCGCGCTGCTGGAAGCCGCCGACCACCGGAATCGTGCCCGCGATGTTCGTCGCGACGCGCGTGGCCCAGTAGCCCTTCTGGTCCCAGGGCAGCAGGTAGCCCGTGAGCGCGAAGCCCAGCGTCAGCGCCAACAGGCCGAGCCCGACCCACCAGGTGACCTCGCGCGGCTTCTTGTAGGCGCCGAAGAACGCCACCTGCGTCATGTGCGCGCCGAGCAGCACCACCATCGCCTGCGCGCCGTAGTGGTGGAGGCCGCGGACGAGCCAGCCGCCGGACAGCTGCGTCGAGATGTAGTGGACGCTCGCCCACGCGGTCTTGTCGCTCGGCGCGTACGCGGACATCAACGCCACGCCCGTGACGACCTGCACGAGGAAGGCGCCGAGCAGCGTGCTGCCGAAGACGTACGCGAACCGCGCCCCACCCTGGATGGGCTCGTCGAGGAGCGCCGAGAGCAGCTTCTTGTGCCCGACGCGCTCGTCGAGCCAGCCGTTGAGCTCGGCGAGCCGGCTCACGTCGCCACCCGCTCGGGCACGCCGATGCGGAACTTCTTGAAGTCGACCTCGACGTATCCCTCGGCGTCGACGCGCGTGGCGAGCGCGTCGAGGTCGCGCGGCGAAGGCCCGGCCGTGCGCTTGCCGTCGGCGTCGAACGCAGACGTGTGACACGGGCACGCGAAGCCGCCCTTGTGCGCGTTGACCGAGCAGCCGAGGTGCGGACACACGGCCGAGAACGCCTGGAGCGCGTCGCCGCGCAGCACGAGCCACACGCTGCCGAGCACGACGTCGCGCTCGACGGACCACGCGTCACGACGCTCGGACACGATCGCGACGCGCTGCGCCTCGCCGTCCTTGAGCGACGCCTTCTGCACGGTGCGCACCCAGCGCCCCGTCGCCGAGCCCCCCGCCTGGGCCGGCGCGAGCGCCAAGACCAGCGCGGGCCCGCCGGCGCCTGCCGCGATCGCGCATCCCCCCGCCCCCGCGAGGACCGCCAGAACCTTGCGCCGCCCCGGATCGAGCGGCCGCTCGTCGCCATCGTGGTCCATGTGGGGCCATACGCTACATCGGTTTCGCGGTTTCTGAAAAACCGCGATTTCGGGCGTCGCCGACGCGCCATGGTACTCTTGAGGGGTCGACGCGAGCGACGCGGCCCGCCGGCACGCGGAGCGGACGCACCGACCTGCAGGAGCTCGTCATGAACCTTCGCGGCCTCGCTTACTTCGTCCCGGCGTTCACCGCAGGCGCGCTCGCGCTCGGCGGTTGCGGCATCCTCGACGGCTCGCTCTTCGGGAGCAGCGAGGACCCTCCGAACGACGGCAACCCGAACCCCTCGTTCACCAACACGACGGGCGACGGCGGGGCCAACGGCGAGGGCGGCAAGCCGTGCATCTCGGGCCTCTGCAAGCAGCAGGTCGACTGCGGCACCGCGCCCAAGACGTCCGTGAGCGGCAAGGTGCACGATCCGGCGGGCAAGGTCCCGCTCTACAACGTGCTCGTGTACGTGCCCAACGCGACGCCCGCCCCGATCACGACGGGCGCGTCGTGCGACCGCTGCGGCGACGTCTCGGGCGATCCGCTCGTCACCGCGCTCACCGACGCGAAGGGCGAGTTCCGCCTCGACGACGTCCCGGTCGGCAAGGACATCCCGCTCGTCATCCAGGTCGGCAAGTGGCGACGTCAGATCACGATCCCCAACGTCGAGAAGTGCGTCGACCATCCGCTGTCGGTCGACCAGCTCCGCCTGCCTCGCAACCAGTCCGAGGGCGACCTGCCCCAGATGGCGATCGCGTCGGGCGCGGCCGACCCCTTCGAGTGCCTGCTCACCAAGATGGGCATCGACGAGGCCGAGTTCACGCACGACACCGGCACCGGCCGCGTGCACTACTACCGAGAGAACGGCGTCGACACGAGCCCGTCCGCCCCCGCGGCGTCGACGCTCTACAACGACCTCGCCAAGATGAAGACGTACGACATCATCTTCTTGCCGTGCGAGGGCAGCCCGCGCGACAAGAACGACACCGTCGACCAGAACCTCGTCGATTACACCGCCGTCGGAGGCCGCGCGTTCACCACGCACTACGGCTACGTGTGGCTCTTCAACGGCGTGACGCCGTTCCCCACGACCGGCGACTGGCAGCCGCGTCAGAGCGACAAGTTCTCGGGTGTGCTCAACGCCCAGGTCAACACCGGCTTCCCCAAGGGACAGGCCTTCGCCGAGTGGCTCGTCAACGTGGGCGCGTCGCAACAGCTCGGCACGATGGAGCTCCGCGAGGCGCGCCACGACCTCAACGCCGGCAACGACCCTCCGTCCACCACGTGGATGAGCACGAACGACATGCCCGCGCCCAACAACAACGCGGCGATGCACATCACGTTCAACACGCCCATCGGCGTCCCAGACGCGCAGCTCTGCGGGCGCGTCGTGTACAGCGACTTCCACGTGTCGGCGTCGGCCAAGGAGCCGGGGCAGCCCAACTTCCCCGGATCGTGCAAGAAGGGCGACCTCAGCGAGCAAGAGAAGGCGCTCGAGTTCATGCTCTTCGACCTCTCGTCGTGCATCCAGAACGACAAAGAGCCGCCTCGACCGCCGCCCCCGGTGATCGTCAAATAGCTCGGGACGCCGGGAACCCCGGCGCGCGAGCGCTTTCGGACCGAGGGCGCGTCACGAACTGCCGACGGCGCGCGACGTCACGGAAGCGAGCCGCCTCGGCGCGCGTAGTCCTTCTCGAGAGATGAGATCTCCTGCCCTCCGCGTCGCGCTCGTCGTCGCGCTCACCGCCGTGGGCGCCGCGTGCCACAAACGCGCGCCCACGAAGGCGCCGCCGAGCGCAGACGCGGGCGCGCTCGAAGACGCCGGAGCCGATTCCGCAGACGGCGACGCAGGCGCGCAGGCCGACGACGACACGCCGAGCCCGTCGAGCGAGCCCGACGTCGACCCCGCGACCGACACCTCGCCGCTCATGATCCAGAGAGTGCCGTTCGGTCCGTACCTGTCGGGCATCGGAGGCCGCGCGACGCCCCGCATGGCCTACGTGGTGCGCGCCAAGCAGAGCCAGAGGGCGCCGCGCCTGCTCGCCAACCTGCACGGCGTGTGCAACCCGCCCGAGTACGCGTGCGGCTACTGGAGCCGGGCCGCGGCCACCTGGGGCACGCTCGTGTGCCCCGAAGGAAACTCACGCTGCGGCACCGACGGCCCGTCCACGTGGACGCAGAGCACCGCCAAGACCGACGAGGACCTCGAGCGCGCGATCGTGGCCGCCGGGGCCTTGCGCACCGAGCGAGACATCCTCACGGGCTTCTCGCTCGGCGCGTACGCGGCCGCCGAGATCGCGCGCCGCCACCCCGGACGCTGGGCCTACCTCATCCTCACCGAGGCGGACGTGCCCCTCGACGCGGCCAAGCTGCGCGCGGCCGGCGTGCGCGCCGTCGCGATGGTCGCCGGTGAGCTCGGCACCCAGATCCACGGCGAGCGGCGCACCGTCGCGCAGCTCACGGCGCAGAAGTTCCCCGCCAAGCTGTTCGTCATGAAGAAGGCCGGCCACCACTACTCGGCCGACGTAGACGACGTCATGGCCGAGGCGCTCGCCTTCGTGACGAGCGTGAAATGACGCCCTCGCGGGCCAGCATCTCGGCGAGCGCGCGGAACGCGGCGCGCCGATCGAGCTGCACGATGTGGCCGCCCGCGAGCGACAGCTCGGCGCAGCCGAAGTGATCTCGGATGCGCGCCGCGTGGCGCGCCGGGGTGATCCCGTCTTGCGCCGCCGCGACGACGAGCGCGCGTGACGGCGGCAAGAGCAGCGGGCGGGCGAGCGGGCTGACGACCCGGTGGGCACGCTCGAGCGCGGCGTGCTGTGCGTCGGCCGCCGCGCCGCTGCCGAGGCTGCCGCGGTCGCGCGCGAAGTCCGCGACCGACGCGAGCGGGATCATCGGCATCACGAAATCGATCTCGGGCGCGACCGTTGCGAGCAGCGAGCTCGTGTAGCCGCCGAGGCTCACGCCGACGACGCCCACGTGCGGGGCGCCGCGGGCGCGCAGGTAGCCCACGAGCGCGCGGATGTCGGAGACGGCTTGGCGAAAGCCTTCGACGTTCATCCGCGGGTCGGCGCCCGGAAACGGCGGCGCGCCGCGACGCGGCGACGCGCGACGTCCGTGGAACGGCAAGAGCGGCAGCGCGACGTCGAGGCCCGACCAGAGCCAACGCGCGAGCGGCCACTGCGACTCCTCGATGAGCCACTGCCCTCCGAGGTAGCCGTGCACGGCGACGATGGCAGGGCGCCCTTCGCCGTCGCGACGAAACAATCGCGCGCGAGCCACGCGGTTCTCTCCGAACGCTCCCCAACGGTCGGTGAGCTCGGCGAGGTACGGGCGGTACTCGCTCGGCCAAGCCGCGTCCTCGACCGTGGCCCGCGGCGCGCGCATCTCGCGCACCGGCGTGAGCGTGGGCGTGATCGCCGGCGGCGGCTCGAAGAACAGCTCGGGGCGCGCGATGAGCTCTTCGGGGTAAGCCGCGGCGATCTCGCCCAGCGCCGCGAGGCGCTCGCCGTGCGACATCGACTCCGCGCGCGCGCGTCCGCGGGCCCCGTGCGCCTGCATCGCCGCGACCGCCGCGCGATCGACGGCCCCGGCCGCCGCCGCGAGCACCCTGCGCAGGTTCGCCATGGTCCTCACGATAGCACCCGAAAAATGTCACTCAGTGCCACTTGACACTGAGTGCCACCATGTCATGCTGAGGCACACGTTTCTGGAGGGTCACGCATGCACATCCCGGCGAAGGGCACGAAGAAGGAAGCCATCTTGAGCGCGCTCGAGGAGCGAAAGCGCGGGGACTACCCGTGGCGCTCCGGCCGGGGCTTCGCCTACCAGTACGACGCCGGCAAAGAGGCCGAGGAGGTCGCCAAGTCGGCCTTCACGATGTTCTTGTCCGAGAACGCGCTAGACCCGACGGCCTACCCGAGCCTGCTCCGCTTCGAGAACGAGATCATCGCCATGGCGGCGGCGCACCTCGGAGGGGGAGAGGGCACGGTGGGCGCGTTCACCAGCGGCGGCACCGAGAGCATCCTGCTCGCCGTCAAGGCGGCGCGCGACTTCGCGAGGCAGCACCGCCCCGAGATCACGCAGCCCGAGATGGTGCTGCCCATCACCGCCCACGCGGCCTTCCTCAAGGCGGCCGAGTACTTCGGCGTACGCCCGATCGTCACCAAGGTCACGCCGGGCATGCGCGCAGACGTCGCGGCGATGCGCGCGGCGGTCAACGACAACACCATCCTGCTCGTAGGCTCGGCGTCCTCGTACGCGCACGGCACGGTCGACCCGATCACCGAGATCGCGGCGATCGGCAAAGAGAAGGACATCCCGGTGCACGTCGACGGCTGCATCGGCGGCTTCTTGCTGCCCTACTTCCGTCGCCTGGGCGAGGCGGTGCCGGCGTTCGGCTTCGACGTGCCCGGCGTCACCAGCATCTCGATGGATCTGCACAAGTACGCGTACGCCGCCAAGGGCGCGTCGGTCGTGCTCTACCGCGACCGCAAGCTCCGCGACGCGCAGATCTTCTCGTACGCCGACTGGCCCGGCTACACGATGGTCAACACGACGGTGCAGAGCACCAAGTCGGGCGGACCGCTCGCCGCCGCGTGGGCGGTGCTCACGTACTTCGGCGACGACGGCTACCTCGCGGTCGCCGAGAAGCTCCTCGACTCGAAGCGCAAGATCCTCGCCGGCATCCGCGAGATCCCGGGTCTCTTCGTGATCGGCGAGCCCGAGATGTGCCTCATCGCGTTCGGAAGCGAGACCGTCGACGTCTTTCACCTCGCCGACGAGCTGCGCGAGGTGGGCTGGATGGTGCAGCCGCAGCTCTCGCACCCCGCCGCGCCGGCCAACCTGCACCTCACGCTCATGCCGAGCAACGCCGCGCACACCGACGAGTTCTTGAGAGACCTCGCGGCCGCGATGAACAAGCTCCGAGCCAAGGGCAAGATCGAGCGCGATCCCGCCGTCGACGCCATCGCCGCGCAGCTCTCGTCGCCCGACGTCGAGGAGAAGCTGCCGATGCTCGCGCAGATGCTCGGCATCGGCGGTGACGACGGGCCCTTGCCCAAGCGCATGGCCGACGTGAACAGCCTGCTCGACGCGATGCCGCCGCCGGCGCGCGAGCGGCTCATCCGCGCGTTCGTCTCGCAGATGTTCACCCCCGCGCACGGGTCCTGACCGCCGTGAGCACCGCCGCGCGCGCCGTGCCGTCCGAGGAGCCCCTTGCCGAGGAGCATGCCGGCCTGCGCGCGCAGCACAGGCGCCGCGTCAGGGACGCGCTCGTCACCTCGGCGCTCTCGCTGTTCAAGGAGCGCGGGTTCGAGCACGTGACGGTCGACGACGTCGCGAAGATGGCCGGCGTCTCGCGGCGCACGTTCTTCCGTCACTTCGCGACGAAGGAGGACGTCGTGATGGAGCGGCGGCGGCGCCAGCTTCACACCTTCGCCGCGCTGCTCGAGGGCGACGACGGCCGGCCAGCGCTCGAGCGGGTGCGCGAGGCGTGCCTCTCGCTGGCCGACGACTTCGAGGCGCAGCGCGAGCGCGTCCTGGCCGAACGGGCGCTGGTGATGGGGAACCGCGAGCTCGTCGCTCGCGACATGGAGGTCGATCGCGAGCTCGAGCAGGTCATCGTGGGGGCCTTCGCCGCGCACGAAGGCAGGCGGGCGGCCGCGCGTCGTGGAGGAGGACGCGCGGCCGCGCCGTCGATCGAGGCGCGGTGGATGGCGGCGGCGGTCGTGGGCATCGTGCGCGTGACGCTCGACGACTGGGCCGAGGGCGGCGGACGCACCAAGCTGCGCGCGATGGGAGAGCGCGGCTTCACGTTGCTGGCGGGGCTCGAGCGCGCGCGCACATGATCGCACCGCCTACCCCTCGCGGGTGACGCGAAGCGGAGGCGTCCGTTCGCCGCTGGCGTATCATCGAGCGATGGGGATCACGGGACGCATCGCGGCGCGCCTCACGCGGCAGGCATACGCGCGCGAGCGCATCCCCGAGCGCGTGCTCTGGTGGCTCTCCGCCGCGGGCATGCGCGACTGGTACCGCGTCCTCGACAAGCGCCTGACCGAGCACACTCCGGACGCTCGCGCGCTGCTCGTGCGCGCGGCGACGACGACGTTCGCGCGACGCGTCGAAGCCCTCGCAGAGGCGGGGCTCGTGCGGGCGTCGTCCGGTCGAGAGGCGACGTTCCTCATGAGCGGCCTCTACCGCATGGACGCCCGCCATCGCGCCGCCTGGATCGTGAGCGGCCTCGGCGAGGCGCCCCGCACGGCGCGAGACAAGCTCGCCGCGCGACGCTTGATCGCTCGCCTCTCCGTGCGCGAGCGCTGGGAAGAGGTGGCCACGCACCTCGGTGAGCTGCTCGTCGTGCTCACGCAAGAGCTGCCGCCGCACCTCCCGCACGCGCGCAAGATCCTCGGCGACATCTGCTTCGACGCGGGCCGCAAGTACGCGGAGCGCGTGAGGCGCACGTTCTCCATCGACGATCCGCTGGCCGACGCGCCGCGCGCCGCCATGGAGGTGCTGCGGATGAGCGAGTACGTCTTCCGCGTGAACCCCGAGCACTGGTCCGAGAGCGACGGCGAGCGCGGGTGGCTCGAGGGCACCGCGTGCCCGTGGTGGAGCCGCCCCGGGTGGAACGGCGCGCACTGCGGCATCTTCGGGCAGTTCCAGTCGGGCATCGCGTCGGCGTTCGGGCTCCGCTATCACCTCACCAAGACGATCCCGCGCCACGGCGGCCACACCTGCCGCATCGACGTACGGCCGATCGAGCTCCGCCGTAAACCGACCGCGAGCCCCGACGCGCACACCTGAACCTACGCCAGGGCCTTGCGCGCGCCGCGCGGAGCCCTACGTTGGAGCTTCATGCTGCCCGAGACCCGAGGGACCTCCTACGCGCGAGCCGACGGCTCGATCACCGTCAAGCTCGAGCGCGCGGGAGAGCTCGACGGGAGCGTGGGGGCGCAGCTGCTGCTCGACGCAAAGGGCCACGTGGTGGGTCTCGACCTCGAGGTCGACTCACCGCGCCGCCTCGTCGTCATGCTCGGTCCTCACGAGGCCGTCGCCTCGACCAAGAACGTCACGGCCACCGTGTCGCGCGCCGACGCGTCGGTGCGCTTCTCGGCGAGCGGCGTCACCGACGGGCCGAGCCCCTACGTCTGAGCCGGCCGCCGGTCAGCCCGCGGGCACGATGAGACGCACCGCGCGGGGCAGGACCTCGATCGTGACGTAGGGCTCGCTGCCCCACTCCTCACCGTCGATCTGCGCGGGCACCGCGGCGTGCATCGGGCCGGGAACGAGCTCGAGCTCGATGCGCGACGCGCGCAGTGGGCGCGAGTGCTCGACCCCGACCTCCGCGAGCATCTCGTCGGTCAGGGGGTTGCCGTCGAGGTCCATCATCGCCTTCGACGCCCAGTCGCGCTTCCCGCGGAACGGCACCAGCTCGAACGCGCCGTCGTCGTGCCGCGCCGTGCGATCGAGCACCCAGGCCCCGGCGTAGACGCGCGTGTTCTTCACGACGAGGTCGGTGAGGCCCTCGATCACGTGCGGCGTCCCGTCGAGGGTCGCGTGCGCCACGAACTTGTCGTCGACCACGTACGACTCGAGGAACGTCTTGAGGAAGGCCCCCGCGTAGACGGCGTGGTCGCGATAGAGCTCCTTGAGCGGCCCCATGGTCGCCACGGCCGCGCGATCCTGGTTTCGTTGCGCGAGCACGCGCGCCGACAGGCCCCAGCCCGCGGAGTCGAAGAAGTAGTCGTCGCGGCCCGCGCCGCCCTTCGTCTGGCTCGCGCGGATGCGCCCGGCGTCGAGGCGCGTCTCGTGGCCGGCCGCGATGACCTCGACGTTGCGCGGGATGGCGTCGGGCGTCGCCTCGAGGCCGAAGCTCTTGCCCTGATCGTTGGCCGTGCCCGTGGGGAGCATGCCGAGCGCCACCTCGCCGCTGCGCTTCGACTGAACGAGCCCGGCGGCGACCTCGCGGAACGTACCGTCGCCGCCCATGGCGATCACGACGCGGTGTGAGCCGGCGTCGAGCGCCGCGGTCACCGCGCCGACCGTCGCGCCGTCCGGGAGCGTGTGCAGGAGCTCGGCGCGGATGCCGCGCCCCTCGAGCTCTCGCAGGGCCAGCTCGATCCGCTCTTTGTTCATGCCGCTCTGCGCGGTGGGGTTGCCCACGAGGAGGTGCGTGCTCATCCGCGAGCAGGGTACCTCGGGCCGGCGCCAGGGAGTAGAGTCGGCGCCGAGCATGCTCGCGTCCATCGCAGAGGTCCTGAGAGATTCGTGGCGCATCTTCTCGGGCCGCGGCGCGCGGTTCCTGGGCGCCGCGGTCGCGTTCTATTCGCTCCTGTCGGCCGCCCCCCTCTTCTTGGTCACGCTGCACGTCGTGGGGGCGTTCTTCGGGCGCGGTCGGGCCGAGGAGGCGCTCTTCTCGGGCCTGGGCGTGTGGCTCGCGCCCGAGGGCGTGACGGCCGTGCGCAGGCTCACGCATGACTTCGAGGCGCACGGCAGCCAGGGCGTCATCGGCGTGCTCCTCGTGCTCTACGGGGCGACGCGCCTCTTCCGCGCCATGCGACGGGCGCTCAACACGCTCTGGGGGGTCGATCTCGCCGCCGTCGAGGAGCGCGAGCCCACGGTCGCGCGTTACGCCAAGCGCTACGGCGTCGCCCTCTTGCTGGCGGCGCTGGTGACGGTGCTGGTTCTCGCGATGCTCGTCATCAAGCTGGGCTTCGCGGTCGTGGCGCGCTGGGGGCTCACCGAGGCGCCGCGCGTGATGGACGCCGCGGAGCTGGGCGTCAACGTGCTGCTCGCGTTCATGCTCTTCGCCGCGCTCTACGCGCTACTGCCGGCCGTCAAGGTGTCGGCGAGGCACGTGCTCTTCGGCGCCGCGCTCAGCACCATCCTCTTCGCCGCAGGCTCGTACGCCGTGAGCGCGTACCTCCGGCACAAGGCGATCGGGGACCTCTACGAGGGGGCGGGCGCGCTCGTGCTCGCGGTGCTCTGGGTCTACTACTCGGCGCAGGTGTTCTTCCTCGGCGCGTCGGTGACCGCGGCGCTGCGCGAGCGCGAGGCGCGCGTCTACGCCGGGTGACGCTCACTCGGCGCGTGCGTCATCGCGCGCGTATCAGTCGAGCGTCTCGATCGTGAGCGCCTGCGGGATCGACGCGAGGCCGGGCACCATCGCGCGAAACCGGAGGCGACGCTCGCCGGGCAGCACCTCGCCCTCGAACAGCGCGGTCGTCACGCTCCCCGGCACGTGGAGCACGTCCTTCAGCGCGCCGTCCACCATGCTCGCGCCGTCCCACCAACGCGACGCGCTCCCCGTGGAGAGGCTGTGGAACGCGACGCGCACCGAGCGCGCGGCGGTGCCGCGGTTCACGAGCCCGACGTCGATGTCGTACACGTTGCCGTACATTCCGACGGCTTCCGCGGCGCTCTTGTCGAGGCGTGCCAGGGCAGGAAACGCCTGCACCTGAGGGAGCCCCCCGCCCGTCGCGGTGTTGACCATGAGGGCGACGTTCGCGACCCCGTCGGGCAGCTCCGCGTCGAACACGCTGCGCCACGTGTCGTGCGCGTAGACCCCCGCCGTGCGACCGAATGGCGGCGCGGGGGCACCGCTCTCGCGGTAGTCGCCCGGGGCCTCGCGGATCGGCTGCGTGAGCGTGAGCGCAGCGGTCGCGGTGGCGTCGGGCGCGGCGACCACGTAGACGTTCACGGCGGCGCTCGCGGTCATCGTGAAGCGCCCGTCGACCTCGTGGTTCTGTGCGACGCGCTTCGACCACAGCACGGCTCCCTTGCCGGGCTCGATACGCGCCGCACCGCTCGCGGGGCGCTGTCCGGTGATCCAATCCCGCGACACGCGATAGTCGGGGCTCGATCCCAGACCGACGCCGCCGGTGTCTGCTTGCGAGTAGCCGGTGCCCGACAGCGACACATCGACCGCGGCGGCTCCCGGGTTGGTCACGAGCACGGTGACGAAGCTCTCCTTGGCGCTCTTGTTGAGGTGATGCAGGTAGACACCGAAGCTGCCTCCGTCGACGCGCGGCAGACGCGTCGCTTTGCCGCCCCGCGACGGCAGCGCGCGCGCGTTGGTGTACAGCGTGCCCTCGCCGGTGAACGCCTCTGGGTTGTTGCTCGTGAGCACAGGCTCACCCTCGCCGCCTCCGAACAGCGGCAAGAGCGCGGCGCGCGACGGCGTGCCGATGAGCGGTCCCTTGACGAACGCCGACGCGGGCAGCACGTCTCCGCCACCGTCGGGGACGCCACCGTCGGTCGGCGGGACGTCGGGGCGGAGCGGGTCGGTCGGCGCCGTGGAGCCCGGAGGCCGGTCCCGCGGGGCGTCGAAGCCGCCCGGGCTCGAGCGTTCGTTCGACCCGGCGCACGCGGCGAGCAGCGCGAGCACCGAGAGCAAGAGGAGCGACCGCGGCCATGGCGGCGCGAGGCGGGTCGGGCCGCGGCGTCTCGGCGCGTCGATCATGGAAGGCATCGGCGCCCGCGGTCCAAGAGTCGCGCCAACGCGCCCAGGGGGGAGGAGCGCGCTCTCACTCGCACAATGACGCACGTGTGAAGGCCCGGATCTGGATCGAGGGTGCCCCCAACGACGCCGCCCGCAGCACACCAGGCAGCGCGGGCGTGCGCCGGCGCCAGGTATCGCCTAGGCTGTCGGCCCCATGGTCAAGTCCTTCGACATCGGCGGGATCCCCGTCGGAGGTGACGCTCCCGTCTTCATCGTCGCGGAGCTCAGCGCGAACCACGCCGGGCGGCGCGACGTGGCCCTCCGCACGATCGAGGCCGCCAAGAAGGTCGGCGCCGACGCCATCAAGCTCCAGACGTACACGCCCGACACGCTGACGCTCGACAGCAACGCCGAGCCTTTCGTCGTCCGCACCAAGAACGAGTGGGCGGGGCGCACCCTCCACGACCTCTACGCCGAGGCGATGACGCCGTGGGAGTGGCACAAGGAGCTCAAGCAGTGCGCGGAGTCGCTCGGCCTCGTGCTCTTCTCCACGCCCTTCGACCCGACCGCGGTGGAGTTCCTCGAGGCGCTCGACGTGCCTGCGCACAAGGTCGCTTCCTTCGAGATCGTCGACCTGCCGCTCGTCGAGAACGTGGCGCGGCGCGGGCGACCGGTGATCATCTCCACGGGCATGGCCACGCTCGGCGACATCGAGGCCGCGATCGCCACGTGCCGCTCGGTGGGCAACGACCGCATCGCGCTGCTGCGGTGTGTCTCGTGCTACCCGGCGCGGCCCGACGTGATGAACCTCACGAGCTTCCGCGCGCTCGAGTCGTTCGGCACGGTCTTGGGGCTCAGCGATCACACGCGCGACGCCACCGTCGCCGTGGCGAGCGTCGCGCTGGGGGCCAAGCTCATCGAGAAACACTTCATTCTCGACCGCTCGATGGGCGGACCCGACGCGTTCTTCTCGCTCGAGCCCGACGACTTCAAAGCGATGGTCGACGCCGTGCGCGCGACCGAGCGGGCCCTGGGCGCCCCGCGCTTCGGCGTGTCAGAAGACGAGAAGGCGAGCGCGACGTTCCGCCGGTCGTTGTTCGTCGCGCGAGACGTCGGCGCGGGGCGCGTGCTCACGTGCGACGACGTCCGCAGCGTCCGTCCCGCGCACGGCCTCGCGCCACAGCACCTTCCGGCCGTGCTGGGCAGGCGCGCGACGCGAGACCTCACGATGGGCACGCCGCTCACGTGGGAGATGGTCGGAGACAGGCCGGAGCGCGGGCCGCTCACGTTGTCGCCGGCCACCGACGACGATCGCGACGCGCTGCTCGCGTGGCGCAACGACCCCGAAACGCGCGAAGCGTCGGTGTCGACGGCGCCCGTCTCGGAGGACGACCACGCCAAGTGGCTGCAGGCCACGCTCGCTTCCGACGATCGCGTGCTCTGGGTCGCGCGGTCCGAAGGAGCGCGGGTCGGACAGGCGCGCATCGACCGGAGCCGCGAGGCCGGCGACGGCGCGTGGGAGGTGTCGATCACGGTCGCCCCCGAGGCCCGCGGCAAGAAGCTCTCGACGCCGCTCTTGTCGGCGATCGAGGCCCCGGCCCGCGAGCGCGGCGCCCGCCTGCTCGTCGCGCGCATCGACGCGAAGAACAGCAAGAGCATCGCGACGTTCAAGCGCGCCGGCTACTACGCGTTCGTCGAGCGTACGGTCGACGGGCGAGACTTCGTCTTCTGCGAGCGCCGGATCACGCCGTTCGGCGCGCGCTGACTGGCCTCGTCAGCAACCGCAGGGCACCGGCGGAAGCGCTCCGCCCGCGCCACACGCTGCGGCGCTGAAGTCCTTCATGCACTTGTCGACCTCGTCGTCGGTGCACACGCTCGTCGCGTCGAGCTTGTCCGCGTTCTTCTTGCGGAACTCGTCCTTCGTCTTCGTGATGCACTCGTCGACGCCGCCGGGGAACGCCAAGGTGAACTTCGCGTCTCCCGAGCACTCCTTCGTCTTCGCGCAGATCGTCGGCGTGGTCTTGTTGACGACCTCCTCGGCCGATGGGTTCGTCACACACGCCACGAGGGCGCAGAGCGCCGAAGCGGCACCCGCGACGCGCAGCCACCCGCGAGCGCGCGACGCGCCCCGGCGATGCCTCGAAGTGGACCAAGCAAGAGAGAGGGAAAGCTCGTTCATGCGCGCGCCCTGAGCAACGAGCGTGCCCGCCTGGGCGGGATCGAGACATCGAGGATCCATCGCAAAATCAGGCCTCGTGTGAACGCGCCGCGCGCAGCGCTGGAGCCGCAGGTTCACGCTCGACGCGACGCCGCTGCCCCACGCCGCCGCCTCACGGACCGAGATCGACCGCGGGCAGCGCCGCGCCCATGTCGGTGGGCGCGCCGCCACGGGCACGCCCGTCACCGAGGCCCAGCTGACCGTAGTCGTTTTCGCCCCAACACTTGATGGCGCCGTCGTCGAGCCGCGCGCACACGTGGGCGCTCCCGAGCGCGAGGTCCACCGCCGTGCGGCCGGCGCCCAGGTCCACGTACGGGAGCGCCGCGCCCATGTCGGCGACGAGCTTGCCGCGCGCCGCCGTGTCGCCGAGCCCGAGTCGACCCGACGTGTTGTTGCCCCAGCACTTCGTCTTGCCGTTCGAGAGGATCGCGCACGAGAACCGATTGCCGACGGCGACGCGGGCGACGCCGACGGCGGGGCCGAGATCGACCGACGGGAGCGCTGCGCCCATCTCGCCCGCCTCGTCACCGCGCCGCTGCGTGTCGCCGAGCCCGAGCTGGCCGAAGAGGTTGTCGCCCCAGCACTTGAGCTTTCCACCGGCGAGGCGCGCGCACGTGTGGCTGTTGCCGCTCGCGACCTCGAGGGCGCTCGTGCCCGCGCCCAGGTCGGCCGCGAGGAGGCCCGCGCCCACGTGGGCCGCGTTCGGACCGCGCGTCGCGTTGTTGCCCAAGCCGAGCTGCCCGGAGAGGTTGAAGCCCACACAACGAACCGTGCCGTCGTCGAGGAGGGCGCACGTCGACTGGAAGTTGGCCGACACCGCGCGCGCGGTGCGCCCCGGCGGGAGCTGCGCCGACGGGAGCGCCGCCATGTCGCCCGCGTTCTTGCCGCGCGCCGTGCTGTCGCCCGTCATGAGCTGCCCGTAGCCGTTGCCGCCCCAGCACTTGAGGGAGCCGTCGTCGAGCGCGGCGCAGGTGTGGTCCGAGCCCGCGGCCAGGGCCACGGCCGTCC
Organism: Myxococcales bacterium; assembly: GCA_020430845.1. Lineage (GTDB taxonomy): Bacteria > Myxococcota_A > Polyangia > Polyangiales > Polyangiaceae > Labilithrix. The sequence continues at coordinate 16,024 of JAGQJA010000221.1, forward strand.
GCCCCACGCCGAGGTCCACCTTGGGCAGGGCATCCCCCATCTCGCCGGGGCCGTCACCTCGGGCCGCCGCGTCGTCGAGACCGAGCTGACCTTCGCCGTTCGCGCCCCAACACTTCACGCTGCCGTCGTCGAGGATCGCGCACGAGTGCTCTGCGCCGAGCGCCAGCGTTCGGGCCGTGCGCCCCGCGCCCAGGTCGACGGTCGGGAGCGCCGCCCCCATCTGACCCGCCAGCGCGCCGCGGTGCGCGACGTCGCCGAGACCGAGCTGCCCCGAGTCGTTCTGGCCCCAGCACTTGACCGCGCCCGACGCGAGGATGGCGCACGTGTGACGCGCCCCTGCGAAGACGCTCCGGCGGACCGGCGCGCCACCGTCCGCGGCGGCGTCGACGGTCGCGTCCGTCGATATGCCCGCGTCGGTCGAGGTGCCCGCGTCGCTCGAGGCGTCACGCCGAGCGCCGCCGGCGTCTCGCGTGCCTGCGTCGAAGGGCACGTCGGGCGATGAGGTCGGCGACGAAGACGGAGGCTTCGTGCTCGCGTCAGGAGCGGCAGGCTCGGGAGCAGCGCCTTCGTTGCCCGAGCACGCGACGAGGCAAGCGGCGGTGACGGTCGCCGACAGCGCGGCGAAGCGGAGCATCGGCAGGAGCGAGGTTCGGGCGGCAGGTCGGAGCATGGGCGCAAACCTACCAACCGATCGGTCGTTTGCAAGCCGAGCGGGAGAGCGCGGGCGCGAAAGTCTGGTGAGAGGCGCGGCAGCACACGCGCCTCGACGCCGGCCGTCAGAGGCTCACGAACACGCGCTCGTCGGCGGAGCGCTTGACCGCGAGGGCGACGTCGAGCACGCGACGCGCCTCCGCGACGTCTTGCTCGGGGGTCGCCTCGCGCCGGAGGCAAGCCACGAAGTGACGGAGCTCGTCCACGTACATCGTGTTGGCCTCCCACCCCGCCGGGCCGGGACGCGTCTCCCACGCCTTGGTGGCCGCGGTGAACACGCGGACGTCGCCCTTGGCGCCGAAGTCCCACGCGATGGTGCCCTCGTCGCCGATGATGTGACAGCTGCGCGTGTACGTGCGCTGGACGTAGTCGAGGTGCACCTCGCCGAACGCCCCGCTCGCGAAGCGCATGAGGATCGACGCGGTGTCTTCGGTGTCGATCTCGATGTGACTCTGGTGTCCCGCGAGCGCGGCGACCTCGGTCACGTCGCCCATGAGCCAGCGCACGTAGTCGAGCTCGTGGATGGCATCGAGCACGACGCCACCGCCCAGGTCTTTTCGCGCGCTGTAGCCCTTGCGGTAGTCCTCCCACGGGTGCCAGTCGGGCAGGTACTGGCCGAACTCGGCGCGGATGGACGCCACGCGCCCGATCGCGCGCTCGGAGAGGAGCGCCTTGGCCGTGCAGAGGCCGGGGTGGAAGCGGAGGTTGCAGCCCACGAGGCTGACGAGATCGCGCTCGGCGACCCGCGCCTCGAGGCGCGCGAGCTCGGGGCCGCCCACGTCGCAGACCGGCTTCTCGATGAAGAGGTGGTGTCCGGCCTCTGCCGCGCGCAGCGCGACCGGCACGTGCAGGCGGGTGGGCGTCGTGACGAGCGCCGCGTACGTGTGATCGCCCGAAGCGGCGCGAAAGTGCGCGTCGAGGTCCGTCGCGGTGGCGACGCCGAGCGCCTCGGCCTCGGCCCTCCGGTCCGGAGCCGTGTCGAACGCCGTGACGGCGGTGTGGCCGAGCGCGAGCAGGTTCCGGATGTGTCGCTTGCCGATCGAGCCGCAGCCGATGACGAGGAATCGAAGCTCCGACATGGCGCTCGTTATAGCCGAGCTACGTCGCGCCGAGCCCCCGATTCGCGAAGCCCGCTCGCGCGACCCGGCCGACGCCGCGTGCGCGCGCCGCGTGCGTGCCCGTGGGCGGTGTACGCTGGGCCGAGCCGTCGTGAAGCCGATCGCAAGAGAAGACGCCGCGCGCGTGATCTGCGAGCGCCTCGCCCGCAGACCCAAGCTGGGGCGCGACGAGCTGAGCGCGCGGAGCCTGGCGCGCGCGCTCGGACAGACGACGGGGTTCTTGTACCACCACTGGGGATCGCTCGACGCGTTCCTCCTCGAGGTGTCGGGGCTGGGGTGGATGATGCTCGCGGACGCGCTCGTCGAGGCCTTCGCGCGGGACGGCGACGCGCGGGCGGTCCCGGCGGCGTACGTCACGTTCGCCGCGCGCCGCCCGGCCCTCTACTGGCTCATCGCCGAGAGGCCGATGGCAGACCGCGCCGTGGCGGCGCTCATGCGCGAGAGCGGTGCGCTCCCCTCGCACGCCGCGTGGGTCCGCGTCGGCGAGCTCTTGGCGAACGCCACGCCGTCGATGACCCCTGCCCGCTTCCGCGCGATGCACGCGGCCGTGCACGGCCTCGCGTCGCAGCTGCTCTCGGGCCGGCTCGCCACGCTGCCCGACAGCCGCGGCCGCGACGCGCTCGAGGTCGCCCTGGAGATCGCCGACGAGATCGGCGCCGCGTTCTTCGGTCCGGTCAGCGCTCGATCGACAGCCGCACGCTCACCGGGTCGTGGTCGGAGAGCGGCTTTCCCGCCGCGTCGGTGAACGACTCCACCGCGTAGCGGCGCGCCTTGATCTTCACGTCGGCCGCCGAGCGGTAGAGCACGCGGTCGATGCGGCTCGGGTCGGGGCACGAGAGCGCGCGACAGGCCGACGTGAGACCAGCCCCGGTGAGCAGGCGCTGGAGCGTCGGCTCGTCGGTGGCCTTCATGTTGGTGTCGCCCGCCACGACGACCGCCCGGCCCGCCGACTGGCTGGCGATCGCCGCCACGAGCTGGCTCACCTGCGCGTCGCGGGCGCTCACGTCCCCCGGCTCGCGGCCCGCGTCGAAGTGCGCGTTGTACACGTCGACCACGGCGCCGCCGCCCACGTCGAGCGTCATCCGCGCGAAGCCCTTGCTCGTCAGACAATCGTTCTTCTGGTCGAAGGTGCCGTTGCACTTGGACCACTTGGTGCGCGCGTAGCCCGAGAACGGCAGCGTCGAGAGGGCGCTCAGGCCGTCGCCGAGGTCGGTGGGCAAAAGGCCCTTGGGCCCGGGCGTCGACTGGTGCGGGTGCGTCGCCGCGCTCACGAGCTCGGCGTGGTACGAGAAGTCCTCCTGCACGACCACGAGCTCGTACGCGTTGAGCTTGGGGCTGATCTTGGCCGTGTTCTGCGCCGGGCTCGACCCGCTCACCCCCTGAGGGAGACCCGCCACGTTGTAGGTGAGGACCGTCAGTTCGAGGGGCGCCGGCGGCGTGGGAGGCGCCGGCACGGCCGGAGGAGGCGCGGGCGACGGCGCGGGCTCACGCCGATCTGCAGGCGCGTCGGTCGTCGCAGACGCCGGCGGGTCGACCGGCGCGGTCTCGTCGCGGGTCACGTCGGCGGCGCATGCGGCGAGGGCGCCCGCGAGCAAGGCGAGCAGACCGAGCCGAGAGGCCGAGCCCGGTCGCGCCGCGGGGCGAATCGGGAGCAGGTGCATGGGCGACAACATAACAGCGTTACGTGGCTCTTCCAGCTCGCCGCGCCGCGAGGCGCGAAGGAGACGAGAGACCTGGTATCCTCTCGGAATGAGAGCCCTCGCGCGGGTCGACGCGTCGCCCCGGATCGGCTTCGGCCACCTCGCGCGCACGTCCACGCTCGTCGAGGCGCTCCGGGAGAGGGGGGCAGAGGTCACGTTCGCGAGCCACGCGCCGTCCGACGCCGTCCGCGGGTGGGTGGCCGACCTCGGCTGCGCCCTCGCGCCCGTCGAGGCCGAGCCCGGCTCGCGCGACGACCTCGCGGCCACCCGCGCGATCGCAGCCGGCGCCGCGCTCGTCGTGATCGACGGCTACGTGTTCGACGCGACCTTCCACGCGGCCCTCCGCGAGCCGGGCCGCGCGGTCTGCGTCATCGACGACCTCGCCGACGCGCCCGTGGGCGGCGACGTGATCCTCAACGGCAACCTGTACGGCGACGAGCTCACCTACGACGCGCCCCACGCCTCGCTCTCGCTCCTCGGACCGGCGTACGCGCTCGTCCGGCCCGAGTTCGCGCGTGCGCGTGCTGATCGGGCGAAGCGCCCACGACGCGCCGACCAGCCGGCGCGCGTGCTCGTGACCATGGGCGGCGCCGACCCGACCCGCGAGACGGAGAAGGCGCTCGACGCGCTCGATTCGCTCGGGGCCTCGATCGACGCGAAGGTCGTGCTCGGGGCGGCCAACCCGCGCGCGCCCGACCTCGCGAGGCGCGTGTCGAACCTCCGCGCCCCGGGCCTGCGCGCCGAGGCGATCGTGGGCGCGCGGAACATGGGGGAGCTGATGTGCTGGGCCGACGTGGCCGTCACGGCCGCAGGCAGCACGTGCCTCGAGCTCGCGACGGTCGGCGTGCCCGGGCTCACCATCACGGTCGCCGACAACCAGCGCGGTGTGGCCGCGGCGTTCGCGTCGCGCGGACTTCTCGACCACCTCGGCGAGAGCGCGACGGTCACGCCGACGGCGATCCGCGACGCGCTCGTGGCGCTGCTCGGGGACGCGCCCAAGCGCGCGCGCATGGAGTCGGCGCTGCGCGAAGCGGTCGACGGCTCGGGCGCCGGGCGGGCCGCCGAGGCGATCGCGGCGCACCTCCGCGCGTGACACGCACACCGCGCGTCCCGCGTATACTCCCCGCCGCCCCCTGTGCTCGTCACGCTCCTCACGGTCGGAGAGCTCGCCTACGTCGTCGTCCTGGCGATCTGGATCCTCTTCGAGAAGCGCTCGTCGGTCGCGACGCTCGCGTGGATCCTCGTGCTCGTCGCCCTGCCCTGGGTCGGGCTCGTGATCTTCTTCTTCTTGGGGCCTCGCCGGATGAAGCGGCGGCGCCTCAAGCACGCCCGCGCCCGGGCGGCCGTCGAGGCCGCGGTGAAGCTCATGCAAGACGGCACGTCGGAGCACGCGCTGCCCGAGGGCTCTCGCGCGCTCATGAAGATGGTGACGGCCGCGGGCGAGCCCCCGCCGTCGCGCGCGGACGAGGTCACCGTGTTCCACGACGCGGCGAGCACCTACGACGCCATCGTCGCGGCGATCGGCGCCGCGGAGCACCACGTGCACGTCGAGTACTACATCTTCGAGCCCGGCGTCGTCGGCAGACGCATCGCCGACGCGCTCATCGAGCGCGCCAAGGCCGGCGTGACCGTGCGGCTCTTGGTCGACTCGATCGGCTCTGCGTCGCTGACGCGCGCGTTCATCCGCGATCTGCGTGACGCGGGGGTCAAGTTCGCGTGGTTCAACCCGATGCGCTTCGCGCGGCTGCGGCGCCGCATCGACTTCCGCAACCACCGCAAGATCGTCGTCGTCGACGGCCGTGTGGGGTTCACCGGAGGCATCAACATCGCCGACGATTACGTGGAGCGCGCCGACGCGCTCACCAAGCAGCCCCGCCGCAACCGCCGCAACGGCGAGGGCCCGTGGCGCGACACGCACGTGCGCATCGTCGGCGACGCCGTGCGCTGGCTCCAGCTCAACTTCTTCGACGACTGGCACTTTGCCACCGACTACGTCGCGCGCGATCCGGAGTACTTCCCGCCGCCCAAGGGCGAGGGGCTCCTGCCCGTGCAGGTGGTCTCGTCCGGCCCCGACCGGCGCTGGGAGCCGATCCAGAAGCTCTACTTCTCGTGCTTGGCGATCGCGCGCGAGCGCGTGTGGATCACGACCCCGTACTTCGTCCCCGACGAGGCCGTGCTCACCGCCCTGGTCGCCGCGGCGATGCGCGGCGTCGACGTGCGCATCCTGCTGCCGCGCCTCAGCGACTCGCTGGTGGTCACCGCGGCCGCGCGCTCGTACTACGACACGGTGCTCGCGGCGGGCGTGCGGGTCTTCGAGTACACGCCGACGATGATCCACGCCAAGACGATGGTGGTCGACGACGAGCTCGCGATCATCGGCACCGCCAACCTCGACAACCGGAGCTTTCGGCTCAACTTCGAGGTGTCCGTCGTCTTGTACTCGGCCGACGAGGCGCGCGCGCTCGCGGCGCAGTTCCGCGAGGACGCCAAGCTGTCGAAGGAGATCCGCGCGCACAGCCGCGACAAGCTCCCGCTGCGCTGGCGAGCCGCGGAGGCTGGCGCCCGCGTGCTCTCTCCCCTGCTCTGACCTCCGTCGCGGCGCCTCGGCCAGGGTGTCCGACAGGCGCACGACGCGACCGATGGCGCTCCCCCACACGCTTCCCCCCGGCGGCGCACCGCTTGTTCACCGGCGCCCCACATGTTGTCCACAGGCCTGGAAAAAAGGCATGGAACGCGTCGCTTCGTGGGTTGCGGTCTCGCGCCGGGCCGCTATCACGCCAGCCATGCAACAGACCAAGGTGGACGCCGCGCTCGCCGCGCTCGAGGAGCAGTACGCCGATCAGGACCCGGAGCGCGCCGAGCTCCTGCGCCGCACGCGACGCTTCAAGGCCAGCTGGCTCGAGCTCGCGCAGGCGCTCACCGACGCGCGACGCAACGGTCACCACCAGAAGTGGGGCTACGACGCGTTCGAGGACTACACGCGGCTCGAGCTCAAGCTGCGGCCCGAGACGGTCGACAAACTGACTGCATCATACAGCTTTTTGCACAAGCGCGCTCCCGACGTGCTGCGCCGCGACCCGCTCGACATGCCGATGCCGAGCTACCAGTCGATCGACTTCTTGCGACGCGCCGAAGAGCGCGCCGAGGAGCACCACGACGTACCCGACGAGGCGATGACCGACCTGCGCAAGCGCGTGCTCGAGGACGGTGCGCCGATCGCGACGGTGTCGCGCCTGTACAAGGATCGCCTCTTTCCGGTGAGCGACGCAGAGAAGCTCGACAAGGATCGCGCCGCGCTCCGCGCGACCGCGAGCAAGCTCAAGGACATGCTCGCGGACACCAAGGCGGTGCCGCGCGGGGTGGCCGAAGAAGCGGCGGCCGCCGTGGGGCGCGTGCTCGACGCGCTGGGCGAGGCGAGCCCCAAGGCCGCGTGACCGTAGCGGCCGCGCGCGCCGCTACTTCTTGGTCCACTCGATGACGGTGATCGACGTCTGCGGGAGCTTGACGACGATCTGCCCTGCCTCGGCCTTGGCCTCGCCGGCGACGAGCCCCGCCTCACCGCCGGTGTAGACGAAGGCCTTGACCTCACCGACCTCGCCGCAGCCGTCGAGCTTGATCTTGGCGTTCTCGGGCCGATCGGCGCTGAAGTTGAGCGCGATCGCGACGAACTTCTTGCCGGCCTCGTCGCGCGAAGCGTAGAGCGACGTACCGCCGGGGGACGTGGTCGGGACGAGGTGCTCGAGGAAGTGCCCGCCCTTGCCGTCGTAGTTGCGCCACGCCTGGAACGCCCAGTACGCGGGCATCGGCTTCTTGGGGTACGTCCAGTAGAACGCGCTGTGCAGGCCGTGCACGACGAAGCGCCCGAGCGCCTCGGCCAGCGCCACGGCGCCCGCCACGTCTTGCTCCGCGCCGAAGTTCCACTCGCCGATCTGCAGGCCACGGCCCGGGTAGTTCTCGGCGATGAAGTCCTTCATCCGCGGGATGACGTACTGCGCCTCCTTGATCCACGACTCGTCGACGTAGGTGCGGTCCCACAGCGCGCGCGTGGCGCGATAACGTCGCTCGTTGGTCTTGCGGTCGGTCTCTCCGGCGCCGTCGCCGCCCTTGTCGTCGGGCCCCTGGATGCCTTCGCCCTGCGGGTAGAAGTGCACGTCGAGCACGTCGAGCACGCGCACGCCGGTCTTCTTCTCGTGCTCGGCGAGGCTCTTGAGGTACCAGGCGAGCAGCGGCTGGTCGCCGTGCGCGCGGCGGTCGGGCTTCATGAAGAACCCGGCCTTCGCGTCCTTGGCGCTGAACTGATACGCGGGCCACCCCCACGCGGCCGGCCCTGCGATGACGGCGTCGGGGTCGGCCTTGCGCACCGCCGTGCCGAACGCGATCGTCTTCTCGAGCAGCTCGTCGTACGTGAGCGGCTCGGGGTGCACGTCGCGGTGCGTCGAGTCCCAGAGGTTCGGCTCGTTGTCGAGGATGTACTCGTACACGACCTTCTTGCCGCGCTTGGCGTCGGCCGCCTTGATCTGCGCGACCCAGGCGCCGGCGTCCTCGGGCGTCCACTTGACGCTCGTGCGCGACGGGTCGCCGGGCTTGATCTCGGTCTTGCCGTCGGGCTTCTTGCCGTTGCCGTAGTCCTTGTGCTGCGGGTCGGTCTTGTCTTGCGGACCGAAGACGCTCACGGGGAACGACGCGCTTGTCGTGTCCTTCGAAACCCAGCCGAGGATGGGGATCGTGATCGACGCCTTGCCGCCCTTGGCGGCGGCCTTGTCGACGAACTTCTCCCACGAGTCGATCTCGACGTTCTGCCAGAACCAGTCGCGCGCCGTGCTCCACGCGTTGCCGAGCTTGGGGTTGTAGCGGCTCGTGGTGTTGCCGCCCCAGCGGTGCGCGGTCGCGCCGAGCTCCTTCTCGCCGTCGGCCCACGCGACGCCGAAGATCGTGTCGCTGATGGTGGGCGACTCGGCCTTGCAGTCGAGCTTGAGCGGCATGGTCGCGTTGATCTTGCCGCCCGGCGTGAGCGGCCCGGAGATGTTGGCCGCCGCCTCTTCGGAGAGCCCGCCCACCGTCTTGGGCAGCCCGCCCGACGCGCTCGAGCCGCCGCTCGACGTACCGCCCGAGCTCGACGCGGCGACGCCGCCCGACGCGCTCGAGCCGCCGCTCGACGTGCCCCCGAGCTTGGCGCAGCGGTCGCACGCGAACGACGAGCCGCCCAGCACGGCGAGCGTGGCGACGGAGGTGACGCCGCGGCGGAGGAGGCGGCGCGAAGCGGTCTGTTGGACGCGTGTCACGGACTGTCCCGATCGTGTCACGGAAGGTCTCCCGAGAAGGTCGTCAGATCTCCATACGCGCGCCAGGCGATCTCGAGCAAGTCGAGCCTGCGGCTGCGCGTGTTGGCGAGGTCCCGGCGCGTGAGGAGCACGCGCGAGATGTCGGTCTTGCCGAGCTTGTACGCCTCGAACGCGGCGTCGACGGCGCGCGTGAGCGCGGGGATGCCGCTCTTCTCGAGCTGGTCGATCGCCTTGCCGACCTCGAGGAGCGTGCTGCGCGAGGTGCGCATGCGCGTGTCGAGCACGCGCTTGTAGAGCTCGTAGTGCGACGCCGCGTGATCGCGCGCGGCCTCGGCCTTGGCGATCTCGCCCTGGTAGCGGCGCGTGAACGGGAAGCCGAGCACGAAGCCCGCGCCGTAGCGCCCCTCGCCCCGATCGGCGCCGCGGCCGCCGATGAGCTCGAAGGTGAACTGCGGCAGACGCTCGGCCTTGTAGCGATCGATCGACGCCGAGTAGAAGTCACGCTGGCCGCGGATCTTGGCGAGCAGCGGCGAGCGCTCGAGCGCCTGCGTCAGGTACGCGTCGTCCCACGAGCCCTTGAGGCGAGGCGGACCGCTCGCGGAGATCTCCTTGGGCGGCGCGCCGATGTCGACCTTGGCGGTGAGCTGCGTGAGGCGGCTCATGGCGGTCGCCATCTTGAGCTGCGCCTCGACGCGCGCCTGCACCCACCGCGCGACCTCGGCCTCGGCGAGGCTCGCCTCGTACTGCGTCGTGTCGCCGGCCTTGAGGCGCTCGCCGAAGAACTCGGCCTCCTTGCGCGCGGCGGCCTCGCCGTCGGTCGCGAGGTCCATGCGGCTGCGCGCGATGACGACCTCTCCCCACGTCGAGACCGTCTCGCCGGTGACGTACGCGCGCGCGTCGACCAGCCCGAGCTTGCGCCAGTTGACGTACTTCTCGGCCTCGTCGACGCGGGCGCCGCGCTGACCGAGCAGCTCGACGGGAAAGTACAAGAACCCGAGGGCCTGGAGCTGCGGGTTGAGGGTGCCGCGGTCGAACTGCATCTCGAGGTACGGGTTGCCGAAGACGCTCACCTTGGCGCCCGTGAGCGCGCCGTTGGCTTGCGCCACCTCTGCCTCGGCCTCGAGGGCGGCGAGCGCGCGTGTCCGCGAGAGGCGCACGGCGCTGTCGAGGCTGGGCCACTCGGCATGCGCGGCGCGTGGGAACAGCAGCGCGACGAGGCTGAGCGCCAGCGCCATCGTCACGCGCGAAGTCGTGCAAAGAGCCTTCTTCATGGGGCGCACTCTACTCCAGCGGGCGCTCGCTTTGGGGATGCATGTGCCCTGCACCCACGCAGCTGCGATCTCGCGTCGCGCTTTTTGCCTTGTCGCCCGCGCGCACATTGAGAAGGATGCGCGCCATGCTGCCGATCGATCTGAAGGGGAAACGCGCGCTCGTGGCCGGTGTCGCCGACGACGGGGGATTCGGCTTCGCGATCGGCAAGGCGCTCGCGGAGGCGGGTGCGAGCGTGTGTGTGGGCACGTGGCCTCCGGCGCTCGGCATCTTCACGACGCTGCTCCGCCGCGGAAAGCTCGACGAGTCGCTCACGATGAGCGACGGGAGCAAGCTCGACTTCGAGCGCGTCTACGCGCTGGACGCCGAGTACGACACGCTCGAGGACGCGCCCGCCGAGGTGCGCGAGAGCAAGCGCTACCGGGACCACGGCGACTTCAGCATCCAGGGCGTCGTCGACCAGATGACGAAGGACTTCGGAGAGGGCTGCGTCGACGTCGTCGTGCACAGCCTCGCCAACGGCCCCGAGGTCAAGAACGTGCTGCTCGAGACGAGCCGACGCGGCTACCTGGGCGCGATCGGCGTCAGCGCTTACTCGATGATCTCGATGGTGCAGCGCTTCGGCCCCATCGCGCGGCCGGGCGCGTCGTTCTTGTCGCTCAGCTACATGGCGAGCGAGCGCGTCATCCCCGGCTACGGCGGCGGCATGAGCTCGGCCAAGGCGGCCCTCGAGAGCGACACGCGCGTGCTGGCGTTCGAGGCGGGGCGCCGCTGGGGCCACCGCGTCAACTGCATCTCTGCCGGTCCGCTCGCGTCGCGCGCCGCGTCGGCCATCGGGTTCATCGGCGAGATGATCGAGTACTGCAAGGTCAACTCGCCGCTGCCCGAGGCGCTCGACGCGCGTGAGGTCGGCGCGACGGCCGCGTTCCTCGCGAGCCCCCTCGGCGCGGGCATCACCGGCAGCGTCGTGTACGTCGACAAGGGCTACCACGCGATGGGCAAGGCGGTCTGACGCGCGCGCGGACGCGCACGGCGCGAAATCGGTCGCGCCGTGCCCGAAATCGGACCGGCGCAGCTTGCGACTGATTCGATGGATGTCTAAATAGTTCTCCGTCGAGGACACACATGCATCCCGCCCCTGAAGGTCGCCACGGCCCCTTCGCGGCGCTCGCAGATCCGACACGAAGGGCCATCTTGAAGCTCCTTCGCTCGGGCTCGCGCACCGCGGGGGAAATCGCGGAGGCCTTCGATCTGACCAAGCCGACGCTCTCGCACCACTTTCGCATCTTGCGAGGGGCGGGGCTCGTCCGCGCCGAGCGGCGCGGCACGTCGGTCGTCTACACGCTCCAGTCGAACGTCATCGAAGACGTCGCCGCGGAGCTGCTCGAGCTGGTGTCCTCACCCACCGCCGAGCTCTCGCCGTCCAAAGCGCGTCGCTGACGCCGCCGCGGGGGTGAGGGCGGCACAAGCTCGCCGGCGCGTCGCCGGCAAGGGCGCGCACGTGCGCGCATCAGAGAGGAGAAGTGCGTCATGCGTTTTTATCGAGGTGATGGGGTCTCGCTCGCGACGTTGCTGGCGACGGCGGCGGGCAGCGCGGCGGTCTACGCGCAGCTGCCGGAGCGGATGGCGACCCACTTCGACGCGCACGGCGTGCCCAACGGCTGGATGCCTCGGGCTGCCGGCGCGTTCTTCATGCCGGCCTTCGGGCTCGTGCTGCTCGCCTTCATGCGGGGCGTCGGGCACGTGCTCCCGCAGGGCGACAAGAAGAGGCTGAGCGAGCAGGCCGTGGCCGACGTGTGCGCGCTCACCACGCTCTTCTTGGGCGCGGTGCACGCGCTCCTGCTCTGGTACGCGCTCACGCCGGGCGCGAACATCACGACGCCGGTCATCGCCCTCATGGGGCTCATGTGGGTGGCGCTGGGGCTCATGCTCCCGCGCTTCCGCAGGAACCCGATCGTGGGCGTGCGGACGCCGTGGACGCTCACGTCCGACGAGAACTGGGCGAAGACGCAGCGCTTCGCCGGGTACTCGATGGTCGTCGGCGGGCTCCTCGGGCTCGTCGCGGGCGTCGTGGGCGGCGGGCCGGGCGTGTGGATCGCGATCGGCGCGTTCATGGCGAGCGCGCTCGTGCCCGCGGGCTACTCGCTCGTGCTGGCGCGCCGCGCAGGCTCTTGACCGATCCGCCGCGTCAACGCGCGGCGGGCTTGTCGGAGCAGCAGCGGAAGCCCTGCTGGTAGAAGGTGTGGGTCTCGTCGTGCGCACGCGTCGCCGGTCGGCAGCGCGTGCGCACGGGGCCCCAGTAGCCCCCCTTGAGCACGCTCTTGCGCTCGCCGCCCACCGACGAGTGGGTCCACTCGTCGACGTTGCCGGTGAGGTCGTACACACCGAACGAGCTGCGGCACGCGTCGCGCGATCCGCTGGGTTGCCCCTGCCAGAGGCGATCGAGCTCCTCGCGGGCGGCGTTGGTGTTGCGCGGGATGAGCGCGCCTCCGTGGAACTTCTTCCACGGCTGGTCGGCGACGCAACCGTTGGGATCGCGCACGTAGCCGTTCGGGTACGGCGTGGTCTCTTCGCCTTCGCATGCGAACGTCCACTCGTCCTCGGTGCACAGGCGCTTGCCCGAGGCCTTGCACATGTCGCGCGCCTCGTACCAGCTGACCATGATGACGGGGTAGTCGCCCTTGCGGTTCGGGTACTCGAAGCGGTCGATGCAGAAGTCCATCGACTGCGTCGGCAGGTCCTTGGCGAGCTTGAGCCACTTGTCGCGATCGAACTCACCGCAGCGCTCCGGCCACTTGCGGTCGATCCACTTGGTGCACGCCTGCATCTGGAGCTCGTCCATCATCGAGTGCAGGCGCATCTTGCCGGCCACGGCGACCATGCCCGCGGGGCACGTGCCTCGCGTGCCCTCGCGCGCGTCGGTGACCTGAGGGTCCTCGGCGGTGCCGTTGGCGATCTGCCAGTGCCGTCCCTGCACGAGCTTCCACGTGCGGTGGCCTCGCCCGAGCAGATCGCCCGGATCGTCGGGCTCTTCTTGCTCGCCAGGGGTGCTCGGGGTGCCCGCCAGCCCCGGGAGGTCCGGCGCGACCCCGCCGCTCGGACCGTCGGGGGAGACGGGAGCGGGCGCGGCCATGTTCTTGGGGCCCCAGAGGGCGATGCCGAGCAAGGTGCCCGCGGCGATCAGCGGTAGGCGGATGTGAGAGGTGCCGCGGTGCCGGCGGCGACGGGAATCGACTGCTTTCCCCATGGTGCAACTTTCCAGAGCAAGTGGACTGACGAAGAACGTGCAGCTTCCATTCTACGTAGCAAGGGCCGAAGTCCCAAAAATGTCATGGAGCTACGCGTCATTTTCGAAGCTGATTCGAGCGACGATCGGGTCCATGCACATCGCGTGCGAGCCCATGGGCGCGCAAAGCCCCACCCCCTGGAGCGCGAGCACACGACAAGGTGCGAAAGCGCCCACAGATCGCGACCCCGACGCGCACACGAGCGGACACGCGAGCACATCCGCCCTGATGCCCCGCGATGGACAAAGGGTCCATGTGCGAACGCTGCACGGCCTTGGCCGCGGGCAGGTCGCTTCGGTATCTTCGGCGGATGAGCCTTCTTCGACGATGCGTGGTGGCGGGTGTGTTCTTGACGAGCGCGATGGCGGCCGGAGAGGCACGCGCAGGCCATGGGCGACGGACCCGCGATCATCCTGAGCGCCGACCGCCTCGTTCCGCTCTTCAGCTACACGCGCGAGTCGCAGACCGAGACGCAGAACAACACGACGACGACGCGGGCGACCTCGGGCTCGGCGCTCTCGCTGCTTTGGGGCGTGCCCGGCCAGAACGCGACGGTCCACAACATCCCGCGCGCCGCGTTCGACTTCAAGTTCGGCATGGGGCTCACCGTGGGTGGCGCGGTGGCGTTCGCCTTCGGGCTCGGCGGCTCGACGAACACCGAGACGAAGAACGGCGCGACGACGACCAACACGTCCGTCGACAGCCCCAAGAGCACCATCTTCGGCTTCGCGCCGCGCGCCGGCTACATGCTCCCGCTCACGGATCGCATCATCTTCTGGCCGCGCGGTGGCTTCGGCGTCTACTCGGTGAGCACGCGGTCCGAGATCATCGACAACCAGAACAACGTGCGCCGGACGAGCTCCAACACCGACACGATCGTGTCGCTCGACCTCGACCCGCAGTTCGCGTTCATTCCTATCGAGCACTTCTTCTTCAACGTGGGTCCGCTCGTGAACATCCCGCTGACGGGCACGCGCAAGGTCGAGACGGTGAACGGGCCGGTGACCCAGTCGCGCTCGGACGATCTGGCCGTGTTCCACTTCGGCATCACGGCGGGCTTGGGCGGCTACATCGGTCTCTGACCGCGGCACACGTTGTGCGCGGCGACACGGCGGTTCGCGCGCCGGCCCGGCGATAGCCGACTTGGCGGGGGGGCGGTGCGTCGATACGATGAGCCGTGCGGTCTGGCACGATGACGATGCTCGTAGCGGAGTTCCACAACGGCGAGTCGATCGCTCGCCTCGTGCGCTCCGCGCTGCGTCGTGAGATCGCCGCCGTGACGCTCACGGCGCGCCCGCGCTCCAACGGGCTGCACCAGCTCCAGCTCCGCCTCCAGGGCGCGCACTGCGTGACGCTCGCCGCCGAGCCCGTGGGCCGAGACGACAGCGGTCGCTACAAGCTGCTCCTCGCGCCGCTCGATCCGTCGGACGAGTCCGAGTTGCGCGCGGTGGTGCGCGAGCACGGGGGCACCGACCCGAGCCCCCCGCCGCTCAAGCGCTCCGAGCCGCCTCCGCAGACGAGACCGCTCGACAGCAAGATCTTCGACCTGAGCCCGCCCCTGCCCTCCGCGCCGGCAGAAGAGGTGTCCAAGCCGCACGGCGCCGACGCGAACGATCCGTCGATCTCGCGCGCGATCATCATGGACGCCGGGGC
>JAGQJA010000222.1:0-29329 GCA_020430845.1 Myxococcales bacterium
CACGATCTTGCCCTCGCCGTAGCAGAGCGGCGGAGAGAACTTGCCCGTGAACAGGCCCGCGTCGTCGACCTCGAGCTCGCTCGCCACCACGTGCGGGATGCCGAGCCGGCGCGCGAGCGGACGGGCCGCGTACGGAGAGGCGCCCGTCACGATGGCGAGCACGTCACCGGCGCGCCTGTGGTCTTCGACCGCGCGACGCCCCAGATCGCACACGTGCGCCTCGACGTACGCGCGAAACCAGTCGTCACACCGCGTCGCCATCACGAGCTCGGGTGTGCCCCTCAGCGACGTCAGCGCCTTGGCCGCCACGCTCTGCGCGTCGATCACGCCGAGCGTGTACTGCGCGACCCAGAAGAGCACGCGCGCCATGTCCCGCGCGCTCGCCTCGCCCACGTCGCGCTGGTAACGCACGTAGAGGCTCGCGGTCTCCTTGCGGACCAGCGTGCGATCCATGTCGAAGAGAGCCGCGCGCGCCACGCCGCCTCAGTACACCCGGAAGCCCTTGCCGAGTAGCTCGGAGAAGACGTTGCACGAGGCGTGATAGGTGACGCCCGCGCCGATGCCCCCGGTGCGCGCGCGCAGCCAGCCGAAGAGCAGCGACGGGAAGAACACGGCGAGGCGCGAGGGCTCGCGGATCGTGGCAAAGTGTCCCGCCGCGAAGAGCGCGCTCGTGACGAGGAGCGAGACGCCCACCCTGGCGCCGAGCACGTTGATCTTCTTCGGAAAAACGGCGTCGAGGCGGGACTGCAGGTAGCCGCGGTAGAAGGCCTCCTCGGGGAGCGCGATGATGACGAGCTGCCCGAAGGCCTCGTTGGCGAGGTCGAGGGGAAAGATGCGGAGCCCGAACGCGCCGTGCGGCCGCCAGTAGTGCCGCCACCCGAAGAAGAAGGGCACGAACGTGATCGCGGCGAAGATGGCCGCCCAGAGCAGCGATCTGCCCACGGCGCGCGCGATGCGGCGCCCGTCGAGCTTGCCCGGAAGGACCACGCCGCCGAGCGCCAGACCGCACGCCTCGACGTGCGCGTCGTCGCGGCGCCAGACCGTGGCCCACGTCGCCGCGAGGAAGACGAACGCGACCGCGGTCGCGATGTATCGATCGGGCAGGAGCGCGCTGGCGACCGTGACGGCCGCCGTGACCGAGAGGGTGACGCCGAAGGCCTCCGCGAAGCCGCGGACGCCGGCTGGCTCGCGGACCGCCTCGCTCATCTGCAGAGCACGCGCGCGACGTACGGCTCGTGCGGCGTCGTCCCCGCCGACTCGGTGTCCTCCCAGGCGACCCACCACTCGCCCTTCTGGAGGCCGGACGCGAGCCAGGGCCGCGGGTGATCCCCCGTGATCTTGGCGAGGATGCTCGGCGCGCTGACGCCGTCGCGTGAGAGGAAGGCGATGCGGACGCGCCCCTGCTCGTAGTAGGCGGCGGCGACCTGGCCCTCGTTCGCGGTGAGCACGGGGTGACCGCCACGCTCGGCGAAGCGCTTGCGCCAGATGACCTTGCCCTGGAGCGGATCGATGAGGGCGACGTGGGACCCGCTGTGCTCGCCGTGCCACGCGATGAAGCAACCCTCGGCGCCGCACGCGATCGACGGCGCGTCGCCGGGAGACTTGTCCTCGTTGACGAGCTTCACGTCGCCGATCTCGCGGTCCTTCTTGGCGTCCTTGATCTCGTCGAGGCCCTTCTTGAGCTCGGGGGAGTCGAGCGGCACGCGCATGCGGTAGATGAGGCGCTCTTTTTCGCGCTCGACCCTGTACGCGATGATCAGCGTGTTGGCCGCGACCGCCACGCTGGGCACGCGCACCTTGGGCGGCGACTGCTTGGGCTTGGCCGCGACGTAGTCGGTGAGGCGCGTCTCGGGTCCGACCGTGTCGAGGTCGGACGAGAGACGACGGAAGAAGAGATCGTGCGCCCCGTCCTTGGTGCGGTCGTCTTGCCAGACGACGAAGAAGCCCTGCGGCGCGCGCTCGATCGCCGGGAAGAACTGACCGGGGCGCGCGGCGCCCACGAGCACGCTTCCGCCGGCGATGCGCCCCTCGGCGTCGATGGCGCGAACACGCACGCCGGCCTCGCGCCCCTTGGCGTCCCAATAGAGGAGCACCGTGCGGTCGGCGCCGTGCGCCACGAGCGACGGGCGCGAGATGTCGGCGCCCTCGGGCGTGAGATCGCGCAGCGGCGTCGTCGGCTTGCCGGTCTGGTCGATCATGACCGAGTACGCGTGATCCTTGCCGGCGCGCTCGTGATCGTCGGTCCAGGCCACGATGGCGCCCTTGGCGGTCGCCGCGATCGTGGGCCGCCCCGCGGCGCCGGTCAGGGCGAGGCGGGGTCGCGACACGGCGACGGTCTTGCACGGACCGCTGCCCATGGCGGCGATCTTGGTCTGCTCGGTGAGCGACTTGCCGATGAGCACGCCGCCGGCCTCGATGGCGTCTTTGAACTTGCGGTGCGCCCCGGCCACGTCACCGGCGGTGAACAGGCGCTGGCCCTCGGCGATGGACGGTGCCCAGCGCGGCTCCTCGGGGGCGGGCGGGCTGCCGAGCGGCGCGCTGCCCGAAGAGTCTGCCGCGGGCGCGGTCGCGCTCGACTGAACGAGCGGCGTGAAGACCTGCGGGCTCAAGAACCGCACCCACACGAAGACGGCGGTGGTCGCCGAGGCGACCAGGAAGAGCGCGCTCAGCGCGATGCGCACCGGCGACGCCTTGGGGCGCTCCGACGGCACCGCGCGGTCCGTCGTGGCGGCCGTGTCGGTGGACGCGCGGTTGACCAGGTGCAGGGCCACGGAGCCGTCGCTCGCGAAGCTGCCGTCGCGCGGGGCGGCGAACGGCGTGGACTGCGAGCCGTGGGCGTGAGGCGCCGTCGCCATACCTGGCTGCGGGTGCGAGGGCGGCGGGCCGGGCGGGCGGATCGACTCGATGACGTCGACGCTCAGCTCCTCTTCGGGGAACGGGCTCTGCGTCGGGCCGGGGCTCGAGTGCGGCGCCGTCGGCCCCGGCATGCTGTCTTTGGAGTTGGGTCGCTGGCCCCACGCCTCGACGAACGCGGTCGAGAGCTCCTTGGCCGTCTGGTAGCGGCGGTTGGGATCGCGCTCGAGGCACTTCTTGAACCACTCGTCGAACGCGGGCGGCAAGTCGGGCCGCACGGCCGAGGGCAAGGGGATCGGCCCCGCCGCGATCGCGGCGAACGTCATGGCAACGCCTTGGTCCATGTTCCACACGGGGCGCCCGATGAGGCACTCGTAGGCCATGCAACCGAGCGCCCAGAGGTCGGCGCGGTGGTCGACGTTGCCCTGCCCCTTGACCTGCTCGGGCGACATGTACGCCGGCGTGCCGAACACGGCGCCTTCGCGCGTGAGGCGCTTGGTCTTCTCGCCCTCGGGGTTGACCGGCGCGTAGAACTTGGCGAGCCCGAAGTCGAGGATCTTGCAGATCTCCTCGCCGTCCTCGTTCTGCTTCACGAGGAAGATGTTCTCGGGCTTGAGGTCGCGGTGCACGACGCCCGCCCCGTGCGCGGCGGCCAGCGCGTCGCCGACGGCCTTGGCGATCGACACGACGTCGCTCGCGCTCAGTCTCTTGTGATCCTTCTGGTGGGCGTGGAGGTCGACGCCGTGGAGCAGCTCCATCACGTAGTAGGGCGCGCCCGTGGGCAGCCGCCCGAAGTCCATGATCTCGACGATGTTCGGGTGCCGCGCGCGGGCCGCGGCGCGCGCCTCACGCTCGAAGCGCTCGATGAGCTCGCGATCGTCGGCGTGCTCGGGCCGGAGCGACTTGAGCGCGAAGAGCCGGTCGATGCTCACATGACGGACCTTGTAGACGGTCCCCATCCCGCCTGCGCCGATGTGGGCGACGACCTCGTAGCGTCCGTCGACGACCACGCCCACGAGCGGGTCCACCCCCGCACGAAACGTGATCGCGCGCAGCGCCGAGCCGTCGAACGGGCAGAACTTGGCGTCGATGCCGAATCGCGCCGAGCAGTCTGGGCACTGCTTGCCGTCGCGGAGCGTGTCGCTCCGATCAGCCGCCGCCACCGTCCGTGCCCCCGCCGTCCGCGCCCGCGTCGAGGCTCGGCGGCGCCCCACCTTCGGTGACCGCGGCGTCTGGGTCGACGCATACGCCATCGCCGCACACGAGCCCCGTCACGCAGTCGCGCTGACGCGTGCACGGGGCGTTGCGCCCGCTCGGAGGCGTGTCTGCGCCGCACCCGCCGTCATGGGCGAGGCCGAACGTGAGCAGCAGCACGGACGCGTGTCGGACCACGAGGAGAGTCTAGCGCGCTCTCCCCGGGTCTCCCCACCCAATTGATGGTGCGCCGCGGGCTCAGCCCGTCTGTGGGCCGCCGGAGGTCGGGGCCGCGACGGCGCTCGCCGACGTGCCGCAGTTCGCGCAGAACTTGGCGGCCGGCATGAGCTCGGTGCCGCAGCCCGTGCAGAACTTCTTGGCCTGCGCGAGGGGCGTGCCGCACTCGGCGCAGAACTTCCCGCCGGGCTGGTTGGTCTTGCACGCGCCGCACGTGACCATGCCGCCCGGGGTGAACGGCGCCGGCGCCTGCTGGACGGGCACCTGCGGCTGGGGCTGCATACCCCCCGCCATCTGGTTGGCCATGTTGAGGCCGATGCCCATCTGCACGCCCGCGCCTGCGACGCCGCCGTCGACGCCGTGCGCGGCCATGCCCTGCCCGGCGCCGATCATCGCCTGACCGGCGGCGTAACCCTGGTAGCTGCCCGCGAGACCGACGTACTTCTGGTCTTGCCCGAACTTCTGGTCGAGCTCGAACTGCCGCGCGGCCGCCTCGTGCTGCGCGCCCTCGACCCCGATCTTCTTGATGCGGACCTCGCGCTGCGCCTTGGCGATCTCGGCGTTGGCCGCCACGAGCCGCTGCCGGTCGTCGTCGGAGAAGTTGAGGTTGAACGTCCCCATCTGGAGGATGCGGACGCCGATGTCGTTGAGGTCGGGCGCGTTGGTGACGAAGGCCTGCGCGAGCTTGGACGTCAGGCTGACGGCCTGCAGGACGCTCTTGTTCTCGACCTCGCAGAGCTCGCCCAGGGTCGTCTTGACCCCGTTCATGAACAGGCCCTTGATCCAGTGCAGGACGGCGTCGTTGTCGCCCTGCGCGGCCTGGCCGGTGTAGCCCACGATGAAGCGCACCGGATCGGTCACGACGAGCGCGAACTCGCCGAAGATGCGCGGCGTGACCTGCTCACCCGTCAGCGGGTCGATCATGTCGCCGATGGGGCCGCCGAAGGGCACCGAGCGGACGGGCGAGGTCTTCACGAAGAAGATCTCGCTGATGAACACGTCGCCGCCCGTGAACTTGTTGATGAGGTTGTTCAGGAACGGGATGTTCTGGGTGGAGAGCGTGTGGCGGCCGGGCGGGAGCACGCCGACGACGCGGCCGTCCTTGAAGAACACCGCGCACTCGTCGCTGTCGACGGTGAGCTGCGACCAGAAGGGGATGTTCTGATCGGGGTGCTTGTAGACGATCAGGTGCTTGAGGTTGTCTGGCCGGGCCAGCATCATCTCGCGCACACCCTGCTTCACGAAGTCCATCACACCCATCGAGTCGCTCCTTTTGTGTGCTTTGCGGTCGGCGGCCAGACCGCGGCGCGGCCAGGGGGCACGGCGCCGATGAAAACACCGAAGACGCCTAAGGTAAATCCGCGTCGTGGCGCGCGCCACCCGATCGACCGCCGCCCCCGCGTCCCGGTTACGGGCGCGCCCGACACGGGCTAGAGTGACCTCGTGGAACCCGCCGTCGACCTCACCACCCTCCCGGTCCCCGCGCAGAAGATCGTGGACCCTGCGGGGCCCGCGCCGCTCCGGCAGATGGCGGCCAAGGGCCTGGCGCCAGGTCTCCGTCCGGGTGACGCGCTCACGGTGCTGGTGCTCCTCGCGGAGGGAGCTGACGCCGCCATCGCCTCGACCGCGCAGGCCACGCTCGAGAGCATCCCCGCCCCGCTCCTGAACGGCGCGCTCGGCGGGCCCCTCCCCGCGGGCGTCCTCGACGTCATCGCGCCTCGCTACGGCAAGGACACCGCGATCGCGGAGCGCATCCTCCAACACGCGTCGATCGCGGCCCACACCGTCGCGGCGATGGCGAAGGTCGCCTCGGAGGCCGTGTGCGAGCTCATCGCCACGAACGAAGAGCGCCTGCTCAAGCACCCCGAGATCATCGAGAACCTCTATCTCAACAAGCGGACGCGCATGTCCACGGCGGACCGCGTCCTCGAGCTCGCGGTGCGCCACGGCCTCGAGCTCAAGATCCCCGCCTACGAGCAGGCGGCCGCGGCCATCCGGGGCGAGCTCATCGCCGAGCCGTCCGAGGAGCCGACGTTCGACGACACGCAGTTCGACGACGCCAAAGAGATCGCCAAGGAGGTGTCGCTCGCCGAGGGCGCCGACACGCACCAGGTCAACGAAGAGACCGGAATCGAAGAGGTCGTCGCGGACATGCGACCGCTGCACGCGATCTGGGCCGAGCTGCGAGCGCCCGCCAAGATCCGCCTCCTGCAGATCGCCGCGATGGAGGACGAAGAGGGCGAGCGCCTGCGCTTCGACGCGAAGGCCCTGCGCCTCCTCGGCGTCCGCGACGCGAACCCGCTCGTCGCCGTCACGGCGATCAAGTCGCCGGGCACCTCCGAGAGCGAGGTCGCGCGCATCACCACGCTGCGCAACATCCACGAGGACGTGCTCCGCGCGATCGCGCTCAACCGCGACTGGACGCGGCACTACCAGGTGAAGCTCAACCT
The DNA here is from genome assembly GCA_020430845.1 of Myxococcales bacterium. Lineage (GTDB taxonomy): Bacteria > Myxococcota_A > Polyangia > Polyangiales > Polyangiaceae > Labilithrix. Next base: position 6,735 of record JAGQJA010000222.1, read on the forward strand.
CGTGGCGAACCCGCGGACCCCGTTCGCCTTCGCGTCGCAGTGGATCCCGCACCTGCGCGAGAACGATCTCAAGTCGATCGCGCGCTCCAAGGACGTGAGCGGCGCCGTGGCCAACATCGCCAAGCAGCGCCTGAACCGGAAGAACAAGTAGTCCCGCGACGCGCGCACCCGGGCCGCCGGTCTGGTAGATTGCCGCGCGCCTCGTCCGGCTATCGGGGTCATCGCACCCCGGGGGCGGCCCTCTTCCATGCGCTCTGACCTCCCTTCCGTGATTCGCGCGCGCGCGGGACTCCTCTCGCGGGTCGCGCTCGCGGCGACGCAAGTGTCGGTCATTGCTTGGTTTTCTCCCGGACCCGGTCTGCCGCTCGACGACGCGTGGATCCACCTGGACGTGGCGCGCGTGCTCGCGCGGACCGGCACGCTGGGCTACGCGCCCGGCCAGCACGGGGCCGCCGCGACGAGCTACCTGTGGGCGGCGCTCCTGGCGCTGGGTCTGAAGCTCGGGGCGATCGAGCCCACGCGGTGGGCGCTGGCGCTCAACGGGGCGGCGACCCTCGCGTCGGGCCAGCTGCTCTACTCCATCGTGCGGGGCGCGCGCCCACGCGACGCCGCGCCCGGGGCGTGGTCAGTGACGGCCTTCGCGGCCACGCTGCTCGCGGTGCTGTCGCCCAACCTGCTCTGGCTCACGTGCTCGGGCATGGAGGCGATGCCGTTCGTCGCGCTTTCGCTCGCGGCCGTGTGGTCGGTCTCCACCGACGAAGCGTCGCCGCGACGGGCGCTCGCGGGTGGCGTCGCCGCCGGCGCCGCGGCGCTCTTGCGTCCCGAGGCCATCGCGCTCGGCGCGCTGCTCGTCGCGCACGCCGTGCTCCGAGGGCGGCGCAAGACGGTCCCGCGGCTCGCGCTGCCGTGGGTCGCGTGCGTGGCCGTGTACGTGGGGTCGAACGTCGTCAAGACGGGCCACGCGCTCCCGAGCACGCTCTCCGGACGCCGGTGGCTCTGGTTCTCGATGTCGGGCGGGCTGTCGCGGCTCGACCGTGTGCTCGACTTCGTCGACGCGTGGGTCGCGCGGCTCGGGACGTACACGGTCGACGCGAGCACGGCGGCGACGTTGGGCCTCATGGCGCTCGCGACGTTCGGCGCGCTGCGGCTCGCGCGCGGCGACGGATGGAGCCTGCGCGGGCGCGCGTCCGCGCAAGACGCGCCGAAGCTGCTCGTGCTGTGGGCGCTCGCGCACGCGGCCTTCTACGCGCTGCTCTTGCCGACCCCCGGGCACGGCGGTCGTTACCAGCCGCTCACGCCGACGCTCTTCGCGCTGGGGCTCCCCCTCGGGACCGTCTTCGTCCTGCGCGCGCTCGCGCGGGTCGCCGGGCGCGGCGAACGTTTCGGGCTCGCCTGGTGCGCGGCGGTGGGTCTCGCGCCGTGGGCCGTCGTCGGAGCGCCCGTGGCGACGCAGCTCAAGGACGCCAACGCGCTCGCGGTCGCGCACATCCACAACACCGAGCTCGGCGCGGGCGCATTCGTCGACGCGTTGCCCGAGGGCGCCGTCGCGAGCTTCGACATCGGGGGCGTCGGCTGGGTCGCGCGGCGGCCCATCCTCGACCTCGGCGGGCTCTCCGATCCCAAGACCGCGGCGCTCATCGCGTCGGGTCGCGCGTCGACGTGGCTCGAGGAGCACCACGTGCGGTGGATCGTGCTGCCCCAGTCGTACGAGCAAGCGCTCCCGACGTTCGAGGACTATCGGTTCCGTCTCCACCTCGAGGGCAACCCCGCGCTGCGCCTGCGCCCCATCCGGGTGTTCGAGACGCCGTTCCCGCAGTGGGAGCCATCGATCCGCGCGACGTGGAACGCCGCGCCCAAGCAGGTCGTCTTCGAGGTGACCTACACCGGTGCCGCCGGGCCGCGCGAGATGCCCCTGCCGCCCGAGGGCGCCCGACGCGCGATCGCCGACCCCGCGAGCATGGTGCCCGCGAACGAGCGCGTGGTCGCCGAGAACATGCTGGCCACGCTCGACGCGTGGGGTCTGCCTCTCGACGTGAGGCTCGCACCGACGCCGCCCGCGCCCGACCCGGCCGCCTCGCGTGGCCCGGCCGGCGAGCGCTGCGCGCTCACCCTGGGTTGGTGGGGGATCGCCGTCGACCGCTGCGAAGCCGTGGATGACGCGCTCTTGCGCGCGACGGCGCACGAGATGGCGGGGCGTTACCTCGACGTCGGCGACATGGGCGGCGCGCTGCGATCGCTCGCGCACGCCGCAGCCGACACGCGGCGACGCATCGACCCGCGGTTCCACCCGCCGCTCGCGCCGCTCGCGCCGCCCATCCCCGGCGGCGTGGACACGGGCCCCACGCACGCGCGCCGTCGCGGGCTCTGGCTCTTCGCCGCCGTTCTGTTGGCCGCGATCGCCCTCGAGGCCGCGGCCCGCCGCGGCGCGCGGGCACCGAGCATGATCGCGTCGCTCGTGCGGCGCGCGGCGAAGGCGCCCGGCGCGGCGATCGCCACCGCGATCGCTTCGATGCTCGCGCCCCTCGCGTGCGGCGGACCGCCCGACGTGACCGCCGCGATCCGTGAAGGGCGCGGGGGCGTCGAGATCGCGATCGCGCGCGGCGGCGACGTGACGCGGAGCGCGGGCCGGGCGCCGCTCCTCGAGGCGGCCGCGGTCGGCGACGCCGAGATCGTGTCGCTCTTGCTCGCTCGGGGCGCGCCGCGCGACGCGCGCGACGGAGACGGGGCGTCGGTCCTCCACCTGGCGGCGCGGGGCAGCCACCACGCCGCGCTCGCCGTGCTCCTCCCCTCACCCGCCGATCGCGCGACCGAGCTCGCGGTGACCGCGGGCCCGAGGCGGCGCACCGCGCTGCAAGACGCGGCCGCCGTCGGGTCGGTGGAGTCGGTGCGCACGTTGCTCGACGCGGGCGCCGAGCCCAACGCCCGAGACAGCTTCGGGCAGACGGCGCTGCACGTGGCGAGCACGGCCGAGCCGCTGCGCGCGGCCGAGATCGTCGCGCTGCTCCTCGCGCGCGGCGCCGACGCCTCGATGACCGACGCTCGGGGCTTCACAACGCTGCACGCGGCGAGCGCGGCGGGGGCGAGCGCGGTCGTACGAGCGCTGGCGACCAGGCGTGAGCTGCTCGAGATGACGACGCCGGGAGGAGAGACCGCGCTCGACGTCGCCCTCCGCTACGGCAGAGACCTCGCCGCCGAGGCGCTCGTCGCCGCGGGCGCGACCATGAGCCGCGACGACCAGTGGCCGCCGCTCCACGAGGCCGCCCGGACCGACGCGATCGAGCGCGCCGCGGCGCTCGTGGCAGGGGGCGCCGAGACTGGGCGCCGCTTTCGTGAGGTCACGGCGCTCGACGTCGCCACGCAGCACAAGAGCGCGCGCGTCGAGGCGCTCTTGCGAGGACGCGCGCCGTGACGAGCCAACGCGAGCGCGCCCGTCTCTCCGAGCCCGACGCGCAGGCGCCCGAGGCGGTGAGCGACGCACCCGAGCGATGGCGTGCGTGGTCGGGCGCGCTCGCCGATCGCGCGCCCTGGCTCCTGCCCTCGCTCATCGCGCTCATCGGCGTCGTGCCCACAGCGTGGGCCCTCTACTCGCAGTCCTTCGCCATCTTCGGGCGCGATCAGGGCATCTTCCAGTACGTGGGTTGGGCGCTGCGCCACGGCGAGCGCGCGTACCGCGACATCCACGAGATCAACGGGCCGTTGCCCCACGCGTGGCACGTGGTGATGCAGGTGCTCGGAGGCGAGGACGAGCACACGTTCCGCTCGATCGACACGTGGCTGCTCGTCGGCGCCTACCTCCTCGCCGGCGCCGTCATTCCGCGCTGGGTCGATCTCGACCTCGGCGTCGGGCGCGCGAGACGGCTCACGGTGGCCGCGTTCGCCGCGGCCGGCCTCACCATGCTCGGCTCGCAATACACGCGCTACGACTGGTGGCACACCGCGCAGCGCGAGGCGCTCTACTCGGTGCTCGTGCTCACCTCCCTCGGCCTGCAGTCGATCGGCCACACGACGGCCGTTCGGCGCCGCGCGCTGGCCGCGTTCACGCTCGCGGGCCTGGTCACGTCGCTCACGTGGTTCGGCAAGCCCCCGTGCGCGGTGTTCGCGGTGCTCCAGCTCGGCGTCCTCGCCCTCGACCGCAAGAACGTGGCGCTGCCCCTCCGCCAGGCGCTCGGCGCGGCGGTCGTGGGCGCCCTCGCGTCGGGCGCCGCGATGCTCGCCTTCGCGCTGGCCTACGAGGACATCGGCCGCGGGCTCGAGCTGCTCGCCAAGGTGCCGCGCCTGCACCACACGATCTGGAACGAGACGCTGCTCGGGGCGTACCGCGCCTACAACAACGCGCCACGGCTCGACTGGGCGATGGCCTCGACGGCCGCGTTCGCCGCGACGTTCTTTGCGCTGTCACTTCCGCGGCGCGCGCTCCTCGCGGCCGTGCTGCCCGTCGGCGGCTTCTTGGTCTTCGCCGGCCAGGGCAAGGCCTTCCCCTATCACCTGCACATGCTCACGCTGGGCACGGCGGTCCTGCAGCTCACGATCGTCGCGGCGCTCGCCGGCCGGCTCGCGAGCGCGCGCGGCGCACGGCTGCGCGCCCCGCTGACGGCCGCAGCGCTCGTCGGCGCGGTCGCGCTCGGCATGAAGTGCAGCGAAGACTCCGTCAAATCGCCCGGCGTCCGCGGAGGCTGGGCCACGGTCGGCGCCACCGCCGAGATGCGCGCGAGCGAGGCGTACTTCGCGCACTTTCCGTGGGGCGACTTCTCGACGTCCGACCTCCGCGCCGCGGCGGCGTACCTCGCGGCGCGCACACGCCCCGAAGAGCGCATCCAGACCTACGGCTTCGACCCGTACCTCCTCTTCTTGGCGCGCCGAAAGAGCGCGTCGCCCGTCATCTACAGCTTCGAGCTCAACGTCGACGCCGCGCTCGAGGGCGGCCCTGGCGCGCGCCCGTCACCGGAGCTCCGCGCGTGGCTCCTCGCCTACCGCGCCGAAGCCGAGCGGCTCGTGCTCCGCAGCGTCGAGGCGGCCCCCCCGGCGGCGTTCACGCTCCACGACGGCGCGCCGTTCACTCACCCCAAGGACGCCGAGAAGGACTTCGCCGAGCACTGCCCCGAGCTCTACGCGTGGATGCGTGAGCGTTACGTGTTCGCCGAGGCCTTCGGAGGCGTCCGCGTGTGGCTGCGACGCGACGTCATGGAGCGCTCGGCGGGCGGCCGGGAGTAGCCGCGTGCGCGCGCGAGGACATCGTGCGGCTGGAGCGTCGTCGTGAGCGCGTGGGCGCGTCGTGTCGCGCGCGAGCGCGGTGCCGCCGCCGTCGCCCTGGCCCTCGTCGTCGGCTTCGCGCTCAAGATCACGTTGGGCCTCCGCGGGACGTTCGACCTCTACTTCGACGACGAGACCATCTACCTCGACGCGGCGAAGCACCTCCACACGCACTTTCTGCCGCTCGCCGAGTCGAGCCCGCTCTACCCCCAGTGGTACAAGCTCCTGGGCATCGTCGAGCGAGATCCCCTCGAGCTCTACTTCTCGAGCTGGCTCGTGCTCACCGCCACGTTGCCCGTCGCGCTCTTCGCCCTCGCGCGCCGCTCCGGCGCCGGGCCGGTCGCCTCCGCCGCGGTCGCGATCGTGTGGGCGCTGTCGTCGACGTCGATGACCTGGCCCTTCGTGAGCAAGTTCGCCACGCTCCTTCTCGCCGTGGGCGCGATCGCCGCCACGTATCCGCGCGACACTCGGATCTCGCTCGCGATCGGCTCCGGCGTCGTGTCGGCTGCGGCGTTCGCGCGGGCCGAGCTCGCCCTCCCCGCGGCCGCCTACGCCCTCGTCGTCGTCACCGTCTCCGCAGCGAGCCTCTGGAGGAGCCGCGCCCGCCGCGCGCGTCGAGGTGGGCTCGCCGCGATCGCGATCACGGTCGTTCCGCCCGTCGCGCTGCGCCTGGCGTTCGGCAAGGCGGGAAACCCCTTCGCCCACGGACGCCAGTTCTTCGCGTTCGGCCAACACTACGCGCTCAACGTCGTCGAAGAGCGCGGGCTCGCGGTGGACCCGTGGACGAGCTGGCTCCCGCTCGCGCGAGAGGCGTTCCCCACGGCGACGACGATCCGCGACGCCGCGCGCGAGAACCCCAGCGCGTTCGCGTGGCACATCCAGCGCAACATCGTGACGGCCACGCGCGCGTTCGAGGAGCTGCTGGCGCCCCTGTCCTACCAGCCGCCCGTCGTGGCGAGCGTGAGTCGGACGCTCCTCTGGGCTACGCTCCTCGGCGCGTTCGTCGGCATCGCGGCGCGGTGGCGCGCGCGGAGGCCCACGCCGATCGCCCGATGGCTGGCGCTCTACGGGGCCGTCGTCGCGGCCACGGCGGCCGCCGCGCTGCTCGTGTACCCGCGTCAGCACTACATCCTGCCGCTTACCTTCTTGACGCTCGCCGCGCTCGCCGGCGCGACCGCGCGAGCACCGGGCCTCGACGACGCGCGCGCCTCACACCTCGCGCGACGGCTCCGCGTCGCCGCCCTGGCCGCCGGGGTCGTGGTCCTCGCCGCGATCCCCACCGCGCGCCGTGGCTACCTCCCGTCACTGCTCGACGCGCGCGGACCGGCGCCGCAGGCCGAGGCGCACCAGGAGAACCGCGCGACGGTCCTCGCGCTCCGCGACATGGGCCTGTTCGCGCCGCCGTGGGGCCCGGTGCCGCCGCGGCCGTCGTGGATGCCCAGCGTGGTCATCTTCGAGCCGGACTACTCGCGCGGCGTGTACGCGTTCCACGACTGGGTGTGGGTCCCGCAGTCGCGCAAGACGGTGGGCTTCTGGCACTTCGTGCACGCCACGTGGACGAACGTCGTGGTGATCAACTGGCGCATGCGCGGGGACATCCACCTCAAGGACGATCCCGAGTGGATCGCCTTCGTGGACGGCACCGGCGAACGCGAGGACTTCGAGATGTTCCCGGTCGAGGGGACGACCGTCGTGCTCGCCGTGCGGCGCAGCCTGCTTCAGTTCGCCTCGCCCCACTCGAAGCGGTAGATGTTGATCACGTTGAGCTCGGGCGGGTCGCCCCAGTGGAAGCCCACCGCGTTCGTGTGGATGACCAGGTCGACCCACGGGCGACGGATCGCCCACTCGGGCACGCGGGCGTCGATGCGAAAGTGACCGCCGCCGCCGACGGGATCCGTCTGCGCGATGTACACGCCGTCGACGAAGAGCTGGATCACCGGCTGCGTGCCGATGACCTTGAGGTGCACCCAGCCGTCGATGCGGATCTTCATCGGGACGGCGCCGTGGCTCTTGAGCCGCACGTGCGCGTTCTGTCCCATCCACCGGAAGGCGTGGTTGGTGAAGCTCGGGTGCTGGTCGGGGTCGAGCTCGAACGAGAGCTTGCCGAACCCTTCACCGAACTGGACCTCGGACGTGGAGGTGACGAGCAGCGCGCGTCCGGCGTCGGCCTCGTTCATGAGGCGCTTGGCGAGGGCCTCGCGCTGCTTCACCTCTTCGGCGTACGGGTCGGCGCCGCTCCGCCCGCACGCGGCGGCCGAGAGAGCGAGCGCGACGACGGCGACGTGACGCGCGCTCATGGCGCCCCCGGGGCCGGCGCGGCCGCAGGCGCCGCGGGCTCGGCGAGATCGATCACGACGACGCCCCGCTCGCGGGCGACCTCGCGATGGCGCCCGCGAATCTCGGCGATATTATCAATAAAATCGACGAGATACGGAGCGTACGCGCGCCAGATCTCCTGCTCGTTCACGAACAGCTCGAGGAAGTAGGGGCGCCGGTAGTGGTAGCGCGAGTGATCGGGCATCACCACCATGAGCCAGCGTACGCCGATGGTCGCGAAGTACCGCTCGAGCGCCTCGCTGCCCTGGAACGAGGGCATGCCCGGCGGCAGGCTCGCGTAGCCGGGCATGTCGAGGTTCCAGATCGGGTTGCGCTTGAAGTCGAGGTAGTGCGGCTCGTCGACGAGAACGGCGAGCCGCTCGCCCGCGGGGACGGCCCCCTGGAGCCGCTCCGAGTACATGCGCAGCTCGGGCGGCTCGGTCTCTTTGACGCGCGGCATCGCGTACGCGAGCGACTCGATGTTCTGGAAGCGCAGGAGGTACTCCTTCCACGCCTTGTCGCGCGAGACGACGAGCTGCGCGAACGTCGCGAAGAGCACGATGCCGGCCGCGACGTGCAGCCGCCCCGGGCGCGCGGACGTGCGCGCCGTACCCGCCGTGAGCGCCACCGCGATGGCGAACGCGATGACGAACGCGAAGGCGTATCGACCGATGTTCTGCGCGTCGCTCTGCGTGAGCCCGTGCACGAGCGCGACGAAGCCGCCGACCGCCCCGACGCAGAGGGAGCCGAGCGGACGCCGTGCCTCGGGCTCGACCACGAACGCCGCCGCCAACAAGAACAGCCCCAGCGTGACGAGCGGCAGACCGGTCACGGCGACGTCGGCCTGGAAGGCGACCTCGCGGAAGAGATTCCAACCGCTCGCGTTGAGCGCCAGGGGCTTGTGGAAGGTGCCCGCCATCACCGGGTAGAGGAACGTGCGGCTCGACTGCCACGAGACGATGAACCACGGCACGAGCAGCGCCAGCGACATGGCGGCCGCCACGAGCGGCTCGGTCACGCGCTCGCGCAGCGTGCCGCGCGTCTTACGAAAGCGCATGACGTACGACGCGCCGAGCGCGAGCGCCGGGACCGGCAGGTAGTTCTGGCGCAAGGTGCAGGCGGCCACCGAGACGAGCGCGAGCGGGAGCGCGACCTTCCACGGGGCGCGCGACGGCCCGCGGTCTGCCTCGTCGGCCCAGGCGAGCGTGCGGAAGAGCGCGAGGAAGAACGCGACGCCCGAGAAGTAGCTCGCGGTGTTGATCGCGATGCTCGTCATCGTCACGAGCATGAGCAGGGTCGAGACGACGAACAGCACGCTCGTGCGGCGCCGCCGCGCCCGGTGGCCCAGCACCAAGAGCGCGATGATCACGACGCAGACGGCACGGTCGAAGGTGTGCGCCTGACTCGGCACAGCCCGCACGCCGACGATCTCGAGAAAGAGCGTCTGCCCGCCGTACGCCGAGAGGCGCCGGAAGCTGAAGGGCTCGATCAGGGTGCCGGTGTCGCTCAGCTTCTTGGCGAACGCCAAGTAGGCGATGTCGTCGTCGTACGGGTTGGTGTGCCAGTCGGCCACGGCGCCCAGACAGTGGACGAGCACGACGCCCGCGACCACGAGGCACACCACCAAGAGCGCCGGCTCCCGGCGCGAGAAGCGCGCGGCGAACCGAAACCGCTGCGCGACCGCCGTGTGCTCTCGCGCCAGCGCCACGAGCGCGAGCACGACGCCGAGCTCCACGAGGACGAGCGCCGTCGTTCGCACCATGAGCGCCGGAACCATGAACGCCCCGCCGAGCGCGCACACGAGGCCTGCCCCCCAAGCCGTGCGCAGGCCGAGATCGACCGGAGACGCAGGGGCGACGAAGAAGCGCACGAGCGAGCCCCACCCCGCGAACGCGACGACGACGAGCGCCGCCCACACCGACGTCTCGGCGAGCGGGTTGCGTGGGCGCCCCGGCACCACCCAGGCGAGCGCGACGACGACGAGCGCGCCGACGAGCGCCGCCGGCAGCGCCTGACGCCACGGCGGGAGCGACGCGAGCAGAGCGCCCTTGCCCGCGCGCGCGGCCGGTGCGGCGCTCGGTGTGGCGCCCGCGTCGCCCTCTCGTTCCACGTCCGACATTGCGAAGGTCCGGAGGCGCCCGCTAGCGGGCCGAGGCCACGACGAGCAACTCGTCGTCGCCGACGAAGTAGTAAGGACGGAGGAGCGCGCTCGCCGTCCGCACGAGCGCGCGCGAGACGGCAGACGGCGCCTTCGCGTTGGCCGAGCTGGGCATGTTGCCCACGCTCTGCAGGAGCGTCATGAGCACGAAGAGCGAGTCGCCGCCGCGCCGCTCGCTGCGCTCGACGCGGAAGCCGGCTTGTTCGATGAGCCCCTCGAGCCCACGCGCGCCGAAGTGATGCAGGTGCACCGGCACCTGGTACCAGCCCCAGGCCTCTTTGAACACGCGCCGCGCTCGCGCGTCGTAGTTGGGCACCGCGATGCACAGGGTGCCGCCCGTGGGCAGGAGCGCGCGCGCCTCGCGCAAGAACGCGAGCGGCTCGGGCACGTGCTCGAGCACGTGCTGCGCGACCACGAGATCGAACACGCCCGGGTCCTTTTTGGCGTAGTCCTCGATCGTCCCGCAGAAGACGTCGAGGCCCGCGGCCGATGCCGCCTTGGCAGGCCCCGACGACAGCTCGACGCCGACGGCGTCGGTCACGCCGCGCGCCTTGGCCTCTTCGAGCAGGTATCCGTACATGCACCCGACGTCGAGCACGCGCTTCGCGCCCGGCGGCAGCGCCGCGTCGAGGATGTGTCGCGCGCGCCACCGCTTCTCGGCGGAGATGAGCAGGTGCGCGTCGTAGGTGTACTCGGTGGCGTAGAAGGCGTTCAGCTCTTCGGGCTCGGGCACGGGCACGGTGCGACCCGAGCCGCACGTCTCGCACGTCGCGACGGCATAGTCGCCGCGCGGTGAGTACGTGGACGCCGGACGGGCCACGTCCTCACGCGTGCCTCCGCCGCACGCGCCGCACGTCGCCGGAGCGCGCTCGGGCTGGGTCGCCCGGCCGTCGCCCCCAGGGGTCGTCGTCGTCATGGTTCGTGTCCTCCTTGCAGCTCGGCGCGCAGCTCCTCGAGCGTCACGGTCGCTGTCCCCGGCTTGCTCACGGCGATCGCCGCCGCGGCGCTCGCCACCTCGACGGCGGTCGGCATCGGCATGCCCGCGGCGAGCGCGAGCACGAGCGTGCTGACCACCGTATCTCCCGCGCCCGTCACGTCGAAGACGGCGCGCGCACGCGCCGGCACGTGGACCGCGGCCTCGCCCGGCGCGACGAGTGACATGCCGCCGGGGCCGCGCGTGACGAGCACCGCGCCGCCGCCGAGCAGCGGGAGCATGGCCTCTGCGGCGGCGATGATCTCCTCGACCGTGCCGCACGCGCGCCCCGCCGCCACTTCGAGCTCGCCGAGGTTGGGCGTGATCACCGTGGCCCCTGCGTACGCGCCGAAGTCGGGGCGCTTGGGGTCGATCACCACCGGCTTGCCCGCGGCGGCCTCGACGACGACAGCGACCAGCTCGGGCGTGACGACGCCTTTGCCGTAGTCAGACACCACGCACGCGTCGGCCGCCGCGACCGCACGACGGGCGGCGTCTGCGAGCGCGGCGCGGACGTCGGCGCCGAACGGCCCGCGCGTCTCGTGGTCGATGCGCACGACCTGCTGGTTGCGTGCGACGATGCGCGTCTTGACCGTCGTGGGGCGCGACGGGTCGGTCACGAGCCCGCTCACGTCGACGCCCGACGCGCCGACGAGGCGGCGAATGGTCTCCCCCGCCGCGTCTTCTCCCACGCACCCCACCACGCTGACGACACCCCCCAGCGTGGCCACGTTCGCCGCCGCGTTGGCCGCGCCGCCCGGCATGGCGCCGCGCTCCTTGACCTCGAGGATGGGCACGGGCGCCTCGGGAGAGATGCGCCGGACGTCCCCCTGGACGAACTCGTCGAGCATCAGATCCCCGACGACGACGACGCGCTTGCCACGAAACCGCTCGATTTCGCGGAGGGCGCTGGCAACCTCAGCCTTCATTTCGCCCCCTTACTAGCCGTTTCCGGCGCGCGCGTCAGCTATTGGCAGAGAGCCACGCGGCGAGCTCGTCCCACGTCGTGATCGTGGCCGTGGCGCGCGGGTCGGGCGCGCCGCCGAAGCGCACCGCCTTGGCGCCCGCGCGGACGCCCGCCTGCACGTCGGAGGGCTTGTCGCCGACCATGACCGAAGCCGAGAGGTCGAGCCCGAGGGCCTCTGCCGCGTCGACGAGCATGCCCGGCTCGGGCTTGCGGCACGCGCAGCCGTCGTCGGGGTGGTGGAAACAGAACCGAACGCCGTCGAACGTCACGCCCTCGCGCGCGAAGAGCTCTTCGACCCGCGCCTGCACCGCCTCGGCCGCGTCGGGCGCGATCATGCCGCGGCCCACGCCCGACTGGTTGCTCACGATCACGAGCGCGTAGCCACGGGCGCGCGCAGAGAGCAGCGCCCGCGCGACGCCGGGGAGCAGCGTCACGGCCTCGGGATCGCTCGGGTACCCCGTGTCGCGGATGAGCGTGCCGTCGCGATCGAGGAAGAGGCCCCGCGACGGGGGCCGTGGATCAACCGTCATCGCTGCTCATACGCGCGATGGCGGCCGACGTCGAACGTTGCGGCACGAGGGGTAAGAACGCGATTGTCCCGCCGTAGGCGCGCACGACGTCGGCCTCGGGCATGGGAGCCCCGTGGGGCGGCGCGTAGTCTGCGCCCTTGCAGTGCACGTCGGGCTTCACGCGCGCGAGGACCTCGCTCGGCGTGGCCTCGGCGAAGATCACCACGTGGTCGACCACCTCGAGCGCCGCGAGCATCTCGGCGCGCTCGGCGGCGGGGAAGACGGGGCGGCTCGGTCCCTTGGCCGCGCGGACGGTCTCGTCGGTGTTGATGCCCACGACGAGGACGTCGCCGTGCTCGCGTGCCGCGCGCAGCGACGCGAGGTGGCCCGCGTGCAGCACGTCGAACACGCCGTTCGTCCACGCCACCGTGCGCCCCTCGCTCTTGTACCGCGCGCGGAGCGCCACCAGCTCGTCGATCGACACGACCTTGCCCGAGCCGACGTCCGCGGCCGTCGGCGCGTCCGGCGCGTCCTCTCGGCGGGCCGCGAGCAGCGCGTCGACGGCCTCGCAGATCAGGTGGCCCACCGTGATGTGCACCTCTTGGATGCGCGCGGTCACCTTGGACGGGACGACGACGCACGCGTCGCAGAGGTCGGCGAGGGACGTCCCCTTGGCCCCCGTCAACCCTATGATTTTCATCTTCTTTTCGCGAGCGACGGCGATCGCCGCGAGCACGTTGGGCGAGCCGCCGCTCGTGGTGATCCCGATCGCGACGTCGCCCTCGCGGCCGAGACCGCCCACCTGCCGGGCGAAGACCTGCTCGAAGCCGTAGTCGTTGGCGATCGCCGTGAGCGCCGACGTGTCGACCGTGAGCGCGATGCCCGGGAGCGGCGCGCGCTCGGCGACGAAGCGCCCGACCAGCTCGGCGGCGATGTGCTGCGCGTCGGCCGCGCTGCCCCCGTTGCCGAAGACGAGCACCTTGTTGCCGCGGCCGAGCGCCTCGACGACAAGGCGCGCCGCCTTGGCGATCTCGTCGCCGCAGGTCGCGAGCGTGGCGTAGCGGAGGCGCGCGCCGTCGCGGAGCGCTCCTGCGATCGCCTGTCGGACGACGTCGCCCATCAGTGGATCGGCGCGGCCGCCGGCATCATCGACGCGGTGCCCGTGAGGAGCGTGCGGCACTGCTCGAGCACGCGATCGACGGTGACGGTGCGCGCCGCCGTGTTGTCGATCGTGTCGACCGGACGGCCGGCGACGACGTCCTTGCCGTTGTACACGGTGAAGAGCGGGATCGAGTAGAGGCGCGGCGACACCGTGGCGGTGCGCGAGCCGAGCGGACCGTAGATGGTCGGGGTGTCGGCGAAGAAGAGCCCCACCGTCGGCGTGTCGACGAGACAGGCGAGGTGCATCGGGCCGCTGTCGTTCGACACGAAGAGCTCGGTACGCTCGAACAGCGCGAGCAGCTGGCGCAGCGTGAGGTCGCCCGCGAGGTTGACGGCGCGCGCGTCGCCCACCGCTTGGGTCACGCGCTCGACGTAGGCACGCTCCGACTTGGCGCCGATGAACACCACCGACGCGCCCGGGTTCTCGTCGAGCAGGCGACGCGCGACCTCGGCGTAGCGCTCGGTGGGCCACTTGCGGACCTCGGGCGCGAGGTCGGCCGAGGTGTTGGCGTTGATGACGAACGTGCGCGTGTCGCCCACGCCGCGCTCACGCAGCAGGGCGTCGACGTGCGCGCGGGCGGCGGGCTCGGGCTGCACCTGCGGATAGGTGTAGCGGCTGCGGAACTCGTCGAAGTCGAGGTAGAAGAGGTCGCCCGTGGTGAGCAGGTACACGAGCGAGACGAAGATGTCCTTCGTGTGGAAGTAGTGGTTGTACGAGCCGGGCACGTCGAGCAACGTGCGACGCCAAGGCTCCTGCGTCAGGTAGAAGCCCGCCTTCTTGGGCACTCCGGCCAGGCCCGCGAGCACGAGCGGGAACTTGGCGAAGAACTCGAGATCGATCATCAAGTCGAACTTCTCGGCGCGGAGGTCTCGCGCGAGCGCGAGCGTCGACTTGGCGAACGCCGCCGGCGACGAGTTGTCGACGAACCAGTTCTTGTCGGTCAGCCCGAGGATCTCGAGGATCTCCCGGTTGGACGAGAACGACACGAAGTGGATCTCGGCGTTGGGGTACGCCTCGCGCAGGGCACGCAGCGCGGGCGTGGCGACGATGATCGCGCCCATGCCGAAGAACTTGGTCACGACGATCTTGCGGTAGTCGGTCGTGTCCTTGCGGAACGGCGCCCCGATGCGCTTGGCGGTGGCAAAGGCGGTGCACGCCAGGTTGCCCACCTGGTTGTCGATCCACCGCATGACCTTGACGTCGAACATCTGGCTCTCCCCGAGAAATCCGCGGAATCACGGTGCAAAGACCGTTCCAGCGCGGCGCCGGACACTAGTGCCATCTTCGGCGGCTCGCAAGCTGGCAGCTGTGGCGCGGGAGCCACAGCGAGGCCGGCCGGCGCGACAGCCAGATCAGCGGACCTCCACGTCGGCCGCGGGGCGCGAGGCTTCACTTCACAGGGCCGAGGAGTCGCGTTAGGTACCCGCTCGCGCGTGGGTCGCCGCGCCGCTTCGAACGATGGCGTTCAGCTCCCTCCTCTTCGTCACGCTCTTCCTGCCGCTGTACGTCGTCCTCTACTGGGCGTCGCCGCGGCGAGCGCGCAACTACACGCTGCTCGGGCTGAGCCTCGTGTTCTACGCGTGGGGGGCGCCGCGTTTCCTGCCCGTCGTGCTCGCGCTGGGCATCATCGACTACTACCTCGCGCTCTCGATCGAGGCGCGCCGCGGGACGCGCGCGGGCAAGTGGATCGTCGGCGTGGCCGTCACGATGCACCTCTCGGTGCTCGCGTACTTCAAGTACTCGAACTTCTTCGTCGGCGAGCTCAGCACCATCCTCACGGACCTCGGCGCGGCCAAGCCCCTCACGTGGGAGAAGGTCGCGCTCCCGATCGGGATCTCGTTCCTCACCTTCGAGGAGATCACGTACGTCGTCGACGTGTACCGCGGCGACGCCAAGCCGTCGCGCTCCGTACCGCAGTACCTGCTCTTCTTGATGCTCTTCCCACACTCGATCGCGGGCCCGATCTTCCGGTGGAAGGACCTCGAGGGCCAGCTCAAGGCGCGCGGCGAGAAGCTCGACGACGTGGTCTTCGGGCTCTCGCGCTTCGCGTGGGGGCTATCGAAGAAGATCCTCGTGGCCGACGCCGCCGCCATCACGGCCGACGCGGCGTTCTCGCACGGCCCGGCCGAGCTCACCGCGGGGATCGCGTGGCTCGGCGCCTTCGCGTACGCGCTGCAGATCTACTACGACTTCTCGGGCTACTCCGACATGGCGCTCGGCCTCGGCCGCATCGCGGGCTTCAGGTTCAAAGAGAACTTCAACGACCCGTACATCTCCGCGAGCATCACCGAGTTCTGGACGCGCTGGCACATGTCGCTCTCGAGCTGGCTGCGCGACTACCTGTACATCCCGCTCGGCGGCAACCGGCGCGGCGAGGGTCGCACGCGCGTCAACGTCATGATCGTCTTCGCGCTGTCGGGCCTGTGGCACGGCGCCAACTGGACCTTCCTGCTCTGGGGCTTCTACCACGGCGCGCTCACGGTGCTCGAGCGCACCGCCGTCGCGAAGTCCTGGCGCATGCGCGCGCCGCGCTGGCTCGCCGTCCCGGTCACGTTCGCGCTGGTCGTCATCGGCTGGGTGTTCTTCCGCGCCGCCGACACGACGCAGGCGTTCGCGTTCCTCCACGCCATGGCCGGGCTCGCCACGCCGCCCGCCGTGGCGAAGATGGTGCCCGCCGTGCTCGTCCCCAACCGGAGCGCCGCGTTCATGACGCTCGGCATCGCGTTCGTCATCGCGCGCGCCGTCTTCGGGGCTCCGCGCGAGGACGGCCGCTACCGCTGGGCCTTCGTCGCCGCGTCGCCCGTGCTGCTCGTCCTCTCGCTCTTGCAGATCGTCAACACGCAGTTCGTCCCGCTCATCTACTTCCGGTTCTGATGGCGACGGGCGCGGCGAAGACGGCGGCCAAGCTCGCGTACGTGGTCGGCATGCTCGCCTTCGCGGCGGCAGGCACGGCGAACATGGTCTGGCCGCGCGTCGAGGACGCCAAGCTCAACGGCGTCGAGGCCGCCGCCAAGAGGCCCGAGCTCACGTGGCAGACCGCGCGCGCCGAGGGCTTCCAGAAGGACTTCACGGCGTGGTTCGAGCAGCACTGGGGGCTCCGCGGCTACGCCGTCCGGACCGACAACACCATCGTCAAGGCGCTGTTCCACGAGGTGCGCGCCGGTCAGGCGACGATCCTCGAGGGCGGCCTCCTCATGAGCCGCGAGGACCTCAACTACGTCAACCGCGACGACCCGCCCGGCCCCACCGTGGCCTACGCCAAGAAGATCGCGCGCGTGCAGGCGGGCATGCGCGACCGCAACGTCGTGGTCATCCCCGTCCTCATCCCGGCGAAGACGTCGTTCTTCCGCGAGTCGATCCCGCGCTCGTGGCAGCGACGCGGCGCGTTCGGCCTGTCCGACGAGAACCTCTACCGCACGTTCGTCCGCACGCTTCGCGAGCTCCACGTGGCGTTCGTCGACGCGCGCGAGCTGCTCTCCGACGGCTCGCCGGACCACGTGTTCGCGTCGCCGGGCAGACACTGGCGCCTCTCGGCCGGTTGCCGCACGCTCCAGGCCGCGGTCGACGCGGCGCGCCCCGACCTGCCCGAGATCGGCCACGATCAGTTCGACTGCACCACCCACGTCAACCACGACGCCGACGTCGAAGAAGAGGACTACGACCTCTTCCGGTTGCTCAACGTGTGGGAGCACAAGCCCGAGGGCGTGAACGTCGAGGTCCTCTCCGCGACGAGCGCGCCCGCGTCTCTTCGCGTGTCGACCGTCTTCGTCGGCACGAGCTTCGTCTGGAAGTTCGTCCGCATCGCAAAGCAGCTCGAGGTGCTCCGGCCGGCGCTCTTCTACTCGTACAACTCGAGCGTCGTCGACGGCGACACACTGTTCATCTTCAAGAAGGTCGAGCCCTTCACCGACGCCTGGCGCAAGGACACGCTGGGCAAGCGGCTGATCGTCGTGGGCATCCTCGAGACGTACCTACCCACCGACGGCAACCAGTTCTTCACCGAGCTCGACGAGGAGCTCGACATCCTGCCTCCCGTCGAGGACGCGCCGCCGCGCAAGCCCGACGACCCGACCCCCGACCCGCCCCCCGCGCCCGAGGCGGAGGCCGGCGCGCCGCCCGCGACAGAGGCCGGCGCGCCCGCCGACGCGGCGCCGTGAGCGCCGATCAGGCGAGGGGCTTCGAGAGCACGAGCACGGCGTAGTCGGCGAGCTGCCCGGGGAGCCGCCGCGCCACGCGCTCGCCGCTCTCGTACACGAGGCGCGTCACGCGCGGGAAGCGCTCGAAGACCTTCTCCGAGAGCACCATGCGCGCGGGGAACAGCAAGATGCCGCCGGAGCGCTCCGACCGGAGGCCGTGCCGCTCGAACAGGGCGGTGACGCGCTCGGGCGTCGTCTTGCATCCGCGCGTGAGGAGCTTGCTCTGGTGGAAGGGCTCGATGAGCGTGAGGCGCCCGCCCGGGCGCACCGACCGGGCGATGCGCGGCGCGACGCGTTCGAGCGACTCGACCGTGCACGCCGTGGCGAGGCACCCGAGCGAGAGGACGAAGTCGAACGCCGACTCGGGGTAGTCGTAGTCGTCGACGGTCGCCGCGACGTAGCGCCCCTCGAGCTCGGGGTTACGCCGGGCCGCCTCGGCCACCATGGTGTCGAGGTCGACGCCTGTATATGCATCGAATTCGGCGGCGAGCCGCTGACTCATGCGGCCGGTGCCGCAGCCGAGGTCGAGCACGGCGCCACGGCGCTCGGGCAGGCTCGACGCGATGACGTCCCACTCGTCGCGATCGACGAGCTCGTTGAACGCGAGGTTGGCCCACATCACGCTCATCGTGTCGGGGTCGGCCGCACGCGTGCGCCAATACGCGACCGGGTCCCACGATGCGCGGCCGAACGCGAGCCGCTGCGCGATCTTCTTCAGCATGCCGATTCTCCGTGGGTCACGCTCGCACGCGCGCCGTCGCGCGTGAAGGCCCCGTCGACCGCCATCAGCGTGTCGACCACGTGGTCGACCTCGCGGCGGGTCAGCCCGGGGTAGAAGGGCAGGTCGAGCACGGCGTCGGCGAGCCCGTGGGCGATGGCGAACCGGCGCGGCGCCTCGATGAACGTGAAGCTGAACGCGAAGTCGACGCCTCGGCGCGCGCACGCCCGGTAGAAGGCGAGCTTGTCGCCCCGGACGCGGATGGGGAAACGAATGGGCGCCCACTCGCCCCGCTCGTCGGGAGGCGGCGTGACGAACGAACGCGCCCCGCGGAGACGGCGCCCGTACTCGGCGTACAGCCGGCGTCGCTCGGAGATGATGTCGGTCACGCGCGCGAGCTGCCGGGCGGCCACGACGGCCTGCGCGTCGCTGAGGTCGTAGCGGTAGAACGGGCCGCGCCTCACCTCGCCGAGCGGCGCCTCCGCCGTGAACGTGCCCGCGCGCTCGAAGCGAAGGGTGTGGAACGCGCGATACGCGTGCGGCTCTTGCAGGGCCCGGAGCGTGGCGCCCATCGCGAAGAAGCGGGCCCGGACGCCCGCGGGCATCGGCGACACGCTCGCCGCGTGCACCGCGCGCACCTCGGCGGCGAGCGCGGGATCGCGCACGACGACCGCGCCGCCCTTGGCCGGGACGGTGATGAGCTTCGACATGTCGAAGCTGTAGAACGCCGCGTCTCCGAAGGTGCCCGTCTGCCGCCCGCCCACGGTCGTGCCGAGCGACGCGGCGCAGTCCTCGACGACCATCGCGCCGCGCGCGCGGCAGACCTCGACGGTGCGCTCGATGTCGCAGGGGATCCCGAACTGGTGGGTCGCGACGAAGACCGCGTCGCCGCCGAGCGCCGGCGCGAGCGCGCCCGGGTCGACGTTGAAGCCGTCTGCCTCGACCTCGACGAACTCGACCGTCTTCCCGGCGAGGCGCGCGGCCTCGACGACCGCATTGCATGTATATGCAGGCACAACGACGCGTGGCCTGTCGACGGCGCGCAGCAGGGCGAAGAGCCCCGCCCTCCCCGACGGGGTGAGCGTCACGTGCTCGACGCCGACGAAGGCGCCGAGCGAAGCGGCGAGCGCTCGCTTGGCCGCGCCGTCCTCTCGGGCGCGGAGCCCCGCGGCCAGATCGGCGAAGGTGAAGCTCGGGCGCGAGCGGGAGATCATCGCGACGCCCTCTCTGCGACGACGAGCAGCGAGCCCCCCGCGGGCAACGAGAGGCCGGCGCGGACGGCGGCGCGCTCCACGCCGAGCACCGCCTCGAGCGCGGCGTTCACGGCCCTGGGCGGCGCGAACTCGCGCGCGACGCGGGCCTCGGCCGACGCGCCGGCGCGACGCGACAGCACGCGCGACGCCACCATGGGCAAGAGCAGCGCCGAGACGAACGACGTGGCCCTCCGCACCGAGAAGCCTGCGCGCGCGAGCTTTGCCGTGAGGTCGCGGCGCGTGTAGCGGCGCACGTGGTGCGCGGCCGCGTCGGCGTCGGACCACAGCCACGGGTGCTGCGGCACCGTGACGACGAGGCCGCCGCCCGGGCGCAGCGCGGCGCAGATCTCCGCGAGCGCCGCTTCGTCCTCGGGCACGTGCTCGAGCACGTCGAAGGCGCCCACCACGTCGAGCTCGTCGCGGAACGGCAGGCGGCGCACGTCGAGCTGGTAGAGCGACGCGCGGCGGAGGCGCGTGGCGGCGAACGCGAGCGCCTCGGGGTACGCCTCCCCGCCGTGGAGCGTCATCGCGGGGAACGTGCGCTCGAGGTGCGCGAGGACGAAGCCCGTGCCGCAGCCGACCTCGAGCATGCTCCGCGCGCGCGGAAAGTACGCGCCCACGGCCCAGGCGATGAGCGCGTTGCGCGCGCGGAACCAGAAGTGGCGGGACTCGACGGCGTAGAGCTCGGCGAAGCCTTCGACGCCGAAGCCGCCGTGCGCGTCTTCGAGCGGAGGCGAGAGCTCGACGACGCCGTCGCGCACCGGGGGCGTGAGGCCGCACGCCGAGCAGTCCCACCCCTGCCCCGTGAGCTCGGCGCGGCACGCGACACAGACCCTCAAGGCGTCACCCCGAGCGCGAGCCGCCGACGGAGCTCCTCGACGCGGAGGTCGAGCTCGTCGCGGCCCTCGGCCACGATCGACGCCTCTCCTACGCGTTCGCGTCCGTTCACGAAGGCCTCGACCGGGTGCCCCCGCGGGACGTCGAGGGTGAGCGCGCGCACCCACGGCTCGCCCCGCAGCCGCGCGAGCTCCTGCTCGTCGAACGTCAACGCGCCCGCCGTGGGCACGCCGAGCACGAGCTGCGCCGCCGGACGCTCCGCGGCCGCGACGACGGGGCTCGACCCGGCGCGGCACGCCAACGTGACCGCGACCTCGGCCAGATCGACGCCGGTCGACGCGCGCACGAGCTCCGTGAGCGAGTTGCCCCCGAGCCGCGGCGTCAGCTCGAGCAGGTAGACCTCGCCGTCGTCGCCCAGGACGAAGTCGCAGTCGAACGGCGACGTCCGCACCGAGAGCGCGTCGAGCACGCCCGCGATCGCGTCGACGACGCGCGTCCGCTCGCCGGGCGAGAGGCGGCACGGGACGCGGTGCCCCGCGGTCGCGACGTAGGGCGGCGCGGCGGTCTCGCGATCCGTCACGACGGCGAGCGTGATCTCCCCTCCCTGGACCACGCCCTCGCACGTGCCTTGGCGGCCCGCGACGAACGCCTCGACGATGGCGCGGCGTACGGGCGAGAACGCAAACGAGGCGGGCGCACGCGCGGCCAGCTCGGTCTCCCCGCGCACGATGAAGACGCCCTTGCTGCCCGACGAGCCCTCGGGCTTGACGACGCACGCCGCGGCGCCGGCGACCTCTGCGGGCTCGCGACCGTCCCAGGTGCGGGCGTCGATCGAGCCGAACGGCGGCGTGGGACGCGACGTCTCGACGAGGAAGCGACGGAACGCGACCTTGCTCGTGAGCACCTCGGCGGCGGCGGGCGGCGGACCGGGCAGCCCGAGCGCCTCGGACACACGCGCGGCCGTGACCACGGCCACGTCGGTGCACGCCGCGATCACGCCCACCGGGGCGAGGTCGCGGGCGAGCGCCACCACGCGCGCGACGTCGGTCGTGTCGACGTCGAAACGCGCGTCGGCGAGGGCGTGACCGGGGTTGTCGGGCACGTTGTCGGTGGTGGCGACGCGGTAGCCGAGCTCCTTGGCCTTCTGGATGACCTCGAGCTGGTATCGGCTCGCGCCGAGCACGAGGACCGTGTCGCTACTCATGCACGCGTTCGATGGAGAAGGTGCTGCGGAGGCCCGTGATGTGCAGGTACATGCGCGAGATGTAGAAGGACACCAGCGCCAGCCCGAGCAGCACGAGCCCGTTGAGCAACGTCACGGCGAGGATGGTGCTCGTCCAGCCCTGCACCGACGTGCCGTGCACGAGCGCCGTGTACAGGATGTACGCCGACGACAAGAAGAGCAGCAGGAACACCAGGCCGCACACCGTGCTGATGAACACGGCGGGGTACGACGAGTAGGTGAGCACCAGGTTGAGCGCCAGGCGCAGCGACTTGCCGAGGTCGTAGTTGGACTTGCCCTCGCGGCGCGCGTCGTGGCGTACGCGCACGTTCGACACGTTGCTCGCGTGAGAGAGGAGCAGCGCGGTGATGTACGGGTACGCCGTGTACGTGGCCTTGACGCGATCGACGAGCGCGCGGGACATCGCGCGAAAGCTCGTGAGCGCCACGGCCGCGTCGAGCTTGAAGATCCGGCGCAGCACGCCGTCGACGAGCCCGCCCCCCACGTTGCGACCCGAGCTGTGCTTCTTGGTGTCGTACGCGCCGATGACGAGGTCGGTCCCGTCGAGCACGGCGTCGACGAGCTTGGGCACCTCGCTCGGCGGGTGCTGCAGGTCGTCGTCCATCGTGACGACCACGTCGCCGCTCGAGAGCGTGAGCGCGCAGAGGATCGCGTTGTGCTGCCCCGAGTTCTTGACCAGGCGCGCGATCTTGAGCTCGGGGTGCTCGGCCTTGAGCTCCGAGAGCACCGCCCACGACTTGTCGCGGCTCCGATCGTCGACGCAGACGATCTCGGGCTGGTGGCCCGCCTCGCGCAGCACCTCGAGCAGGCCCGTGACGAGCTCGCGCAGCGTGGCTTCGGAGTTGTAGACCGGGATGGCGACTGTGATCTTGGCCACGGCGTCCTTGCGGCGCGACGACGGGGGCCCGTCGGCGGGCGCGGATGCTAGCACCGAGACCGACTGATCCGAGCCCCCGATTCGCCCCGCCCCGGCACGCCTTGCGCGCGACGCCGCCCTGGCCTACGAGCAACCC
>JAGQJA010000222.1:29420-39188 GCA_020430845.1 Myxococcales bacterium
GGAAAGGACCGGAGCGTCTTCGCGCGGGAGCACGTGCGGGCCAAGGACGGCGACCGCGTGCTCGACATCGGCTGCGGCACGGCCGACGTGCTCTCGTTCCTGCCGCGCGTCGAGTACACGGGCTTCGACCCGAGCGCCGAGTACATCGCGACCGCCACCGCGCGCTACGGCGATCGCGCAAAGTTCTACTGCCAGCGCGTGAGCGAGCAGTCGCTCGTCGTGCACCACGACTTCGACATCGTGTTGGCGCAGGGCGTGCTGCACCACCTCGACGACGCCGAGGCGCGGCGGCTCTTTCGCCTGGCGCACGCGGCGCTCAAGCCCGGCGGTCGGCTCGTCACGCTCGACGGCGTGTACGTCCCGGGCCAGTCACGCGTCGCGCGGCTCTTGCTCTCGCGAGACCGCGGCAAGTTCGTGCGGCAGGAGCAGGGCTACCGCGAGCTGGCCGAGGGCGTCTTCGACGACGTCGGCTCGGCCGTGCGCCACGACCTGCTCAACATCCCGTACACGCTGCTCGTGCTCGACTGCACCAAGTGACCGGCCTCAGCCGAACGACGTGACCGCGTCGAGCACCTGCGACTGCTCGTCGTCGGTCATGTCGGCCCAGAGCGGCAGCCGGATGAGCCCGTCGCTCACGCGCTCGGTCACCGGACACTGCCCGGCGCGCCCGCCGAAGCGCCGCCCCATGGGCGACAGGTGCAGCGGCACGTAGTGGAAGGTCGCCCGGACGCCGCGCTCGGCGAGGTGGGCGAGCAGCGCGGTGCGCGTCTCGAGGTCGCGCGTCACCACGTAGAAGAGGTGAAAGGTCTGCGCGCAGTGCTCGGGCACGGTCGGCAGCTCGGCGCCCGTTCGTTCGGACCACGCCGCGAGCTCGCGCGCGTAGCGCTCCCAGAGCCGTCGGCGTCGGCCCTGGATGGAGTCGCGCTCCTCGAGCTGCGAGACGAGGATCGCGCCGAGCACGTCCGAGAGCACGTAGCTCGAGCCGACGTCGCACCACGTGTACTTGTCGACCTCGCCGCGAAAGAAGCGGCTCCGGTCGGTACCCTTCTCGCGGAGGATCTCGGCCCTCGCCACGAGGCTCGCGTCGCCCACGACGAGCGCCCCGCCCTCGCCGCAGCTGAAGTTCTTGGTCTCGTGGAAGCTCTGCGTCGCCAAGCGCCCGAAGGTGCCGAGCGCGCGGCCGCGCCACGCGCCGAAGAGCCCGTGCGCGTTGTCCTCGACGACGCTCGCGCCACACGCCGCGGCCACCTCGGCGATGGCGTCCATCTCGCAGCCCACCCCCGCGTAGTGCACGGGCACGATGACCTTGGTGCGCGGCCCGACCACCGCCTCGAGGGCACGCTCGTCGAGGTTCTTGGTGTCGGCGCGCACGTCGCAGAAGACGACCTGTGCGCCGCGGAGCGCGAACGCGTTGGCCGTCGACACGAACGTGAAGCTCGGCACGACGACCTCGTCTCCCGGTCCGACGTCGAGCAAGATGGCGCTCATCTCGAGCGCGTGCGTGCAGGACGTGGTCACGAGCGCGCGGGTGCCCGGGAGCTCGGCCTCGAGCATCTTCTGCGCGCGGCGGCAGAACGGGCCGTCGCCCGACGTGTGGCTCGCGAGCGCCTCGCGCACGTAGTCGAGCTCACGCGCCGTGCGCGCCTGTCGGTTGAACGGGATCACGGGTGGCCCCTCTCGGCCTCCCGCGCGAGCTGGAGCAGGTACTGCCCGTACTCGGTCTTCTCGAACGCGGCGCCCAGCGCGGCGAGCGCGGCCGCGTCGATGAAGCCCTTGCGGAAGGCGATCTCCTCGGGGCAGCCGATCTTGAGCCCTTGCCGCGTCTCGACGGTCTGGATGAAGTTGGCGGCCTGCAAGAGCCCGTCGGGCGAGCCGGTGTCGAGCCAGGCCGTACCGCGGCCGAGCAGCGACAGCGAGAGGCGGCCCTTGGCGAGGTAGGCGCGGTTGACGTCGGTGATCTCGATCTCGCCGCGGGGCGACGGCTGGACCGCCTTGGCGATCTCGACGACCTCGTTGTCGTAGAAGTACAGGCCCGGCACCGCCCAGCTCGACTTGGGAGCCTTGGGTTTCTCTTCGAGGCTCAGCACGCGATCGGACGCGTCGAACTCGACCACGCCGTACTGCGTCGGGTCCTTGACGTAGTAGCCGAAGATACGCGCGCCCTCGGTGAGCGCGGCGGCGGCCTCGAGCGTGCGCACGAGGCCCGTCCCGTAGAACACGTTGTCGCCGAGCACGAGGCACACGTTGTCGCCGCCGATGAACGACTCGCCCACGATGAACGCGTCGGCGAGCCCGCGCGGCGCGGCCTGCTCCGCGTACGAGAGGCGGATGCCCCAGCGCTCCCCGTCGCCGAGCGTGGCCTCGAACGCCGCGCGATCGCGGGGCGTGGTGACGACGAGGATCTCGCGGATGCCCGCCAGCATCAGCACGCTGAGCGGGTAGTAGATCATCGGCTTGTCGTAGATGGGCAAGAGCTGCTTCGACAGCCCGCGCGTGAGCGGGTGCAGGCGTGTGCCGCTGCCCCCCGCGAGGATGATGCCCTTCACGGTCGCCCTCCTTGCCCGCCGCGTCCGGCGTAGTGCGCACGCTGGAAGCGCGCGTGCTCGTCGGTGGCCACGGCGCGCCGCCAGTCCTCGTTCGCGAGGTACCACGCCACCGTGCGAGGCAGCTCGTCGGCGAGCGCGCGCGACGCCAAAAAGCCCAATTGTTCCTTGGCCTTGGAGCAGTCCACCGCGTAGCGGAAGTCGTGCGCTTTGCGGTCCTCGACGAACGTGATCTGCGCGCGCGCGGTGCCCTCGGGGCGGCCGAGCGCGGCGTCGACCAGGTCCGCGACGCGCGTGACGAGCTCGAGGTTGGACGACTCGTCGCCGCTCCCGAAGTTGTAGCGCTCGCCGGGCACGCCGCGCTCGGCCGCGAGGCAGAGGCCGTCGGCGTGATCGTCGGCGTGGATCCACTCGCGCACCTGCTTGCCCTCGCCGTAGACCGGGAGCGGGCGCCCCTCGGCGGCGTGCACGATCATGAGCGGCAGGAGCTTCTCGGGCAGCTGGCGCGGGCCGTAGTTGTTGCAGGTGTTGGTGATGACCGCGGGCAGGCCGTGCGTCTTGTAGAACGAGCCGACGAAGAGATCGCTGGCCGCCTTGGACGCGGCGTACGGAGACGTGGGGCACAGCGGGCTGTCTTCGGTGAACTCGCCCTCGGGCCCGAGCGCGCCGTACACCTCGTCGGTCGAGACGTGCACGAACCTGCGCGAAGCGGCGGCGTCGGGACCCCAGGCGCGGCGGGCCACGTCGAGGAGCGTGAAGGTGCCGGCGACGTTGGTGCGCACGAAGGCGTCGGCCGCGTCGATGCTACGGTCGACGTGCGACTCGGCCGCGAGGTGGAACACCGTGTCGTAGTCGTCCTCCGCGAAGAGACGCGCCACGAGCGGGTGATCGCAGATGTCGCCGCGCACGAAGCGAAACCGCGCGTCGTCGGCGACCTCGGCGAGGTTCACCTCGTGGCCGGCGTACGTCAGCGCGTCGAGCACGACGAGCCTGTCGAGCCCGTCGAAGCGCGCGAGGGCACGCCGGACGAAGGCGCTGCCGATGAAGCCGGCGCCGCCCGTCACGAGGACGCGGCGTGGGCGAAACGTGGACATGGCGGCACGATACTAGAAACTCGGGGCGCGCACCGCGTCTCGGCGCTTGCCTCGGCTTCGCGCCGTATGCTTTGGTCTGCGGCGTGCGGGCCGCGCCGTTCTACCTCGTGATCGCGTGCCTCGCGGCGGCCCTCGCGGTGGGCATGTACACGCCGCTCTACACCGACGAGGTGGGCTCCAAGGTGCAGCTCTCGCGCGTGTTCGCCGAGGGCGGCCGCATGGTCTGGCTGCTGCCGCAGTGCAAGAGCGCCTTCGTGCAAGGCGTGCCCTTCACCTGGTACCCGGGCGCGGCGCTCTACGCGCTGCTGCTCGGCCACGCGGGCCTCTTCGGCATCAAGCTCGCGGGCGTGGGGGCGGCCGTGCTCTGGCTCGCCGTCGGCTACGCGCTGCTCTCACCGTTCGGCGGCGACCGCTCCACCCGCGCCGCGCGCTTCGGCGTGTTCGTCGCGGCCCACGGCTTCGGCGTCGCGCCGCTGCTGCTCGTCATGAGCCGGGCCGAGGGCGTGCTGCTGTCGTGCCTCGCGATCTACACCGCGCTCGCGGTGCGCGGCGCGTTCGTGTCGCGGAGGTCGACGGCGGGCCGAGCGGGGATCGTCGCCGCGTTCGTCCTCGTCACGTCCGTCTTCTACTTCAGCCACTCCAAGGCGCTCCTCTACACGCCGTTCGTGCTCCTCGCGGCGGCGCTCACCTTTCCGCGCAAGCGCCCGCTGTGGCTGGCGGTGCCGCTCCTCTTCGCGGTCACGATCGCGGGGCAGACGTTCGCGCAGGCGAGTCGCACGAGCCAGTGCCCCGAGGCGCCGCGCGTCGACGGCGCGTTCGCGGCGATCGCGCTCAAGCCGAGCCTCGCGCGCACCGACCCGGCGCGGTTCGTCCGCACGGGCGTGACCAACGTGCTCGGGCGCGGCGTCGACGTCGCCGAGGGCATGGCGTTCGTGTCGGAGTACCCGGCGGGGTGGCTGCCCGCGGTCGACGAGCGAGACGCGCGCGCCCCCATCGTGCGCGCGGCCAACCGCGTCGCGTACAGCTCGCTCTACGCGCTCGAGCTCGCGGCGGTGGCGTTCGCGCTCGTGGCGCCCCTGATCGCGCGGCGCGGCCGCGACCGACGCGCGGCCCTGCTCGGAGGCGCCATGCTCGTGTGCCTCGTCGGTCACGTGTTCTTCATGAGCCACTGGGCGTTCTACAACTCGCCCTTCCCGCTCGGGCAGCTCGCGCTGCTCGCGACGATGGGCGCGTCGGTCGTCGTGCCGTGGGCGCGGGCGCGCTTCTCGCTCCCCGCCGCCGCCGTGTGGGCCGGGCGCGCGGCCGTCGCGGCGTTCGTCCTGGCGTCGACCCTCAACCTCGCGGCCCTGCTGACGCGCCTGGCCCCGACGGTCGTCCGCGCCGCGTCGCGCGAGGGCACGGCGCTGCCGGGTCAGGCCGCGTCGGTGCCGCCGCTGCACTACGCGCGCGAGCGCGTGAAGATCCGCGCCCACGCCGCGCGTTGCGGCATCCGCGGCGACGGCGCGACGCACCTCGTGGTCGACGACGCCACGTTCTACGCGTTCGACGATCTCACGCGCCCGCTGCACCTCATCTACGTGAGCGACGCCACGATGTGGGGGCTCGACATGCCGGGCGCGAAGAACGTCGCGTTCCTCCGCAGCATGAGCACGCCGGGCATCATCTCGCGCTGCACCTTCTTCCCGACGGCGCTCGCCGCGCGCGCGCTGCGCTCGGACGACTACTGCTGCGTCGGCGGAGACGCGCTCGAGGCCGACGCGCCCTGAGCGCGCCGCGACCTCACCGGCCGATGCCCCACACCTCGCCCGTGACCCACGTGGCGTCGAGCATCGCGAGCACCACGTGCACCACCTCTTGGGGGGAGCCGAAGCGACCGAGCGGCGACCGCGTCGCGAGCCGGTGGTGGCGAGAGGGATCGGCGTCGGCCTCGGGATCGGACACGATGCCGAGCTCCACGACGTTGACGCGCACGTCGGGCGCCAGCTCGCGGCTCAGCGCCTTGAGTCCCGTGCGCACGGCGCCCTTGGCCGTGAGGTACGCGACGTGGTTGGTGTAGGGGCGCGTGACGCCGGCGTCGCCGAGCGCCACGACGGCCCCGCGCGCTTTGGCCAGGTCTTGCGAGAGGGCGTGCACCAGGAGCAAGGGCGCGACGGCGTGCACCAAGAGCGTGCGCTCGAGGTCCTCGCGGCGCAGCTCTTCGAACGGCGTACGCGGGAAGGGGCCACACGCGAGCACGATGTCGTCGACGCTGCCCCGATCGGCCGTGGGCGCCTGCGCCTTGCGGAGGCCGGCCACGATGTCGTCGACGGCGTCGGCGTGTGTGAGGTCTGCACACACAGTGGCAGGGGCCTTGCCATCGCGCTCGAGACGCGAGGCCATCCTATCGAGTTTGTTGGGATCTCGGGCGGTGAGCACGACCTCGTCGCCGCGCGCGACGAGCCCGCCCGCAATCGCCACGCCCAGGCGCCCGGTGGCCCCCACGACGAGCACGCGGCGCGGCTGCGGTCGCTGCCGAACGGACTCCGACGGGGGCGACTCGCCGCTCGGCGGGGCGGTCGACTCACGGGCGCTGCCGCTCATGGGCTCCCCTATACCCGCGAATGGCCGAAATGGCAGCCGTCTTCCGCGGTAGAATCCGGCTTGGCGGATCACATGGCCCGCCCGGCCGAGAAGGTGTTAGAAGGGGGAGGTATGAACGAGAAGGCCCGAGGGGCTTCTCAAGAACTGTCGCACGAGGACATCTCCCAGCTCTGGGCGAAGTATCGTGGCGGCGAGATGGTCCGGTGCCCGCGGGGGGACGGCGGCATCTCTCTTTCCGTCGACGGCGCGGCCAAGGCGTACCGCATGGTCTGCACGCAGTGCGGGCTCGCGTCCCCGTGGTTCGGCACCACGCCCACGGGGCTGGTGTTCCGCAGCGCGCCTCAGACGGTGAACCCCGCCTCGTCGAGCGGCACGCTCTCCGACGACTGAACGGCGGCGCGAGCGGATGAGGGACGGCGCATCCCCCGACTACTTCGACCCCGCCAGGGTCGGTGAGCTGTGGGTCGAGCGCGCGGGCCTCGCCGCCGAGGCCGGCCGCCGCTACGCCGAGGAGCGACGCCTCTCGCCGTCGTCGCACGACGCGCCGCGCGTGTGCGCGTTCGGCATCGACTGCCAGGTCGGCTTCTGCACGCCCGGCGCGAGCCTGTTCGTGCCCGGCGCGGTCGAGGACACGGCGCGCACGATCGCGTGGATCTACGCGCACGTGGGGCGCATCACCGAGCTGGCGCTGTCGCTCGACACACACTCCGTGTTCCAGATCTTCCACCCGTCCTGGTGGGCCGACGACGCGGGCGCCGCGCCGCCGCCGTTCACCACGATCCGAGCCCAGGACGTCCGCGACGGCCGCTGGCGCGCGCTCCGCAGCCCCGACGAGAGCCTCGAGTACGTCGAGAAGCTCGAGGCCACGGGCCGCTACACGCTCACCGTCTGGCCGTTCCACACGCTGCTCGGCGGCACGAGCCACGCGCTGGTGCCCGCGCTCATGGAGGCCGTCGTGTTCCACGCGGCGGCGCGCGGCGCGACGCCTCGGATCGTCACCAAGGGCTCGGAGCCGCTCACCGAGAGCTACTCGGTGCTCGCGCCCGAGGTCCGCGAGGTGAGGGGCCGCAAGCTCGGAGGCCTCGATCGCGCGCTCGTCGACGCGCTGATGTCGTTCGACCGTGTGTACGTGTTCGGCCAGGCCAAGAGCCACTGCGTCCTCTCGACGTTGCGCGATCTGGCGACGCACATCGAGGCCGAGGCGCCGGCCGACATGGACAAGATCTGGATCCTCGAGGACGCGACGAGCCCCGTCCCCGCGCCGCCGATCGATCCGCTGCCGCCCGAGCTCGATTACCCACGCGTGGCCGAGCGCGCGTTCGCCGAGCTGGCCGAGCGCGGCATGCGCCTCGTGAAGACGAGCGATCCGTGGTGAAGAAGCGCGCGCGAGAGACCGACGACGACGCCGAGCAGGCGTTCCTCGAGGGCTACCGTCCGGGCGCCTTCCCGCGCCCGAGCGTCACGGTCGACCTCGTCATCTTCACGGTGCGAGACCGCGTGCTCTCGACGCTCCTCGTGCGCCGCGGCGAGCACCCGTTCAAGGGGCGGTGGGCGCTGCCGGGCGGCTTCGTGCGGGTCAGCGACGATCGCCTCGACCAAGGAGAGAGCCTCGACGACGCCGCGCATCGGGAGCTCGCCGAGGAGACGGGGCTCGACGCCGAGCGCGCCGGCAAGGTGCGCCTCGAGCAGGTGGGCGCATTCGGCGCGCCCGGGCGCGATCCGCGCATGCGGGTCATCAGCGTGGCCTACTGCGCCTTGCTCCGCCCCACGCTCGCACCGCTCGTGCGCGCCGGCGGCGATGTCGATGCCGCGCGCTGGTACCCGCTCGACGAGCTGCCTCCCCTCGCCTTCGATCACGCGACGATCCTCGACCGCGCGCTCGCGCACGTGCGCGCGCGCCTCGAGTCGTCCCCCATCGCCTTCGAGCTCGTGCCCGAGACGTTCACCATCGCCGAGCTCCGAACCGTGCACGAGCTGGTGTACGGGCAGTCGCTCGACCCCGGCAATTTCCGCAAGAGATTCTTGAGGATGGTCGAGGAGGGCGTGCTCGAGAAGGCGCGCGGCAGCCGGGCGACGGCGAGCAAGCCGGCCAGCGTGTACCGCTTCGTGCGCACGTGAGCGTTTGACGCACCGCACGATCGCTGTCATCTTGCTCCTCATGGCGATTCGGAACGTCCAGCAGACGAACGGCGCGTGGGTCGATCCCATGCCGTACGCGGTCTGCCGCGTCACGTTCATCGAATAATCGCCAGTCGGCACGTCTCTCGGAGTCCCGGCGCCTGGCGCTCGGGGTTCAGGGGCTCCTCGGAGAGACGTCATGCACGGCACAGAACATCGGAGACGCAGACACAAACGCGAGGTCGCCCTGGAGGGCGCGCTCGACGGCAACGCCGCGCTCGTCGCGGTCCCGGTCGAAGCGACGGCAGAGGACGACTCCTCGCCGACCCCTGCCAGCGAGCGACCCGAAGCGAACGACACATGCATCATGCAGGTTCCCGCGCAGGCCGAGGGCACCACGCGTGAGCTCTTGGCCCTCGCGTGGCCCATCGCGGCCGCGATGCTGGGCGAGACCGCGCTCGGCCTCGTCGACACCAAGCTCGTGGGCGGCCTCGGCTCGGCGGCGCTCGGCGGCGTCGGTATGGGCATCACGCTCATGTACCTCGGCTACGCGCTCCTCTTCGGCGTGATGCGCGGGGTGAAGGTGCGCTCGGCGCACGCGGTCGGTAGCGGACGCAGGCGCGACGGTGTGGTGTACGCCAAGGCCGGCGTGCTCCTCGGAGCTTCGGGCGGCGTGCTCATCTTCGCCGTGACGCGCGACGCGTCTCCCCTGCTCTACGCGCTCGGCGCCGACGCCGAGATCGTCCCGTACGCGCGTGACTTCTTGGCCGCGGTCACGTTCGGCGCGCCGGCGGCGGGGGCACTGTCCGCGCTCATCCAGCACCGTCAGGGCGTGGGTGACTCGCGCACGCCCATGGTCGTCGGGCTCGCGGGCAACGCGTTCAACGCCGCGCTCGCGTGGGCGCTCATCTACGGGCGCCTCGGGCTGCCGAAGCTCGGCGTGCGCGGCGGTGGCTACGCGACCGCGCTCACGTTGGTGCTCGACCTCGCCGTGCTCCTCTGGCTGCTCACGAAAGAGGAGCGACGCGCGGGAGCTCTGCCCGACGAGAGCCCGCCGCTCTCGCTGCGACGAGCGACGCGCGAGGTCGTCGAGCTGGGCCTGCCCACGGGGGCGCAGTTCGCCGCCGAGACGCTCGCGTTCACGGCGTTCACGGCCCTCTTGGGCGGCGCGGGCAAGGCGCAGATCGCGGCGCACCAGATCGGGCTCGCGGTCATCCGCACCTCGTTCCTCCCGGGCGCGGCGATCGCCGAGGCCGCGAGCGTCATGGTCGGGCGCTCGCTGGGGGCGCGACGCCTCGACGCCGCGGACCGCGCGGCCAAGAGCGCGGTGCTCGTCGCCGTGGCGTTCATGGCGAGCTGCGGCGTCGTCTTCGCCGTCTTCGGCGGCGCGCTGGCGCGGGTGTTCACATCCGACGCCGACGTCGTGGCCATCG
>JAGQJA010000223.1 GCA_020430845.1 Myxococcales bacterium
GACGCAGACGCAGACGCAGACGCGAACGCAAGCACAGACGCGAGCGCAGACGCAGACCCAAGCACAGACGCGATCGCAGACGCAGTCGTGGCCCCGCGTCTCCGTCGCGCAAATCGCCATCGCGCCACGCGGGGCGGGTAGCCTCCGCCCGGCCCCGCCGTATGACGAGCCAGCGATGAGCCCGACCGACTGATGCTCGCCTGCCCGTGCCCGACATGTGGAGCGTCCCTGCCGCTCACCCTCGCGTCGCTCGCCGGCGTCCGGTGTCGCTCTTGCGGGTTCGCGGGGCCGCCGCCACCTTCGGCCCGCGAGCGCCTCGTCGCCGCGCAGCACCAGCTCACGCACCTCGACGCCCGCGCGCGCCAGTTCGACGCCTCGGTCCGCGCGGCGATCGGGCGGGCCCTTCGGGCGCGGTGGGGTGTGATCGTCGCGCTCGCGGTCGGCGCGCTCCCGTTCGTGGGACTCACCCTCGTGGGCGCGGTGAAGGCCTACGAGCACGAGGGGCCGACCTCGAACCGCGTGGCGGGCGCCATCTTCATCGCCGTGCCCATGCTCGTCTACGCGACCGTCGGGCTGCTCCTCGACGCGACCGTGCGCTCTGCACGCATGCGGCTGCTCGCGTCGGCCTCCGCGACGCCGCCGGTCCACCCCGGCGAAGCGGCGACGTGCACCGTCTGCGGCGCGCCGCTCGTCTCGCGCGGCGTCGATCCGATCGTGCGCTGCGTCCACTGCGCCGCCGACAACGTGGTCCACCCCACCGCGATGGCGCGAGCCTCCGAGAAGCGGACGATGGACCTCGACGCGCTCGCCTCGGCGCTGGCGAGCCGCGCCCACGATCTGCGCTCGACCGCGCGTCGCGTGACCGTCGCGA
Organism: Myxococcales bacterium; assembly: GCA_020430845.1. Classification (GTDB taxonomy): domain Bacteria; phylum Myxococcota_A; class Polyangia; order Polyangiales; family Polyangiaceae; genus Labilithrix. The sequence continues at coordinate 872 of JAGQJA010000223.1, forward strand.
GCGTCGGCTCGGTGCTCGGCACTCCGTTCGCCGCGTTCGTCACCGTGCTCGGTCTGCTCCTCTCGGCGAAGCTGCTCGAGCCCGTCGTCGCCCTCCCACCCAGCGAGCTCGCGCGGTACGCATGGGTCGACACGAAGCGGGGGAGCTGCGTCGGCCTCATCGTGCGCAGCGACGACGGGACGGAGGCCTACTTCGGTGGGAACGACCGACTGCCGAATCCGAGCACGATCGCGCCGCCCGACGCGCGGGCGCTCGAGCTCTTCCCGGCCGCCGCGCTGGTGGGCCGACGGGTCCGGCTCGCGGGTGGAGCGGAGGGCAGCGTGAAGAACGTGCTCGGAGCGCCGGTCACCAACAGAGAACAGCTGGTGCTCGACACCGGAGCGCGCGGAGACGCGGCGGGAGCGTGCGAGGCGTCGGAGTGAGCGCCGCGCCCACGCCCTCGTGCGAGGATCAGCTCACGAGCGCGTAGAGCTTGTCGAGCGCCTCGTCGAGCCGCGACGCGTCGGTGCCGCCGGCCTGAGCCATGTCGGGGCGCCCGCCGCCCGAGCCGCCCACGGTGGCCGCGACGTCCTTGATGAGCACACCCGCCTGGAAGCGGTCAGTGAGGCCTTTGGACACCGTGAGCGCGAACGCGACCTTGCCGCCCGCGTCGGAGCCGACGAGCACGACGGCCTCGCCGAGCTTGTCGCGGAGCTTCTCGGCCAGCTCGCGCAACGTGGCGGCGTCGGCGACGTCGACCTTGACCGCGAGGGCCTTGCCGAACGGCATCTCTCGCGCGCGCCCGGCGAGCTCGTCGAGGCCGCCGCCGCCGCCGCCACCGGCGCCGCCACCGAGGGCGAGCTTCTTCTTGGTGTCGGCGAGCTCCTTCTCGAGGGCGCGGTGGTCGGCCGAGAGCTTCTCGACCTTGTCGGCGAGATCGGCGGGAGAAGCCTTGAGCAGCCTGCTCGCCGCGCGCACCGAGCGCTCGAGCGTGCGCACGTAGCCGAGCGCGTTGAGCCCCGTCGCCGCCTCGACGCGGCGAACGCCCGCCGCGATGCCGCTGTCGCTCACGATCTTGAAGAGCCCGATCTCGCCGAGGGCGCGCGCGTGCGTGCCGCCGCAGAGCTCGACCGAGTCGCGCGTCATGGTGAGCACGCGCACGACGTCGCCGTACTTCTCTTCGAAGATCGCCATCGCGCCGCTCTTGCGCGCCTCGTCGATGGGGAGCACCTCGGTGACGACCGGCGCGTCGAGCAGGATCTTGGCGTTGACCAGGTCTTCGATCTCGGAGATCTCCTCGGGAGAGAGCGCCTTTCCGTGCGCGTAGTCGAAGCGCAGGCGATCGGGCCCCACGAGCGAGCCCTTCTGCATGGCCTGCTCGCCGACGACCTTGCGGAGCGCCCAGTGCAAGAGGTGCGTGGCCGAGTGGTTGCGCCGCGTGGCCGTGCGCTTCTCGTGATCGACCTCGAGCGTGACGGTCTCGCCGAGCGAGAGCTCTCCCTCGGCGACGGTGCCCAGGTGGACCACCAGGCCGTCGAGGGGCTTCTGCGTGTCGTCGACGATCACGCGCGCCCCGGACGACGTGCGGATCTCTCCGGCATCCCCCACCTGTCCGCCCGACTCCCCGTAGAACGGGGTCTCGTCGACGACGACGGCGACGCGATCGCCCGCGCTCGCGCGATCGGCCTGGGCGAGCGCCTCGCCCTCGGCGCCGGCCCGCGCGACGAAGAGCACCTTGCCCTCGCCCTCTTCGCGCTCGTACCCCGTGAAGCGCACGGCCTTGCGCTCGCCGGCGCGCACCGCGTCGAGCGCGGCGCGGTAGAGATCTTCGACGGCGGCGTCACCGACCTTGCTGCCCTCGCTGCGGGCCTTCTGCTCGGCCATCGCGGCCTCGTAGCCCTGCTCGTCGAGCGACAGATCTCGCTCGCGCGCGATGACCTCGGTGAGGTCCTTGGGGAAGCCGAACGTGTCGTACAGCTTGAAGACGACGTTGCCTGGGATCACGGTGGTCGACGTCGACTTGAGCGTCGTGATCTCGTCGTCGAGGATCTTGAGGCCGCGGTCGAGCGTCTCGCGGAAGCGGACCTCCTCGGCCTCGGTCACCGTCGCGATGAGCTTCTCGCGCTCGCGCAGCTCGGGGTACTGCTCGCCCATCTGCCGCACGACCTCGCCCGCCACATGGTGCAAGAAGGGCCGATCGATGCCGAGGCGGTGGCCGTGGCGGATCGCGCGACGCATCACGCGGCGCAGCACGTACTCGCGATCACCGCGGTCGGGCTGGACGCCCTCGGCGATGAGGAACGCCGTGAGGCGCGCGTGGTCGGCGATGACGCGC
>JAGQJA010000224.1 GCA_020430845.1 Myxococcales bacterium
TCTACGCGGGCTGCTACAACGCCACGGCGATTCGGCTCGAGCTGGGCAGTGACGTGCCGTGCACCGGGTTGGTGCGTACGGCGATCTATGTGGGCGAGCCCGACGCTCCCCCCGCGGCGTCGACCGCAGAGACGTCCGAGTGCGGGGGCGCGGCGCCGAACAACATCGGCACCGTCGTCCTCGTCCCGAGCGCGGCCCGCGACGCGCGGATGAAGGTCGAGGTCGTGCTCTCGTCCAAGGGCACCCCCGAGGGCTGCAAGTCCGTCCCGAGCGACTGCGTCGTCGCGCGCCGCTTCGTCTCGTTTCGCAAGCACGACACGCGCGCGCTCCCCATCTTTCTCTCCAACCGGTGCCTCGGCGTCCAGTGCGGCGCGACCGAGACGTGCGTCGACGGCGCGTGCACCTCCGCGGACGTCGACGACCCGGCGTTCTGCGCGGGCGAAGGCTGCGACGCGGGAACGCCGCCGCCGCCTCCTCCCCCTCCGCCGCCGCCCGTCGACGCGGGCGACGACGCCACGGTCGATCCGCGCCTTTGCGCGTCGTCTCCCATCGTCTTGGCGCGGGGCGTTCCCGAGCCGCTCGGCCCAATGCGGCAGAGCGTGTCGCACCTCTATTGGAGGACCGCCACCGGTGTGGCCGTCCTTGCAAAGGGTGCTGTCAGCGCGCCGACGGAGCTGACCGGGTCGACGTTCTACGCCGTCACCAACAAGAAGCTCGTCGTGGCGAACGCGAACGACCTCAGCGTCCTCGGGTTCGACACGAAGTCGGCGGTCGCGGCCCTGTGGCAGGGCGCCACGCCGATCCTCGGCATCGGCGCGTCGAGCGACCGGCTCTTCGTCTCGTTCGCCCAGAGCGTCCAAGAGGTCAACGTCGATGACCTCACGACGACCTCGCTCTTCCCATCGCAGGCCACGCTCCTCGCCGCGAACGACAACTACATCTTTCTCGCCGAGAACACCGGCGTCACGGTCCGCGCTACGACGCCGCAGTTCAACGTCATCGCGACGGAATCGCTCGGCGCCCCCGTCGTCGACGTGGTCGCGGCGCCCACGATCGGCGTCTTCATCACCGACACGCAACTGGTCACAGCCACGCCTACGCTGACGCGCATGAACCCCCTGATCGCGGCGTCGATCCGGGCCGTGGCCGTCAACAGCAAGCACATCTACTTCACGGTGCGCGCCAATGCGGGCGGTGCTCTTTCGAAGGTGCGCTACCGTCTCCACAACGACGCGCAGGTGAACGACCTCGTCACTGGCCTCGGCAACGCGTCGGCCATCGCCGCCGACGATGCCTGCGTGTACTACTGGCGGCGCCCGCCGAACGACGCCGACTCGAACGGCGACATCGTGGCCATCGGCGCCGCGCCCTGAGCGCTCGCCCGGGCCCCTCTCTGGCGATAACCTGGACAATGATGCGCTGCGCCTGGCTCACGAGAGCGTCTGGTCTTGTGGGTGCCGCCGCGCTCTCGTTGGTGGACTGCTACGCGGCCACGGCCGTTCGCGTGGAGCTTGGCACCGACGTCGACTGCAACGGCGCGACGACGGCGCTCTTCGTGAACGAGGCGTCGGCCCCCAGCGCAGACACGAACGCGGCGGCGCCCACGGCGGTCGCCACGGGCTGCCCCTCACCTGCGCCCAACAACATCGGCACCGTCGTGCTCGTGCCTCGCGGCGCCAAGGACGCGAGCATGCGCATCGAGGTCGTGCTCGCGCGGGGCGGCCGAGACCCCGCCACGTGCCGCTCGGAGCCCAAGGAGTGCGTCGTCGCGCGGCGCATCGTCGCGTACAAGAAGCACGACACCCGCGCGCTGCCGATCTTCCTCTCGAACCAGTGCCTCGGCGTGGAGTGCGCCGACAACGAGACTTGCGTGGCCGGCAACTGCGTGGGCGCAGACGTCGACTCGCCGGGCTTCTGCGCGGGAGACGGGTGTGACGCGGGCGCGACGCCTCCACCTCAGCCCCCGCCGGGCGTCGACGCGGGCCGTGAGGGCGGCGCCGAGGAACCGCCGCTGCCACGACCTTGCCTCAACGCCACTGGCATCCTCGCGAGCGGCGTCCCGCGCCCGACCGGCCCGATGCGCGCGAACGCGTCGCACGTCTTCTGGCCGAGCGCCGTCGGGCTCGTGGTGATGCCGCGCGGCGGCGGTGGCCTCACGCTGCTGCAGGGCTTCACGCACGTCGCGCTCCTCGACGCGTACGCCGTCGTCGCGTCGGCCAACGGGTTCGCGTACGCCCAACCCGACGGGAACAACCCGGGCCTCACCCGGTCGCTCCCCGGGCTCACCGCGATCGCTGGCTCCGGCCCCCGAGCGCTCGCGTCGGCCGGCGGAGATCTCTACGAGCTCGACGCCGCCGCCGTGCCCGCCCTCGTGCACACGCTGGCCGCCGACCGGATGGCACTGGATGCACAATACATCTATACCACCACGGGCAAGACATCCAAGGT
>JAGQJA010000225.1 GCA_020430845.1 Myxococcales bacterium
ACGGTCAACCGGATGATCAACGGCTACCTGCTCCGCGACGTCATCAACAAGATCAACGGCATCCACTTCACGTCGTCCGACGAGATCCACACGCTCGGCAACTTCTACGAGTCGATGCTCAAGGAGATGCGCGACGCGGCCGGCGACTCGGGCGAGTTCTACACGCCGCGCTCGGTCGTCCGCTTCATGGTCGATGTCATCGACCCGAAGATCGGCGAGATGGTGCTCGACCCGGCGTGCGGCACGGGCGGCTTCCTCGTCGAGGCCTACTCGCACATGGAGAAGCAGTGCAAGACGGTGCAGCAGCGCCGCCAGCTTCAGCAGGGGACCATCCTCGGCAACGAAGCGAAGCCGCTGCCGTACCTGCTCGCGCAGATGAATCTGCTCCTCCACGGCCTTGAGACGCCGCGCATCGAGCCGGGCAACAGCCTCTCGGTGCCCCTGCGCGAGATCGGCGACAAGGAGCGAGTCGATGTCATCCTCACGAACCCGCCGTTCGGTGGCGAGGAGGAGCGCGGCATCCTCTCGAACTTCCCCGAGGACAAGCAGACCGCCGAGACCGCGCTGCTCTTCCTCCAGCTCATCATGCGGAAGCTGAAGCGCGCGCCAAAGCCCGGACGCGCCGCGGTCGTCGTGCCCAACGGCGTCCTCTTCGGCGACGGCATCGCGGCGCGCATCAAGGAGGAGCTGCTGCGAGAGTTCAACCTGCACACGATCCTCCGACTGCCCAACGGCGTCTTCGCGCCCTACACGAACATCCCGACGAACATCCTTTTCTTCGATCGGTCGGGCCCCTCGACGGACGTGTGGTTCTACGAGCACGCTCTGCCCGAGGGACGACGCAACTACACCAAGACGGCGCCCCTCCAACTCGCCGAACTCGACGAGTGCCGTGCATGGTGGGGCAAGCGCGAGGAGACGGATCGCGCGTGGAAGACGCCCGCCGCCGAGCTCATCGAGGCTGGCTGCAACCTGGATCGCCGCAACCCACGCGGAGCCCAAGACGTGATGATGCTCCCGCCCGAGACGTTGGCCGAGAGCATCAGGACCAAGGAGCTTCAGATCGCAGCCATCATGGATCGCGTGAAGCGGCTGCTCGGTGAGGTGACGCATGGGTAGCGACTGGAAGCGAGTACCCCTCGCGTCGGCGTTGCGCTTCCGAAAGCCCGACGTGGCGGTCGATGCCAGCGCCACCTACGACTTCGCGGGCGTCTATTCGTTCGGCAGAGGTGTCTTCCGAAGTCAGTCAAGGACCGGGTCAGAGTTCTCGTACCGACTCGTCACGCGGCTTCAGCAGGGCGAGCTCGTCTACCTCAAGGTCGGCGCGTGGGAGGGGGCGTTCGGCGTGGTGCCGCCCGAATGTGACGGCTGCGTCGTGTCCCCCGAGTTCCCTGCATTCGCCATCAACTCCGACCTGCTGCTGCCTCGGTTCCTCGAGCTGCTCCTCGGCGTACCGGCCGTATGGAAGTCGCTCTCGGGCGAGAGCACAGGCACGAACGCCCGGAGGCGACGGCTACATCCCAACGACCTCCTGAGATGTAGCCTGCTCGCGCCATCGCTGGAGAAGCAGCGTGCGATCGTCGCGCACGTTGATGCGGTGCAGGGCGCTGTGCGCGAGGCGCACAAGATCCGCACGAATGTCGAAGGCGAACTCGAAGCGCTGTTGATGAGTGCCTACCAGAAGGCCTCGGATGGGGCGACGCGCGCGCCTCTCGGCGAGGTTGCACCGGTGGTACGGCGTGAAGTCCGCATCGATCCAGAAGCCAGCTACACCGAGCTGGGGGTTCGCAGCTTCTACAAGGGTACCTTCCAGCGCCGCACAGTCGTTGGCGCAGAGTTCTCCTGGCAGGACCTTTACTGGGTCAAGAAGGACGACCTCGTGTTCAGCAACATCATGGCCTGGGAGAAGGCCATTGCAGTCGCGAAACCCGAGGACGACGACTGCGTGGGCAATCACCGGATGCTCACGTGCGAAGCGCGGAGCGACCGTGTGGTGCCATCGTTCCTCTGGTACTACTTCACGACGCCAGACGGCTTCGACAAGGTGCACGCGGCATCGCCCGGCACCGCAGCCCGAAACAGGACGCTCACCGCGAAGGCGTTGCAAGCGATTCCGGTTCCGGTGCCAACGGTGGAGCGCCAGCGGTGGTTCGATCGCGTGTTCAACGAGGTCGACGAAGCGCGTCGACTGCAGAAGGCGGCGGCAGAAGAACAAAGCCTCTTGGTCCCAAGCCTCGTGCAGCGACTCTTCGCGCCTGGCATCGCGGGAGCGACGGCAAGCTAACGCTGATGAGGGGGGCACGGTAGATGGCAGCAGCCGAGACTGTCGCGTGGGTGAAGCCGCCCGAGCCCATCCGAGGCCTCGATCACCTCGGCGTGCAGGCGCCTTGCATCGCGCTCTACGGCCAGCTCCTCCCTGGCATCACGAACGTCACCGACCGGGCCCGCTACTACTCGTTCCACCCGTGGGTGGTCTGGGCATTCGAGCGGCGCTACCCCGACCACTCCGTCGATGAGTTCCGTCGCGTGCTGAGGCGTGCCGAGTGCCTCTTCGCGCTCGTCGCGATCCGTCACGCCCGCGTCGTCGGCGACGGAGATGATGGGCTGCACGGGCGCGCGATGGTCGGGCGCGACAAGCTGCTGCGCATCGCGGAGGACGCGGAAGGCTTCACTCTCGAGGACTACGCCACCCTCGAGGGCCCGAACCGCTACTTCAAGAACAAGCTCGGCGGGCTCGGTCAGTATTACTTCGGGCCGCTGCGTGACCTTCGCGTGCTCGACCACCACGAGGGCGCTGGCTATCCCGGCTACGACGAGCAGCGCGGGCGGCAGCTCGCGGAGGCGTTCGCGAGCGCCGTCCCGCAAGATGCTTTCTTCCGCGTGCTGGAGCAGCCGACCTCCACGTGGGAGGAGCTCGACGAGCTGGAAGCGTTCTGCCCGTGCAAGCTGCACGAGAACGCGACCGAGCACGAGCTTCTGCTCGATCTGTTCCTAGCGCGCACCGAGCCGTTCCAGGGCGACGGAGGGACGACGCGACGGGCCTCGCTCGGGCTGATGCTCGACCTGGTGAGCCAGCCTGCGCGCGATCCTGAGTACGCCTTCGAGGGTCTGCTGCGCGGTGCGGCCTACACGGGCGCACTCGTCGACGGCTCGGCGTGGCAGGTCACCGACGCGCACCAGCGGGTGCTTCGCGGCTGGGGAACGTACCAGCGCAACGAGCTGCTCTCGATCGCCGTGCAGGGGCTCTTTGCAGCGGTGCTTCGCGCCATCGAGCGCGACGAGGCCAGGAAGATCCGACAGGCGAGCGACGCGGCCGACGTCGCTGTCCGACTGCTCGCGTCGCTTGGGGCCGACCTGAAGCTGCCGCTGGACGCGCTCGTCACGCGCGTTCGCGGGGTGCTTCCGGCGCTGGCCGACTGGCAGAACGACGACCACGAGCTTCAGCAGGGATGGCGCCTTCAGAACCTGCCGCTGAAAGACGACACGAACCTCGAGGAGATCGCGCGCGAGAGCATCGCCATCCTCCTGGCGCTGCTCGCGCGCGGCGTCGACGAGTACCCCTACGGCGACTTCGAACTCGACCCGGAGTACTTTGACCCGCGCGAGGTTCACCTGCTCTCGTTGCGGCACGCCTCGAAGGCCGAGTGGACTGGACTGACCGTCGAGGGGTGGGTTCGCTGGCTTGCGGTGCAGTGGGGAGTCGCTCGGCACCTTCGCGTGGCGCTCCGCAAGCTGCGTGGCGAGCGCCGTGACACGTTCCGCATTCGCCCTCTCGAAGGCGAGCTGCGCGTGGTCGAGGCGCCGGCCCCGGTCTTCACCCAGCCGCGCGTCAGCAGGGCGCAGCAGATCCTCCGCGACCTCGGCCTCGTCGCGTACGACGACGAGGGTGTGATGCTCCTGACCGACCGCGGCCGAGCCGAGCTGGAGGCGTGCCGTGTCGGCTGAGATCGCGTCCACGTCACTGCTCGATCACGTCGCCGAGACCGGCTTTCGCGCGTCGGTCATCACGACCTATAGCTGCTACTTCCCGTTCTACGAGGAGGTGGTCCTCCGGCGACTCATGGCGGCGGGCTGCACGCACAACGTGCTGATGGTCGACGCGACCCGATGCGCCGAGGCGTTCGCCATCGAGGAGCTGCGGCCTCGTCGCGCCGGCCGCGACTACACCCTCATCCCCGTGAAGGTCGGCGGCGCGTTCCACCCGAAGCTGTTCCTTCGCTTCGGGAAGTCGAAGGGCTCGCTGCTCGTCGGCAGCCACAACATGACGCTCTCGGGCTTCGGCCTGAACGACGAGGTCACCAACGTCTTCCGCCTCGAGGGCGCCGCGCTGC
>JAGQJA010000226.1 GCA_020430845.1 Myxococcales bacterium
CCGCGAGCCACCGCTCTCCATCCACGCGGAAACGGGGTGTGCGGGCGACGCTCTCCTCGAGGATGGTCCATGCCTCGGTGTCGTCCGCGAGCCATGGGCTCAGCGTCGCCAAGAGCTGAACGGCGTACCACTGCTGGTCCTCGAGTCCTTCGAGCCCACCTCGTTGCGAGGCCACGGTGATGTCGGCCTCCACGTCCCACGCGAGCCACGCGAGGAGCCCGACGACCATCGACAGCTCGGCGAAGCCGTCGCCGCCCGCCTCGGTGATCGCCCTCGGCGCGAGAGCGTCCGGGCCCCAGCCGACCGCGAGCGCCGCCGACTGGAGCAGGTTCCACTCATCCTCGCGATCGACGAGCTCGTGGTGCATGCGCTTCCACTCGGGGCGCTGCTCGACGAAGCGCAACGTGCGGATGACTCCGAGCACCGCCGCCAACTGCACGACGCCCCGACGCGCGCGGTCGGGTGCAGCGGCAAGCGCGAACTGCCCGTCCATGCGCTTGATGAGGCGTCGAACCTTCCCTCGACACGCCTTCGCCAGCACCTCGAAGTCCGGTGCCTGCCGCGCGAGTTCGCCGCCTTCCTCTTCGTCGGCGCCGATCTCCTCCTCCTCGCTGCGCGGTCGAGGCGACGACGTCGTCGTGAGCCCCTCGCCAAGCCTACGCATCAGCGCGTCGAGCAAGACGACGATGTCACCGCTCGCGAGGCTCCTCGTGCGTCGCGCCGAGGACTTCCGCCCGGCAGCCGAAAGCGCGAGCGATGCCGGAGCCTGGCCTGCCTCGTGGTCCGCACCGGCCGCTGTCGCCGGACGGAGCGGCGTCGTGCGCACCACGTCGTCCGAGTCGAAGATGACCTTCTCCGTCAGCTTCAGCAGCGCCTCGAGCTGCGTCGGATCTTCTTCGAGCGCACCGAGCGCCTGCCGGAGCGCCTTGCGCGTATCGCCGCCGAGGTTCTTCGCGATGTCCTCGGTGCGGTGAACGACGACGAGCGTGTGACCATCGGCCGAACGCTCCTCGAGGTAGCGGGCGCCGTCGCGCACGGCGTCGGGCGCATCGAGAACGCCCGCCTCACGCACGACGGCATCACCGAGGGGTGCGTCCATATCGCCGGCACCGCGAAGGACCAAGCCGACTCGCAGCGGCTCCTGCGCCAGGAACCCGGTGGGCGTCGGTGTAGCGATGCAGATGTGCCGCGACTCCTCGGCGATCGCGGACGGTGCGGCCTTCCGGCGTGCGGTGACGGCGTTCCAGTCGGTGGCAGTGACGGCTGGCGCGCCGAGCAGTGCCTCCATTCCGAGCAACTCGGCTGCACCCTTGCGGCGATCGGCGACCATGGCCTCCGCGTTGCGCGCGCCCGGTGCCGCGAAGAACGCTGCAACGCTCGGGTTCGCGCTGCCAGTGACGAGCAACTCCTCCTGCTTGCCGGCGAACCAGAACAGCTTCGCGTGCAGGTAGCGCGACGCCCCTTCACGCCGCTGCGGGATGGCCGGGACGCTGGCGATGTTGACCCACTCGACACCCTCGAGCTTCGCGGCCTCGACCGGATCGATCTCCACCGACTCCGGGTCGATGCCGATGACGAGCCGCTTCGGGCGCACCTCGCGCTGAAGCCGCCGAACCAGTGCCAGCGCCGGGTCGAAGAACGGCCCGCCGATGAAGGCGGTCGTGACGTCCTTCGG
>JAGQJA010000227.1 GCA_020430845.1 Myxococcales bacterium
GAAGTCACAGGTTCAAATCCTGTTGCGCCCACAAGATTCGACGTCGTCACGGGGACCCTCGCCGGGTCCGCCGGCGACGCGTGCGACACGACGCCCGGGCGGTCGGGATGGCCAGCGCGGGCGACTCCTGGCAGAGTGGCGCGCGTGAGTCTCCTCGCCGATCGTGTCATCGCCGTCACCGGCGCCGCGTCCGGGATCGGTCGCGGCCTCGCCGTCGCGCTCGCCTCGCGCGGCGCACACCTCGCCCTCGCCGACATCGACGAGGCGGGTCTCGAAGAGACCGAGCGCCTGGCCAAGGCCGCGGGGCGCCCGCGCGTCAGCCGGCACGTGGTCGACGTGGCCGATCGCGCCGCGGTGTACGCGTTCGCCGACGCGTCGGCGCAGGCGCACGGGGCGGTCGACGGCGTCGTCAACAACGCAGGCGTCGCCCTCACCGACACCGTCGAGACGCTCGCGTACGACGACTTCGAGTGGATCATGGGGATCAACTTCTGGGGCGTCGTCTACGGCACGAAGGCGTTCCTGCCTCGCCTCAAGGAGCGACCGTCGGCGTGGATCGTCAACGTGTCGAGCATCTTCGGCATCATCGGCGTCCCCAGTCAGTCGGCCTACAACGCGACCAAGTTCGCCGTGCGGGGCTTCACCGAGGCGCTACGCCAGGAGCTCCACGGCACGAGCGTCGCGGTGAGCTGCGTGCACCCNNGGCGGCATCAAGACGAACATCGCGCGCCGCGCCCGCCACGGCCGCTCGCACGACGGCATGAGCCGCGAAGAGGCCGTCGCCACGTTCGACCAGAAGCTCGCGCGCACGAGCGCAGAAGAGGCGGGCCGGATCATCGCCGACGGCATGGAGGCTCGCGCGCCGCGCATCATGGTCGGCGCCGACGCGCGCATCGGCGACGTGATGCAGCGCGTGCTGCCCGTGCGGTACGCCAACGTCGCGCGCGCTCTGTCACGTCGCGTGAGGAGCTGATCTCGGCGACGCCGTCCGGCCCGACGGCCCACGCGGACGCGACCGCTGCTCGCGGCCTGGTACGTCTAAGGGAGCTTGATCTTGCGGATGCGGTTGGTGTCGACCGCGTAGAGGGCGCCCGCGTAGTAGGTGATGCCCTTGAGGGCGCCGAACTTGGCGGTGCAGCCCGTTCCGTCGTCGAAGCCCGCGGTCGTGCCGACCAGCGTCGAGACGACGCCGGCCTGGGTGATCGCGCGGATCGTGGTGTTGTCGGCGACGTAGACGGTGTGGGTCTGGGTGTCGACCGTCACGCCCTCGGGATCATCGAACTGCGCCGCGCCTCCGGCGCCGTCGGTGTGACCCTTCGTCGAGCCGGCGAACGTCGAGACCATACCGTTCGTCTCGCTGATCTTGCGAATGCGGAAATTGCCGCCGTCGACCACGTACATCGTGTCGACCTCGTCGAACGCGAAATCTCGGACGCTGTTGCTGAAGCGCGCGACGCCCGCGGCGCCGTCCGTCGACCCACACGCGACGTTGTCGCCCGCGAAGAGCGTGTTCGTCGTTCCGACGACCTTGCCGATGTAGCACTGGAACTGCGAGACGTAGATCGAGCCGCGCGGGCTCGCGCCGACGGCGGTGAGCGCGGCCGTCTGGAAGACCGTGCTCACCGTGGGCGGGGTGCCAGGGGTGATGCGTCGGAGCGCGTCGTCTCGGCCGTCGATGAGGTAGATGTCGCCGGAGCGGAACGCGAGGCGCCGTGCGCTGAGGATCGAGGGCGCGCTGACCGCGTACGTGGACGTCGTGCCGTCGCTCAGCACCCGGCGGACGGCCTTGTTGGCGTTGTCGGCGACGAAGAGCGTCCCGCTGTTGCCCAGGGTGATGCCCTCGGCGGCGTCGAACTGCGCCATGACCCCCGGTCCGTCGACCAAGCCAGGCGCGCCCGTCCCGCTCAGCGTCGTGACCTCGATCTTGCTGCACGCGGGCGCACCGGCCTCTTGGTCTCCGCCGCCCGCGTCGACGGGCGGGGCCGGTCCGCCTTCGGCCTGGGGCGTCCCGTCCGCGCCCGCGTCGACCGCAGGACCGACGGTGATCGGCGGATCGTCTCCCACGCAGGAGGCGACGAGGAGGAGCGGGAGCCATGCGAGTGAAGCGACGTGAAGAGAGCGCACAAGCGGAGGGTAGCCCCTGACCTTCGAAACACGAAGAAGCTCCTCGGACGGCTCCCTCGGCGCGGCCGCGTGCCGGTCGATCGACGGGGACGAGGACGCCGTCGCCGCGCGCCGTCGTTCGGACTATGGTGCGCCGATGCCGAAGTCGTCCCCGATCCTCGCGCTCGTCGTCTCGTCTCTGCTGTCGCTCGTCTCCGGCGCGTGCGTGCCCCACCGCGACGTGCCCGCGAGCGAGGTCCCCAAGCTCACCTCGCTCTCCGATCTGATGGACAGCCAGGCCACGATCGCCGACCCGCAGTTCAAGAAGATCGGCGACGAGGCCAAGTACACCGACGCCGACTACGCCGCCTTCGCCGAGGTGTCCCGCCGCATCCTCGCCACGAGCACCAAGTCGAAGGACTTCACCAAGGGGCCTGCGTTCGACGGCTTCGCCGACAAGCTGCACGGCACGGCCGAGGCGCTCGGCAAGGCCGCCGAGGCCAAGGACGGCAAGGCGTCGTCCGCCGCGCTCGCCGCCATGAAGCAGGTCTGCAAGGACTGCCACAGCTCGCAGCGCTAGCCGCGAGAGAGCGCGCGCGGGCAGGTGCCTGTCGCGTCAGCGCACGACGCGGAAGGCGAGCGCCTCGGTGCGGGTACCGGCTCGGATCGTGACCCGCGCGTCCCCGAGCGCCTTGGCCTTGCCCACCGCTGTGTCCGAGCTGCCGAAGATCTCGAAGTCGAGCGGGCCGATGACGCGCTCGTCGGCGAACTTCACGTCGACGCCGTGCCCGGTGAAGAGCAGATCCTGGTCGGAGGCCGAGAACACCTTCGTCTCGATCTGCACCGCCGCGTCGAGCTTGATGGAGTAGACGCCGTCGGCCCCGCGGGCGACCTCCTGGTTGTCGGAGCGCACCGTGGAGACGAGGCGCGCGGGCTCGCGCACCTTGGCCGTCATCGAGTCGACGTAGACGCGCGCGCCGTCGAGCACCTCGAGCTTGACGTCCCCGGCGCCCTTGGTCTCGAGCGTCACGAAGAGGGTGCACGACTTCTCCTCGCCCGCCGCGCACTTGTCCTCGGGCTGCACGGGGCGGCTCCGCGTCTCTCCGGCGATGTGGGTCGCGCAGTCGCACGACTGTCGCGAGGTCGCTGTCGCGATCGACGAGGTGGTGGTGCGCGCGCTGTAGCGGACGTCGGGGTCGAGGTTCGAGACCGTGACGTCCATCGCCGCGCCGGCGAGCACCTCGCGATCGACCGGGCACCCGAGCAGGCAGTCCTCGCCGGCGTACCGGAAGCGCAGGCGCCCGGCGTCGCCGGGGGAGTCTTGGGTGAGGTCGACCGAGCACGCCTGGACGGAGAGGGCGGCGATGCAGAGCGGGGCGACGGCAAACAGACGGCGAAGCATGGGATCCTCCGAGTGCGGCCGCGACGCGACCGGGTGTGGCAGAGGCCATCGCAAGGCGCGTGCCCGCACGCGCTGCGGGTCGCGCGCGCCGTTTCGCGCGCAGATTCGTGGCCCGCGATCTCGGCGATCCATGACGGCGGCACGCCGTGGCACGTGCCCGACGGTTCACACCTCGCGGGGGCGCGCCTGGCGCAGCGCCGACACTTCGAACGCCTACGTCGCCGGCGGCGCGAGCACTTTGGTGAGGAATCTGCGTGGCGGCTCGACGAAGCCGGAGCCGCGGTACAGCGCCTCGGCCACCGTGTTGTCGTGACGGACCATGAGGTGCACGGCGCGCGCGCCGTGGGCCGACGCGGCGCGCTCCACGAGCCCGAGTGCGCGCTTGCCCAGGCCCTGACCGCGGCTCTCGGGGGTGAGATAGAGCTCGGTCAAGAAGGCGTCGCGGCCTCCCCACTCGAGATCGAAGCCCCACGTCACGACGAAGTACCCGACGAACGCGCCGCCCCGCTCGAGCACCGCCACGACGCCGAGGTCGCGGCTCGCCGCGAGCGTGCGGAGCGGCGCCTCGCCGTCTGCTCGCGTCCACACGATCTGCTCGCCGGCGTTGAAGACGAGCATCGCGTCGATGACGCGTTCGACGGACGCTTCGTCGAGCGTGCGCGCGCGCAGGTCGCCGTCTTCGGCCAGGGTCTCTGTCGCGGGGAGCATGCGGCCGATCTACCACACGGCGTTCGGCCGAGGCGCGCGAGCTACTTGCGCCGGCGTTGGCGGCCCAAGAAGAAGAGCACGCCCGCGACGATGGCGAGCCCACCGAGCTCGCGCTCGCGCGACGTGACCCGCGCGCTGCCACACGCGGCCGAGCGGTTCGGGGTGTTGTCGCGATCGTCGGCGAAGCGCACCGCCTGGACGCCGTTCGAGACCACGCCGCCTGGCGCGGGGACGAGCGTCAAGTCTTGGGCGGCGAGCACGTTCGTCGAGAGGCTGCCGCGCATCCGCGTGAAGAAGATCTGGTCGAGGTCGAGGCCGCGCAGCGCGAGCGCGAGATCGTCGGGGGACGGGCAGTCGTCGCGCGGTGGGGGCACGGCCGCGTCGGTGGTCACGCGTGCGTCGGGGCGCTCGGCGTCGGTGAGGTCGGCGTCGGGCGCGCCGCCGTCGAGGTCCGCGTCGGCCTCGGCGTCTGCGCCGCCGTCGAGGTCCGCGTCACCCTCGCCGCCATCGCCCGCGTCCCCTGCGTCGACGCGCGGCGTGGCGCGCCGGCACGTGCTCGCGCTCACGGTCTCCGGCGGGATGATGTCCATGCGCGCCGGCGGCGCGTCCTTGCCGCAGAGGGCAGGGTAGACCTCGGAGAAGCTGGCGGGGCCCCCGGCCTTGGACCCCGTCGAGCGCGCGGGGACGTCGGCGTACTCGGTCAGCACCGATCGTCCCGAGGCCTCGCCGAGCGCTTTGGCGACCAGCTCGTCGTAGTTCGACTGGTTCTTGCGGTCGTCCCAGGTGAGCTGCTCGACGTCGATCTCGACGGCGGTGAGCGGGGAGGGCGCGACGCGCTGCTCGCCGAGCACGAAGAGCGTGAGGGCGAGCTGGTTGGACACGCCGGCCTTCATGAGGCGCGTGGGGATCTGGTTGGTCGCGGGGCTCTCGACGCGCACGGGCCGGATCGTGCGCGCGCCGCACGGCGGCTCGTAGCGCATCGCGACCATCTGGTAGCCGGACTGCGCCGCGGCGCGGATGTCGCCTTCTTCGGAGCTGGACGTGACGAATCCTCGGTCGGCGAGCCAGGCGAGGGCGGCGTCTGCGGTGTCGAGGCGGGCCTCCTCGAGCGGCGCGGCGACGGCGAGGCGCGTGACGGCGAACCGATCGGGACCCTCGCCGAACGCCGGATCGCGCGCGCAGCCTGCGACCATGCAGCCCGCGGCGGGGCCGAACGACGGCGGGGTGTACGTGTACGACTGCGAGCTCGCGGCGAGAGCGGTGAGCCAGGCGTCGGCCGTCGAGGACACCGACGCGTTGGGGCGAACGAGCGCTATGTATGCGACCTGACTCGGGTTTCCGGTCCATGCGGGCTGGTCCCACATGACGGTCTGCCCGCGCCCGAGGGCGACGGCGAGGCGGTGGCTCGTGACGCGCACGGAGCGATCGTCCTCGGTGAAGTACACGCCGCCGAACGCGCTCGCGGTGGCCTTCCACGTGAGCGACGCGGCGACGACGCAGGCGACGAGGGTGGCGCGACGCGCGAGGCTCACGCGATGAGTCTCCACGACGGAGCGAGGTCACGCAACCCCGGGCGGAGGGCCGCGCCCTGACACTCTCCGCGCACGGTTGAACAGGTGACGCATGCGGGTACTCTGACCGCATGAGGAGATCCCGCGTCACCGCGCTCGCGATCGCGCTCCTCATCGCCCTCGCCCTGTCGTGCGGCGCGATCTCCAAAGAGGAGCTCGCGTGCGAGCAGGCGGTGTCGCGGCTGTCGGATTGCTGCCCGGGCCTCGACACGCGCCGGCTCCCGTGCGTCGACTCGGCCGGGAGCGGCTGCAGCGGAAAGGCCGAGCCCACGCTGTCGCCGCGGGCCTCGTCGTGCATCCTCGACTCCAGCTGCGACGCGCTCAAGGCCAAGGGCGGGTGCGACGTCGTCGTCGAGCAGTCGTACGTGCCGCACGCCATCAAGGACGAGCGCGTCATCGAGCAGGGGGTGTGCAAGTGACGCCAGCGCGCATCCTCTTCGGCGCCGTCGCGCTCACGTGCATCTTGCACACACCGGCGCTCGCCCAGCCCGCGCCCGCGCCCACGCCCGGCCAACCCGCGCCGATCCCGTACACGATCGAGCCCGCGCCCGGCGCCGTCCCACCGCCCGCGCCCGGCGCAGTGCCGCCGCCGCCCGCCCCGACGTA
>JAGQJA010000228.1:0-611 GCA_020430845.1 Myxococcales bacterium
CACCGCTACCTCTGCACGCTCTCGGGGCCCAAGCGCTACCTGTGGGACGATCGCCAGACCGACGAGCGCTGGCACTTCGCGCACAAGTTCGTGACCGGCGCCGCCGACGGCGAGTACCGGCCGGTGTTCGGGCGCATCCTCAAGTACCTCCCCGAAGAGGCGGGCGGGCTCTTCATGCGCGAGGACGGCCCGCAGGCTCCGGCCGACCCGCGGTACGCGTCGCGCGCGATGATGCTCTTCGCGATCGTCGAGATCGTCTTCCAGGCGTACGCCCAGATCAACAGCGCGCCCTACCGCCACTTCCAGGGCAAAGAGGGCAACCCGCGCGTGCTGCGGCACCTGGTGCTCACCTACCCGTCGGCCATGCGCGAAGAAGAGCGCCGCGTGTACGAGGGCCTCGTGCGCAACGCCGTCATCCTGGCCTGCCACATCCTCAACATCCGCCAGGACCTGCGCCCCAACTTCTCGCCCGACGGTCAGTTCGAGCCGTTCCTCTTCGTCGACGAGGCGCTCGCGGCGCAGATGGTCTTCCTCTTCCAAGAGGTCCAAGGGACGTTCGCCGGGAGCATGGAAGACCTCATCGGGGTCTACGGGCACGTGCCGCCCAAGCC
>JAGQJA010000228.1:666-4884 GCA_020430845.1 Myxococcales bacterium
ACGAGCGACGTCATGATCGCCGAGTACGAGGACGCGCTCCCCGGGACGGGCACGTCGCTCCGCGTGAAGAAGCTCTTCCAGGACGGCGTGAGCATCGCCGGCGACGAGGTGTGCCGCGCGATCGTCGAGGACGTCGTCTTCGATCAGATCCTCGCGCAGCTCGTGCGCGCCGAGAGCCGCGGCAAGTTCCTCCACCTCTTCGGCGAGGGAGACGCGGGGCACGGCTCCACGTGGCGCACGCTCCGCGCCAAGCTCGTGCCGTACTTCTGGCTGCCGCTCGCGCGCTGCTACTGGGCGATCGCCGAGGGCTTCCAGCTCCCCGATCACTCGCCCGAGAAGATGTACCTCGCGAGCGAGGTGTTCCGCGCGTTCGAGATCCCTGCAGTCTCCACGCAGATCCTCGACGAGGCCGACCGGTTCTTGACGTCCGAGATGGATGACTTTCCCGGATTCATGAATCTTTTCCTGAAGTTCGACGCGGCGCTCGTGGAGCGTACGGTCGAGCGCGTGCTGCGCGAGCCGCTGCGCCGCTACGCCGACATCCTGGCGCAGTTCGACGTCGATCTGCTGGTGCTCGCGGGCCGCACGGCCGCGCTCCCCTGCATCAAGAACATCTTCGTGCGCGAGATGCCCGTCGCGCCGCCTCGCATCCGCACGATGGCGCGCTACCGCGTCGGCGAGTGGTACCCGTCGATGTGGAAGGACCAGGGGCACATCAAGGACCCGAAGTCGACGGTGGCCGCGGGCGCCGCCGTGCTCCACCTCGCGAGCAAGAACCGCCTGAGCGGCTTCTTGATCGACAGCATCACCGAGGCCGAGGAGCGGCCGATCTACGGGCTCTACCAGGACGTCGAGCCGCACGTCGCGCGCGCCAACGAGCTCTTTCGCGAGGGTGAGACGAGCCCCGGCTTCGTCTACACCAACTCGATGCGCATCGGCTTCCGCAACGTCGACAGCGAGGAGATGGACGGCTCGCCGCTCTTCGAGGTTCGACCGGCCAACAAGGACGTCGAGACCGCGCTCCTCGAGGACCGCGTGGCGATCCAGTTCGCGCGGGGGCGCGACGGCACCATCTCGGTCGCGAGCGTCAAGTCGCAGAAGGGCCAGTTCTCGTTCGACGTGAACGACTTCGTCCTGTCGCTCCGCACCGCGACGTTCGACAAGTACTGGCTCGACACGGGCGTCTTCAGCGTGAGGCGGGCGTGAGCGACGAGGCGAAGATCAAGGCCGCCGTGCTCGACGCGGTCGCGCGGTCGCTCGACGCGGGCGCCATCGCGGCCATCGCCGCCGCCGCCGTTCGCGCACGTCCCTCGGAGGCGCCGCCGCGCGCCGCCGCGGGAGGCACCGGCTCTGCGGCCGCCGACCGCGTGCTGTCGCGTGTGGCGCTCGGGGACATCCTGGGCGACGACATCCTCGGGGCCAAGCCCGGCGAGCGGACCTTTCCGCTGCGGCTCTTGTTCTCGGAGCTTGCCACGTGGGTCGCGCGCGAGGGCGACGACGGCGCGGCCGGTCGCGGCGTCGAGGCCGCGTTCTGCTTCGCGAGCGGGCTCAACTTCTACTTTCGCACCACGGGCACCGACGAAGAGTCCCGCGTCGCGCTCGCCCTCGAGACGAGCCGCGCGTTCTATCGCTTCGCGCGGGAGGCTCCGCTCGACGGCGATCTGGTCGGCAAGGCCGCGCCCGTGCTCGCCGCGCTCATGAGCGGAGACCTGTCGCGCGCCGTGCTCGAGGCGGTCGACCACGTGCGCGTGTTCGACTCGCAGATCCACGACCGCGCGGCCGGCGCTGACCCGACGGGCGCGCGGGTGATCTCTCCGGTGACGTTCCTCTGCCGCGTCGCGAGCTCGAAGGCCGTCAAGGTGAAGGCGCAGGTGCTGACGTGACGAACGCGGCGAACACGAACGTGGACAGAGAGCGAGGCGGGCGATGAGCGAGACGTGGCTCCCCAACCTGATCGGCGGCGCTTCGATCTGGAAGCTCGCCTCCGACCTGAACGAACCCAAGTTCTTCGACGGACGCCTCTTGGTGCCCGAGACGGAGGGCTCGGAGAGCCTGCCCGCGAACGTGCGGTGGGACGTCGACGGTCTGCTCCCGTTGGCGGCGGCGCGGAGCGCGCACCCCGAGGACGTCGCCGCGGCCGAGCGCGACTTCACCGCCTGCCTCGAGCGCGTGGCCAAGGTGTTCGAGACGCCGCAGAGCGGCTTCGACAAGTACAAAGAGGCGTTCACCGTGCCGGCGTTCGACGCCGACGGCGGCGCCCACTACTTCTACAGCCCGGCCGACAAGAAGCTCTACGTCATCAACTGGGGCGCCTCTCCGCGCGACGTGGCGGGCAAGAGCGAGCTCGTCTTCGGCTATCAGGACTGGAGCCGTGAGTTCGCCGCGGGCGACGGTGCGGCTCCGCCGGCCGGGAGCGTCGCAGCGGCTGCTGGCGTGGCCGCGGCCGTCGCCGCCGCGGGCGACGACAAGAAGCCCGACGACAAGAAGCCCGAGGACGACAAGAAGCCCGAGGACGACAAGAAGCCGGGCGAGCGCCCGTGGTGGGTGTGGGCGCTCTTCGCCGCGATCTTCGTGGTGCTCATCCTGCTCATCTGGTGGCTGCTCCGCGCGTGCGACGCCGTGAGCGGTCCCGACACCGACACCGACGGCGGCGACGCGAGCGCGCTCGACGCGAACGCGCTCGACAGCGCGGCCGACGCGCTCGCCCAGGACGACGACGCGGGCGAGGCCGGCGCCGAGGGCGACGGCGGAGACGACGCGGGCGAAGCCGGCGCCGAAGGCGACGCGGGCGACGCGGGCACCGAGGGCGACGCGGGCGCCGAGGGCGACGCGGGCGCCGAGGGCGACGCGGGCGACGGCGGCGCAGGCACCACCTTCATCATCGACGACGACGAGGGCGGCGGCGGCGCGAGCGGCAGCGGCAGCGGCGGCGCGAGCGGCGGAGGCGGCGGCGGCAAGGTCAAGGTGACGATCGGACCGGGAGGCGGCTCCAAGGAGGGCGCGCGTCGCCGGCACGTGCACCCCGACGCCGTCCATTGGCGGATCGTGTCGGGCAAGGACCGCGTGTCGCGGACCGAAGAGCGCGGCCAGCGCTACGACGTCTTCCTCTCGCCGGGAAAGACGTTCACAGGCGTGCGCGTGGAGTGGCAAGACAAGGCGGGAACGTGGCACGCGCACTGATCGTGCGCGCGGAGGAGGCGCTGTGAGCCAAGTCGTCGAGACCCTCGAGACGTCCATCCGGCAGTCGCTGGCGTCGGTCGCCGGCACCCCGGACTTTGCCACGGAGGCCACCACGCTCCGCGGGCTCGCGCTCCGCACGCGCAAGCTCCGCCGCGCGTGGTCTCGCAAGCAGTCGCTCGGTCTCTTCGGCCCCTCGCAGGCGGGCAAGTCGTTCTTGGTGGGCGCCCTGCTCTCGCACGAGCTCGGATCGCTCAAGGTGCTGGGGCGGCAGAGCGAGGTCGACTTCCTCAAGGAGATCAACCCGGCCAAGGGCGTCGAGTCGACCGGCGTCGTCTCGCGCTTCTCGTCGGCGGCGCCACCTCACCAGCTCACCCGCGGTGACTTCTTGTGCGAGCTGCTCCCGCTCGAGGCGCTGCTCGAGTCGATGGCCACGGGCTTTCTCGTCGAGTGCACGTCGCCGCCCGTCGACACCGATCGCGTCGAGCGGACGCTGCGCGAGGCGCGCCTGCAAGCGGGCGCGACGGCGCCCCCGATCTACGCGCGCGCCTGGGAGACGGTGTGGCACGACCTGTCGCGCAAGTACCAGGACCGGCACCCCTACATGCAGGAGCTCCGTCGGCATCCCGCCCTGCGCCAGGGCTCGCTCTCGGACATCACGACGGGCGCCGGCTGGATGCTCGTCTACTCGCTCTTGTGGGGCGGCCCGGGCTACGCGCGAGATCTCGACCAGCTCATGCGCGTCTTGGTGCAGGGGCTCGAACAGCTGGGGCACCCCGACGCCGTCGAGGTCGGTCTCGAGCACGTGCGGGCCTCGTCGACGAACCCGAGCGTCATCGACGCCTCGTGCCTCAACGCCCTCGGCACGTCGCGGCAGATCGTGCAGGTCACGACCGTCGACCTGGGCCACCACGGCGACGACCGCGGCCGTCACGCGGGCGGCGGGCGCGAGGCCGCCATCGACCCGGGCGTGCTCGCCGCGCTCATCGCCGAGATCCGCCTGCAGCTCCGCCCCGTCGCGGGCACGCTGCTCGACCGCGC
>JAGQJA010000228.1:5057-5471 GCA_020430845.1 Myxococcales bacterium
CCCACCAAGCCCGAGGCGATCCAGCTCCAGACGCAGGTCGAGAGCTGGCTCACCATCCGCCACGGCACGCCGACGCCGCAGGCTGCGCACGACGTCGAGCACCCGAGCCTCTTCCTCGCGCTCACCAAGTTCGACATGAGCCTCGGCGCGCTGCGCAGCGACAACGCCAAGGAACGCTGGGAGTCGCGCGTGCAAGAGGCGTGCGTCGACTTCTGGGCGCGGAGCCACACGTCGTGGATCTCGAACTGGGGCGGCACGTCCAAGCCGTTCACGAACGTGTTCTGGATCCGCAACCCGTACGCCGACCAGATGCAGTGCCTCAAGCCGACCGATCCCGACTATGCGGCCGTGAAGGCGGGCTACTTCGAGGCGCGCGCGGTGCAGCGCTACATCGCCTCGCCGGCGGAGAAGTGG
>JAGQJA010000228.1:5533-6041 GCA_020430845.1 Myxococcales bacterium
CAGAAGCTCGCCGAGGACATCAAGTCCCGTGAGCTCGCCGAGGAGGCGCGGGCGATCCGGCGTGAGCTGCTCAGCGTGCTCAAGGCGCTCACGCCTTCGCGCGACGAGACCGAGGAGCGGGCGCGCCGCATGGACGACGCGCGGCAGCTCGTCGAGGCGATCGACGTCGAGATGTCCCGGCGGTGCAGCGGCTCGGTGTTCGGCGAGTTCATCGACTGCATGACCGCCCCCGCCGACGACCTCGAGGCCGAGGTCCGCAAGGTCCACGACGTGGTCGCGCCGATGAGCATCAAGGCGAGCGACAAGGTCAAGAAGGTGCTCGTGCACGTGCTCAAGTGGTGGGCCGCGCGCGCGTCCGAGCGCCTGCGCGACAGCGAGCTGGCCGTGCCGCAAGCGCAGGCCGAGGCGTTCGTGCGAGAGCTGTGCACCTCGCGGCTGCTCCTGCCCGTCCTCGGAACCGCGATCTTCCCCTACTTCTCGCGCACGCAGGTCGACGTGCCGCTCGTCG
>JAGQJA010000229.1 GCA_020430845.1 Myxococcales bacterium
GAGCGCCCCGCGCCGCGAGAGCCGGAGCCCGAGCGCCCCGCGCCGCGAGAGCCGGAGCGCCCCGCGCCGCGAGAGCCCGAACGCCCCGCGCCGCGAGCCCGCACCGGGCCGCCGCGCATCGAAGCGCTGCTCCGAGAGATGGGCGAGCGAGACGCGTCCGATCTGCATCTGTCGACGGGCGCGCCGCCCGTCATGCGCATCCACGGCGAGATGACCTTCTTGACCGAGAAGCCCGAGCTGTCGTCCGAGGACATCACCTCGTTGCTCGAAGAGATCATGCCGCGTCACATCGCGAGCACGCTCCACGAGCGCCACGACGCCGACTTCGCCGTCGAGGTGCCCGGCCTCGCGCGCTTTCGTGTCAACGCGTTCATGGATCGACGCGGCGCGGGCGCGGTCGTCCGCAAGATCCCCATCGAGGTGCTCACCGCCGAGCAGCTGGCGTTGCCCAAGGCGGTCGTCGACCTCTGCTGGCTCACCAAGGGCCTCGTCCTCGTCACCGGCCCCACCGGCAGCGGCAAGTCGACCACGCTCGCGGCGCTCATCGACTTCATCAACCGCAACCGCGACGATCACGTCATCACCATCGAGGACCCGATCGAGTTCGTGCACCCCAACCGCCGGTGCCTCGTCAACCAGCGCGAGGTGGGCACGCACACCGACTCGTTCAAGAGCGCGCTCCGCGCCGCCCTCCGCGAGGACCCCGACGTGGTGCTCGTGGGCGAGCTGCGCGATCTCGACACGATCGCCATCGCGATCGAGACGGCCGAGACCGGGCACCTGGTGTTCGGCACGCTGCACACGAGCACGGCGATGAGCACGGTCGATCGCCTCGTCGATCAGTTCCCGCCGGATCGGCAGTCCCAGATCCGCGTCATGCTCGCCGGCTCGCTCAAGGGCGTCGTCTCGCAGGTGCTCTGCAAGAAGAACGGCGGCGGCCGCGTGGCCGCGCTCGAGGTGCTGCTCGGCACGTCGGCCGTCACGTCGCTCGTCCGCGACGGCAAGACCCACCAGCTCTCGAGCGTGATGCAGACGGGGAAGTCGCACGGCATGCGCACCCTCAACGACGCGCTCTTCGAGCTCGTGCAGCGCGGTCTGGTGACCTCCAAGGAGGCCTACACCAAGGCCGTCGACAAGAGCGGTCTCCTGGGCGCGTTCCAGGCCGCGGGCATCCCGTCGCCCGTGTAGGCGCCGCGCGCGCGGCGGACCGCGAACGGGCCGGCGTCACGATCATGGTCCGGACGTGGCGATCATGGGGCGAGGCAACGATCCGCCGTCCGTCTCCCGGATTTTCGGCGCGCTTCTCCCGAGAGGTCGTTCGGAGAGCCAGGGCACGTGTCTTGCGATGACGTCTCGTCATGCTCCGACCCGCCCTCGCGACCCTCGCCACGTGCTTCGCCCTCCTCACCACCGGTACTGCATCTGCCGCCGACGCAGAGACGCGTGAGCCCGACGCGCTTCAGCCACGAGGATCGGCTCCGCGTCACCTCGCCCTCTCTCTCAATCCCCTCGCCCTCGGCATCGGACGCGCCGGCGTCAACGTGGAGCTGGCGCTCGCACCGCACCACGAGCTCGTCGTGAGCGGGTTCGGCGGGATGCGTTGGACCAACTATGTCGGCGGTGACACCGTCGTCACGCGGCCGACGTTCGGTGGCGAGCTCGGCTACCGTTATCTCTTCGGGCGTCGCGCGTTCGAGGGGGCGTTCGTCGGTGCGTCGGCGCTCTGGGAGCGCGTCGTTCCGGACGACGACGCCTATGGCACGATGCTGCTCGGAGGCGCCCTCGACGTCGGAGGTCAGGTCGTCACCAAGGGGGGCGTGCTCCTCGGGGCAGGGCTCGGTGTCCAATACACGGCGAGCACGGCCCCGCGCATCGAGGCGGCCGGCGTGCCCGTGTTCGTAGGGGCCGGCGTGCTGCCCCGCCTCCTCATGAGCGTGGGCTACGCTTTCTGAACGACGGCGCGAACGGGGCTTCGCCCTGCGAAGGCATCCGTGCGAAGTGGTTGAACCACCCGATGAGTGAATCACCGTAAAATGGCGGGCTGCGGGACCTGACACCGGCGTGGCGCGCGTTCTGCACAACGCGCCGCGTGCTCTTCGCCCGACGTCTCGTGCCCCTCGCGGCCCTCGCCGTCACGCTCTCTGCGTCGCGCGCTCGCGCCGACGCCGATGCTCCGCCCTCGGAGGCGTCGCTGCCGCGCGCGGTCGTCGTCGAAGGCTCGGCGGGCATCGGCGCGCCCCTCGGCTATCTCGGCGGGGCGCTGGTGCTGCGGCCCGCGTCACCGTTGGCGATCCACGGCGGCGTGGGGCTCGGCGCGCAGGGCCCGCAGCTCGCCGCGGGGGCGAGGGGGCTCTACGCGTTCGCCCCGCGCACGGCCGCGGGCGTGGGCGCGTCGTGGTCGACGGGAGCGCTCGCGATGCCCGAAGGGCGCGACGGCACGTGGAGCCCGATCCAGAGCCAGAAACGTCCGCCGATCTGGTCGTGGTCGCGCGCGCACATGATCAACTTCGAGCTGACCCTCGAGCACGACGCGCGCTCCGTGCTCATCCGTCCGTTCTTGGGGCTCGGCTACGTGCTCAACGGCGCAGAGGCGCGTCTCGCCAACTGCGGCAACTGCCCCGACGCGCGGCCGACGAGCGCGCGCTTCGTGCCCTACTTCGGCTTCGCCGTGGCCTTCGGAGTGCTCTGAATGTCGCGGGCCGTCCCCACCGCCGCGTCCGTTCGCGCAGCCGTCACGCTCGCGGTCGCGAGCGCGGTCGCCTCGGGCTGCTACCTCGGCTCGCCGTCGTGCGAGGACGTCGCGCTCACGCGCAAGCTCACCATCGCCGACGACGACTACGAGCCGCTCGACGATGGCGCGTTCAGGATCCGCGGTACGACGTACGCGACGTGTCGAGAGGCGTGCCTCGCCGACCGGTCGACGATCCAGGTGAAGTCCTGCAAACCGCCGACGTTGCTCGTCGGACGGTCGGACGCGCCGCGCACGTACGCGCTGACGTGCGAGGTGGTCGCCGTGTCGTGTGAGCTCCCGACGATCATGACGTTCGGAAGCGGGCGCAGGCCCGAGGGGCTCGCGCCCGTCGAGCACGTGGGCGGAGCGGGCGCTCCGGTCGGGGCTTGGCTCGCCCGCGTCGCGCACCTCGAGGCCGCTTCGGTGCCGGCGTTCGAGCGTCTCGCGGTCGAGCTCAGGGCGCACGGCGCGCCTCGCGATCTGGTGGCCGCGGCGCGACGCGCGATGCGCGACGAGATCCGTCACGCGCGGGTCGCCCGTTCGCTCGCGCGCCGGCACGGTGGGACCCCGCAGCCCGCGCGGGTGGCGCCGCGGCCGGTGAGACCGCTCGACGACGTCGCGCTGGAGAACGCGATCGAAGGGTGCGTGCACGAGACGCTGGGGGCGATCGTCGCGACGTATCAAGCGGCTCGCGCAGGAGACGCGGCGCTGCGTCGTGCGTTCGAGCGCATCGCCGCCGACGAGACCCGACACGCGGAGCTGTCGTGGCGCGTGCTCGCGTGGACCTCGTCGCGTCAGAGCGACGAAGGGCGCGCGCGGACGTTCGCCGCTCTGGTGGCAGCCGCGGACGCGCTCCGACCTGCCGCGGTGAGCGACGCGAGCCCACATGTGCGCGAGCGAGTGGGGCTCCCCGACGCCGCGACCGCGGCGCATCTGATCGCCGTCGCGCGCGCAGAGCTCTGGCAGCGCGTGGGCGCGTGAGCACGCGCTCGTCCGTGGTCGCGCTCACCGGTTTCACGCACGATTCACACGCGGTCCAAACCGCGCCCTCGCGGCGCCTCCATCGTGAGCCCATGCGAATCCTCTATGGCGTGACGGGTGAGGGCTTGGGACACGCGATGCGCGCGCGGGCGCTCGTCGAGCACCTGACGGCCCGCGGGCACGACGTGCGCGTCGCGGCGTCGGGGCGTGCGGCGCGCGTGCTCGACGGACACTTCGCAGGGGTCCTGCACATCGACGGGCTCTGCCTGCGCTACGACCGCGGCGGATTGCACCGGCGACGCACGGTGATGGCCAACCTGCGCGCGGCGCCCCACGCGCTGGCGCGCAACGTCGAGGTGGCGCTCCGCGACGTGGCGGTGTGGGGGCCCGAAGCGGTGATCACCGATTTCGACTCGTTCGCGCACGGCGTCGGTCGCGTGCTCGGGCTGCCCGTCCTCTCGTTCGATCACCAGCACGTCCTCGACCGCTTCCGACACCCGCCCGACGTTCGCGCGCTTCTCTCTCCCGGCTTCCGCTCGACACGCGCGTTCGTCCGCGCCAAGACGCCGGGCTGCGCGCACTACCTCGTCACCTCGTTCTTCTTCCCCGAGGTGCGGGCGTCGTGCCGGGCCGCCACGACCGTCGTGGGGCCGGTGGTCCGCCCCGCGATCGCGGCCGCCGCGTCTGCGGCGAGAGACGGAGATCACGTGCTCGTCTACCAGACGGCCCGGGGCGACGCGCGTCTGCTCCCCGCGCTGCGTGCCCACCCGCGCGCGCGTTTCGTCGTGTACGGCTCGGGCCGAGAGGGGAAGGTCGGCAACGTGACGCTGCGCGCGTTCGACGAGGCGCGCTTCGTCGAGGACCTCGCGACGTCGCGGGCCGTCGTCTCCAACGGCGGCTTCACCACGCTGGCCGAGGCGCTCTACCTGGGCAAGGCCGCGTTGAGCGTGCCCATCGCGAGACAGAGCGAGCAGGAGCTCAACGCCGCGTATCTCGAGCGCCTGGGCCTCGGCGTCCGTGCGCCGCGCCTCGACGCCGCGGCGATCGGCGCGTTCCTCGCACGACAGGAGCGCGGAGACCTCCGAGCGCCGCGCGACGCGCGCCTGCTCACCGGCCGCGCGGACGCGTTCGCCGCCGTCGACCGCCTGCTCGGGCGGCTCGGCCATCGGGAGGCGGCGTGAGCGCGTCCGCGACCGGGGCGAGCCCGTACGACGCGCCGTCGTTCGAGGCGTTCTGGCCGTCATACGTGCGCATGCACACGAGGCCCGAGACGCAGGCGTTGCACGCCGTGGCCACGCTGTCGGCGATCACGCTGGTGGCGGCCGGCGTCGTCACGATGCGTCCCTCGCTCGTCGTGCTCGCGCCTGTGGTCGACTACGCTGTCGCCCAGACGAGCCACCGCGTGTTCGAGAAGAACCGGACCACGCCGTGGCGGCACCACGCGTGGCACGCGCGCGCCGAGCTGCGCATGCTGTGGCTCGTGCTCCGCGGACGCATGCGCGCCGAGGTCGCGAGGCACGGGGCGGTCGACGCGTGAGACCGTGAGCCGCATCGGCGCTCGAGTCGGTGCGGAGCGGCGTGCTCACTCGGAGAGGAGCCGCGGCACGCGCGCCGGGTCGAAGCGCCCCGCGGCGAGGGCGTCGGCGCACGCGCGCACGCCGTCTCGGAACGCGCCGAGCTCATGACCCGCGGGCAAGCCGTCGAGCTTCTCGAGCGCCTTGGCAAAGAGGCTCGCCGCGGGGCCCGCCGCACCCTTGTCGACGAGCTTGTGCAGAGCCGCCGCCGCTTGGATGAGTCCCTGCAGCGCGAGACGTTCGACGTCGTCCGTCTCGCCGCGCCACCGGTCTTCCCACGCTTCGTGCGCGTCCCAGTACGCGCCGGCGTCGAAGCGTCGCGCGCCTGCTTCGAAGGCCTCGCGCCGCGAGACGACCTTGCGCCAGACGCTCGCGAGCCACGGTTGCTCGGCGCGCGGCTTGCCGGGCGGCCGGTAATAGTGCGTCACCTCTTCGAACCCGACGGGCGCGACGAGCGCACGCCACGCCTCGAGGGAGTGATACACGCCGTAGCGTGAGCCGGAGAACCCGTCGGTGTCGTCGCCGCGCGGGTTGGACGTGAAGAGCACTCCGCGCGGCGCGAGGGCGCTGCGCAGCTCGCCGAGCACGCGCGTCAGCTCGCATGTAGGTACATGAAAAAGGGACGCGTTCGCGAAGATGCCGTCGAAGCGCTCCGGCTCGAGCGACAAGTCGAGGAAGTTCTGATGGAGCACCTCGCAGCCCGTGTAGGCGCGCGCCATGGCGACGAACTCGGCAGAGCCGTCGAGCCCGACGGCCTCGTGCCCGAGATCGCGGAAGTGTGCGACGTCGCGCCCGGGGCCGCACCCCAGATCGAGGATGCGATGCGGACCCTCGCCCTCGATGGCGTCGAGCAGGGCCGCGTAGTTCTGCGACACGTCGTGGTCGCGCGTGCCCTCCCAGAACGCCGCCGCGCGCGCGTCGTAGTGCGCCAGCGTGCGCTGCGTGAGCTGGCCGAGCTCCTCGGGCGTGAAGCGCTTCATCTCCCCTCTTTGTGTCATGCCCCCGTGCGTGGCAAGCGCGCTCTCGCCAGTGGCCGCACAAGCTGGAATACTCCGTGGCATGCGGGGGAGTCTGCTGACGTCGGTCTTTGGGTTGTGCGCACTCGTCGCGTGTGGTGAGGCGCAAGCACCGCCGCCCGCGACCCCCACGCCGGTGGTCGTGGGGCAGACGCCGCCGTCGCCCGCCCCAGGCGCCCAGGTGGCGGCGCCCGCGGGGTCGTGTGTGCTGCGCGGCGATCGCGAGACCGGCCAGCTCCGGTTGATGCACGGAGGCCGGACGTTCGCGGTGCTCGACGATTACGCCGAGTGGGTGGAGGTCCATGTTGCGCACGGCTCGCCGGTGGCGAGGGCGATCGTCCACGGCAAGTCGATCGACGTCGTGGGTGACGTCGCGGTCTCGGAGCTGCGCGTGGCGCCCCGAGCTCGGCCCACGGGCTGGGCGCTCCCCACGAAGGTGCGCGTCCGCAGCGTGACCGCGACGGGCGATCTGGTGGGCGAGATCGATCTGCCGCGCGTCTCGGCGACGTCCATGGTCGGCACGTCGTTTCGCTGCGCCGACCTCGCCCTCGGGCGACCGGCGTGGGCCTCTGCGCCCCTGGGCGGGACGCCGCGACTCTTCAAGCCGGGGGCGACGGCGCAGATGCTCGATGCGCCGGGGGGCCAGCCCGTGGGACAGCTCAAGGTCCCGACGGGCGGTTCCTTCTTGGCGTATGCGCACGAGGAGCGCTCCGGCGCCGTCCGCCTGTCGGTCGACGACGCGGGCACCATCGCAGAGTTCTGGGTCTCGTCCGACGTGCTCCGGCCCGATACCGCCGACAACCGCGCCCTCACCCTGGCCGCTCGAGCCGACTCGATGCAGCTCCAGCTCCTTGCCGCGACGGGCAGCGGGTCGCTCGGTACCTCGTGCGCGCATCCCATCAACATCTACGTGCGCGACGGGAGCACGGCGGTCGCCGTCGGGTCGCTCCGTCCCGGCGCCGTCATGCGGCGGGCCTCTGCCGCTCCCCAGGCGCAGGGCGAGGTCCCCATCGACCTGGGGAGCCGCGATCCTGCCGGCCTCGTCCCGTTCGTGCTCACGCCAGACGTCGACGGCTGCACGGTGCCATCGCGTCAACCCATCGCGACGGTCGTGCCCGGTCGCGGGCTCGCCACGTCTGCGGCCACGCCGCCGCCGAGCCCAGCTCTCGGCGGTTCGAGCCAGACATCCATCGGCGCGCCGCGCGCAGACGACCGGCGCGTCCAGGGGCCCACGGGGGCCGTCCAACTCTCCGTCGCTGCGTCGGCCGGCGACGTCCCCGACGTCGAAAGGGTGCTCGCAGGGGCGCGAGGTCGCATGCGCCACTGCTACCAGAAGGGGCTCGATTCGGACCCGACCATGCGGGGCAAGGTCGCGCTCACCGTACGCGTCGCTCCGAACGGAGAGGTGATGACCGCCGACGTCACGATGAACCAGGGCCTATCGTCCGTGGTCGCGAGCTGCGCGGCCGCGGTCACGAGGCGCATGCGGTTCTCGCCGACGTCTAGCGGGGCCAGCGCGACGCTGGTGATCTCGTCGACCTTCTCGCGCGCGCCGTGATCAGGTCGTCGCTTCGCGCTTCTTGGCGATGAGGAACGCGAGCCCGACGCTCAAGAAGTACAGCGCGACGAGCGCGCCCGAGACGGCGACCTGGCTCGTGACCTCGGGGCCCGGCGTGACGAACGCGCCGACCACGAACGACAAGACGATGGCCCACCGGCTGAAGCGCACGAGCTGCTGCGGCGTGACGATCCCGGCGAGCGCGAGGAACGCGATGAAGAGCGGCAGCTCGAAGACGGCGCCGAACGAGAGCAGCATCCTCGTGGTGAAGTCGAGGTAGTACTCCATCGTCGGCCGGGAGGTGAGCACGAGGCCTCCGTTGCCGCCGATCTCCCCGAGCAGCGAGAAGAAGTAGCTGAACGTGAAGGGGAACGCGACGTAGTACGCGAACGCGACCCCCGACGAGAAGAGCGACGTGGAGAACACGACGAACGGCACGATGTAGCGCTTCTCGCGGGCGTAGAGCCCCGGACTGACAAAGGCCCACAGCTGGTAGAAGACCACCGGCGTCGCGAGGATGATCCCGCCGACGAACGACAGCTGGAGGTAGCTGATGAACACGTCCGCGGGCGCGAGCGTCTGCAGCTCCGCCGACTGGGTCGGGAAGCGCTCGTGCCACGCCGCCAGGTACGGCTTGGTGATCCACGCCAGGAGCTGCTCGCGAAACGTCCAGCACGCGACCGTTCCGGCGAGAACGCCGATGGCCGCGCGCACGAGGCGCGAACGAAACTCGGCCAGGTGCTCCCAGATCGTCATCGGCTCGTCGTCCTCGGGGACGTCAGGCCGGTCGTCGCGATCGTCGTTCTCGTCGTCGCGATCGTCGCTCACAGGCGCACCTCCAAGAGGATCGCGCTCGCCTTCGACGGACGCTTCGAGGGCCCCGGTGGCTCGGTGCTCGGGCGGCGCCAGAACCGCGCCAGGAACCAGACGAGGAGCGCGCAGACCTGGATGGCGAGCGTGAGGTTGACCGCCCACGGGACGCCGAGACCGCCGCGGCCGAGCCGCACGGCGAGCAGGTAGGCGAGGGGGATGCGCACGACGGCCACGAAGAGGCCCGCGATGACGGGCGGCATCGCGCTGCCCGTCCCGCCGAAGGCCGCTTCGAGAACGTCGCGCCCGCCGAGGAAGGCGAGTCCGATCGCGCTCACGCTGAGAACCTGCGCGCCCACGCGTACGAACGACGGGTCGTCGCACAGGAGGCCGGCGACGGCGTGAGGCGCCGTGCGCAAGAGCGCGATCCCGAAGGCGGCTTGCACGCCGACGACGCCGAGGCCGAGCAAGACGATGCGCACGGCGCTACCGCGGCGCCCGGCGCCCAGCTCGAAGCCCACCAGCGTCGCCGTCGCCGGTGCGACCCCGGCCGTCACGACGTTGAGGAGCTGCGAGAGTCGCTCTTCGGCACCCTGCGCGGCGAGGTACGCGGTGCCGAAGCGAGACATGAACGACGCGAGCGCGAACCAGACGGCGCCGTGCACGACGGCCTCGAAGGTCATCGGCGCGCCGATACGCAAGACGGGTACGAGGTCTCGTAGCCCTCGGAGTCGGTCGCGGAGCGGCACGAGGCTTCGACGCTCCTTGGCGAGCCGGCCGAGCGCGAAGACGCCCACTGTGTACCCGGCGATGTCGCCGACGACCTGAGCGACGGCGGAGCCCCAGACGCCCGTGCCGATGACGCGGAGGAAGAGAGGCGTCGCCGCGAACCCGATGACGAGCGACGCTCCGCTCGACAGGATGCTCGCCCGCACCTTTCCGAGCCCCACGAGCACGCCCTGGATGGTCATGAGGCCGAACGCCGCCGGCAGGCCGAGGAGGACGACGAAGAGGTAGCGCGCGGCCGACGTGCGCGTCGCGCCCTGGAAGTGCAGGGCGTCGAGGGCGCGACCCGAGAGCGCCCCGCACGCGAGCGCGACCGTGAGCCCGAGGAGCAACGACGCGGTCGTGACCTTCTGCGCGACCCGGAGCGCGTCCCGCAGGCGCCGCTGGCCGAGCATGCGACCGATGACCGCCGACGTGCCCGCGCTGGTGAGGCCGGCGAACATCGTCGAGACCGTGAGGAACGTCCCGAGGGCCGTCGCGATGGAGAGCTGCGCCACGCCCAGCCGTCCCACCCAGTAGGTGTTGGACAGCTCGACCCCGTATCGAAACAAGGCCGCCAGAGACAACGGCGCGGCGATCCTGAGCATCCTGCTCGACACGGACCCGCCCGCGAGCGCGTCTTCGGCGGCGCGGGTCACCCGGCTTGCTCCGCGGCCTCGAGCGCGTCGCGGATCATCTCCGCGCGGGCCCGCGGAGACGCCCAACGCATGCGCACCTCGGCGGGGAGATCTCGCACGGGGTCGAACATGGTGAACAGGCGCTCGGCCTTGACGCTCGGCGCGCGGTAGACGCTGATGCCGGTGCGTCGGTCGTAGTGCTCGAACGAGTGTGCGTCGCGCTTGCCCCCGCCGCCGGGGAGGTCGACCACGAACGTCGGCGTCGCGAAGCCGGCGGTCGCGCCGCGTACGTGCTTCTCGATGTCGATGGCGGTCTGCACCGAGGTGCGCAGGTCTTCGACCCCGCTCACGAGATCATGTACATACACGTAATACGGGAGCACGTTGACGTGCCCCAGGCGCTTGACGAGCTGGGTCATCACGTCGGCCGAGTCGTTCACGCCACGCAGCAGCACGCTCTGCGATCGGACGATCACGCCGCGCTCCATGAGGAGGTTCATGGCGTCCTCGGTGATGCCCGTGATCTCGGTGGGGTGGTTGAAGTGCGTGTGGAGCGCGACCCGCTTGTGCAGGCGCCGGCCCTTCTCGACCACGCGCGTGAGGGCGTCGGTCCAGGCGTGATCGCTCAGGATCTTCTGCGGCATGATCGCCGGGCCCTTGGTGCCGAAGCGCACGCGACGTACGTGGGGGATGGCGAGCAGGGCGTCGCCGATCTCTTCGAGCTGCGCGGCGCGGAGCTGGTAGACGTCGCCGCCCGACACGACGATGTCCTCGAGCTCGGGCCGGCTCGCGATGTACGCGAAGGCGCGCTTCCACCGCTCGGTCGACACCTTGAGGCTGATCTTCTCCACCTCTTCTGTGTCGACGCCCACGGCGTAGCTGCGCGTGCAGTAGCGGCAGTAGACCGGGCACGTGTCGAGCGCGAGAAAGAGCGCCTTGTCGGCGTAGCGGTGGGTGAGCCCGGGCACCGGTGAGTCTGCCTGCTCGTGCAGCGAGTCGAGGTGCAGCTCGGGGTGGTCGGGCTCGAGCCGAGAGCCGACCGGCACGAACTGGATGCGGAGCGGATCTTCGTACGGGTGCTCCCAGTCGATGAGGCTCAGCACGTAGGGGCTGACGCGCACCGACATGGGGGCGCGCGCGAAGCCCTGCTCGGCGTCCTCGAGGAAGCTCGTCGGGACGAGATCGCGGAGCAGCTCGAGGAGCTTGGTGGGCCGCGTGATCGTCTGCGTCGCCTGCCACGTGTGGTCGAGGAAGGTGCGCTCGTCGACGTTCGCGTACGCGGGGATGCGCTGCCAGAACGCGCCGCGAAGCAGGTCGCGGTGTCGCAGGTCCGCCTGCTCGGACGGAGGGCGGGTGACGAGAGCATCGAAGACCGGAAGCCTGAGACCGTTCATGATTCCTCCGTGCGTCGCAGCACGACCATCATTCGCCACGCGCCTGGCTGGTCCCACGGGACGTCCAGGCGAAAATCACCGAGCAGCGCGGCCACCTCGAAGCGGCCCGCGCGCTCGACCGCCTCGCGCCACGCCCGCTCGTCCGGGACGACCCAGAGCTCCTCGTGGTGCAGCGAGCCCACCACCCGCGTGCCGTCGTGCCGCCGGCACTGCACGTCGAGGATGGTGGGGACGAGGCCGTGCGCGGTGACTTCGGCCGGCAGGATGCGAAAGCGCGAGCTCACGACCCACTCGTCGCGCCGCTCGGTCCACGCGGTGTCTGTCGTCCCCTGCGTCGTGGCGTCGATCGGGTGCGTCGCCTCGATGACGTGGACGCCTCCCGGCGCCAAGAGGTCGGCGGCCGCTCGCAGGTGCCGCACGACGGCGTCGAGGCTGCCTGCGCGGTGGATCGCCGACAGCATCGCGAACGAGAGGTCGACGGTCGGCGCTTCGACGCGCTGGTCGATCGACGAGAGGATCCACGTCGTCGCGTGCTCGTCGCCGAAGGCCTCGGCGTCGAGCGCACGAGCGAGGGCGAGCGCGCTCACGCTCTCTTCGATGCCGACGCCCTCGATGCCACGCGTGGCGAACGCGCGGAGGTGGCGCCCGGCGCCGCAGCTCCACGAGGCCACGCGCTCGACGTCGCGCTTGCCGTGCGTCGCGGCGCACGCGAGCAAGAACTCGCGCTCGAGATCGAAGTCGCGATATGCGAACGCCGCGTCGTTCAGCGAGGCGGCCGACGCCGGGTCGAGCCTGCCTGGGTAGTCGTTCTCGGCGCGCAGGTGAAAGACGATGAGGTCGTCGCCCGGTCCGTAGAAGTCCTCGATGGATCCGCGCCGGGTCATCCCCGCTGCGTCGAGCGCGTGCGGAGCCAGGCCACCGCGCAGCCAGCGTCCGGATAGAAAGCGCACGTTGCGCTTGCCCGACTCGCTCGCCGCCTGCAGGAGCGCCGACACGACGGCGTGCTTTTCGTCGAAGTCGGGGTCGACGACGAGCCACTCGACGTCGACGGCGCTGCGCGCGAGGACGACGGCCCGGAGGCACGCGGCGCCGCGCGTCGTTCCGCGCGTGTCTCGGCAGACGAGGCACTGCTCGTCGAGCGCCGCCGCTCCCCCCGCGCCGAGAAGGGCCGCGACGGCGGCGTCGCGCGCCGGGGCGGGCATCTCGAGGTTGCGCTCCACGAGCGACGTGAGGGCCTCCGCGTCGGACGCGGCGCTGGGCTGTACGTGCAGCGTCATGACGCCACCCTCGTCGACGCGTCGGACCCCGCGCGCGTAGCGGCGCGTCGGAGCGCGCACCGGAGGATCTCGCCCACGAGCGCGGCGTGATCGAGGCCGGCGCGCCGCGCAGCCTTCGCGAAGCCGGCGTCGGACGACAGATCACAGTTGGGGTTCACGTCGACGACGAAGGGGCGCCCGCGCGCGTCGAGCCTGAGGTCGACGCGTCCGTAGTCGCGCATGTGGAGCGCCGCGAAGGCGCGCAGGGCCACGCCGTGCACGCGCGCGCGGACGGCAGGGTCGGTCGCGGCGCTGATCGACCGCGTCCCTTGGTAGTCGGGAGAGGTCGCGTCCCACTTGGACGCATAGGTGAGCACGTGCGGGCGACCGGCGAACGACGCCTCGATGAACTCGATCTCGCCCGGCGGGAGCACGCGGGGCGTGGGCCACCCGAGCAGGGCGACGGCGATCTCGCGCCCGGCGATGTACTCCTGGACGAGCGCGGGCTGCGACAGCTCCTCGATCACGCGTCCGACGGCGCGGTGGAGCGTCGGGCCATCGGTCGCGACGGACGCACCGTCGATGCCGACGGACCCGTCCTCGCGCTCGGGCTTGACGATCACGGGAAAGCGGAGCGGCGCGGGAAGCTCGGAGCTCGCCTCGGTGAGCCGGACGCTCGCCGGGACCGGCACGCCCGCGAGGCGCAGCGCGTCGGTGGTGTCGGACTTGCGAAGGCACGAGCGCAGGCACGCGGCGCGGTTGCCGGTGTACTCGACGCCCAAGCGATCGAGGAGGAGCGGCACGACGGGCTCGAGCGCGCTCTGACCTCCGATGGCCTCGCACGTGTTGAACACGACGTGCGGACGAAACCGACGCACCGCGCGCTCGACGTCCCCGATACCGACGATCTCGTGGTGAACGACGGTGCACGCGGGCTGCGCGCCGAGCGCCGCAAAGAGCTCCGACACGACGGCCGCGAGGTCCGTGTCGGGCGTCGCGCGGGTCTCGCGCGCGGAGAGCAGGAGGACGCGAGATGCGTTCACGTGTTCCTTGGCCTACGAGGGGCGGCGTACGGCGTCGCGCGGCGCGGGGGCGCTTCAGTCGTGCGTGTGGAGCTGTGCGTGGCGCACGCGAGGGGCGGCGCGGTCTCGCTGGCGGGCCTCGGCCACGGCGCGAGCAAGGATGGTCTCGAGCAGCGTGGGGTACGCCATGCCGTTGGCTTCTGAGATGAGGCAGAGGTCCGACCACCCTGGCGTGAGGCCAGGCAGCGGGTTGCACTCGATGAACCGCGGCCTCCCCGCCGCGTCGAGCCGCAGGTCGATGCGCGCGACGTCGCGGCAGCCGAGCGCGTCGAACGCCGCGAGCGCCATCGCCCGTAGCTCCTGGTCGAGGTTTGCCGGGATCTTCGCCGGCACCTCGTAGCGGACCTCGTCGTTGGGCTCGAGCTTGTGGTCGAACGAGTAGATCGGGAAAGAGAGCCCCGCGCTGAAGACGATCTCCATGGGCGGCAGCACCACCCGGTGACGATGGCCCAGGACCGCGACGGTGAACTCGCGGCCCGGCAAGAACGCCTCGACGAGCGCGCCTTGCGCGTAGCGCCGCGACATCTCCCACGCCACGTCCATCGCCTCGTCGGCCGTCCACGCCAGGCTCGACGGGAGCACGCCCTTGGAGCTGCCCTCGGCGACAGGCTTGACGAGCAGAGGGAAGCCCCAGTCGTCGGGGATGGTCTCGTCGCCGTTCTTGACGACCACGCCCCCCGGGATGGCGACGCCCGCGGCGGCCACCACGGTCTTGGCGAGCGCCTTGTCGAGCGTGAGCATCATGCAGCGCGGGTCGGACCCCGTGTAGGGGACGCCCATGAGCTCGAGGATCGCCGGCACGTGTGCCTCCCGGCTCGCGCCGCGCAGGCCCTCGGCGATGTTGAACACGAGGTCGACGTCTGCGGCTGCGAGCGCGGCGGGGAAGCGCGCGTCCGCCTCGAGCAACGCGACCTGGTGCCCGCAGCTCTCGATGCCGCTGGCGATGGCGTTGACCGTCGTCTCCGAGTCGTACTCCGCCTCGTCGTCGAGCTGGCAGCCGGGCTGGGGCGTCAGTCGCTTGAGGTTGTGAGCGAGGCCGACGCGCAGCGGGGCGTTCATCGATCGGGAGCTTGCTGTGCACCCGACGACGGGTCAACGTACCGGACGCGGGCGTGGCACGAGCGCACCCGCGCGCGGCGACGCGAGGGCTGAAAAATAGCCCTCTGGGTAGGTCACAGCGCGCGAAAGCTTAAGAAGAAATAACCTTAAGGAGCCTTCATGACCGCGGTCCTCCGCGCATGTCTCACGCACCAAGGTCGGCGCTTCGAGCTCTACGAGCCGTCGCCTGCTGACGTCGACCTTCACGCGGCGACCCTCGCCGGTTGGTACAACGAGCCCGCGAACGTCGCGATGATGGAGGGCTCGGGCGTGATGGACGAGGCCGACGTGGCGGCGTTCTGGCAGGAGCTCCGCGCGGCCGGGGGCCGAGGCTTCTTCGCTCGGGTCGACGGTGCGCTTGTGGGCGATCTCGATCTGCGCAGCGTGCGCGGCCGTACGGCGGAGCTGGCGATCATGATCGGGGAGCGGCAGCGTCAGGGCAGGGGCGTGGGCCGGGTGCTCGCAGCGACCCTCCTCGTCGTCGCGTTTCGAGAGCTGGGGCTCGAGAAGGTGTACGCGCCGTCGCGTCGCGACAACGCGCGGATGCGCGCCATGGCGGCCTCGCTCGGCTTCGTCGACGACGAGAGCGACGAGGCCCGGGCGCTCCTCGACAGCGACGCGTGCACGACCCAGTCGGTCACCGCGTCCTCGTTTCGTGCGCTGCACGCCGACGCCTGGTCGGCCGTTCGGGTCGACTCCGCGAGCGCGCCGCCTTTGACCGGGAGCAGTCCGCGGGCTACGTAGCTGTAGCCCCCTTGCTGGAGCCTTCGGCATGAAGCTGCTCGTCGTCGAGGACGACCGTAAGCTCGCGACTTTTTTGGCAAAAGCGCTCACCGAGGAGGGCTACGAGATCGACGCCTGCCGCAACGGCCGAGACGCCGTCGCGCGCATCGGCCAGCACGAGTACGCCCTCGTGGTGCTCGACTGGATGATCCCCGAGCTCGACGGGCTCGCCGTCTGTCGCGAGGTGCGCCGGGCCGAGAACCGCGTCCCCATCCTGATGCTCTCGGCGCGCGCCGAGGTCAACGAGCGCGTCGCGGCCCTCGACGCGGGCGCCGACGACTACCTCACCAAGCCGTTCCACCTCGAGGAGCTGCTCGCGCGCGTACGCGCGGCCGTCCGTCGAGGAGGGGCCGATCGACGCGCGCTCCGCGTGGGGCTCCTGACGCTCGACCTCCTCGAGCGGACCGCGTCCGTGAGCCAGCGGCGCGTCGATCTGACGCCGCGCGAGTACGCCCTTCTCGCGCTGCTCGCCAAGAACGCGGGGCGCGTCGTGTCGCGGGCCGAGATCCTGCTGCAGGTCTGGCAGACGGCGCGCGACCCTGGCAGCAACGTCATCGAGGTGAACGTCCGGCACCTTCGCGAGAAGCTCGGGGCCGCCGCGCCGCCCATCGAGACGGTCCGCGGCGCGGGCTACCGGCTCGGCGAGCCGGAGTCTCCTCCGTGAAGCTCCGCTATCGCCTCGCGCTCGCGTTCGTGGTCGCGTCGACCGTGACCCTCGTCGCCGCGCGCCTCGCCACGCTCGCGTCGTTCAACCGGATACAGCAATACGAGCTCGACGAAGGGCTCCGCGCGCGCGCGAGGAGCGAGGCGAACGAGTTTGCCCTCGTGGGCCGCCGCGCGCTCGACGCTGACTACGAGCAACAGAGCGACTCCGACCCGCTCGAAGAGCTCACCACGTACGGCGCGCTGTATCGCGCTGACGGGACGGTCGCGGCGGACACGGCCTCGTTCGCGCACGCCCCGCCGCTCCACGAGCTCGGGATCGACCCGGCCCGTGTGGGCGCGTGCTTCGACTTTCGTTTTCGAGGAAAGCCGTTGCGCGGAGTGCTCACCGAGGTCAAGTCCGACACGCCCGGCGAGCCGCGCTTCTTGCTCGTGGCCGCGTCGCGCCGCGACATGGACGCCGACGCGAGCCGTCTGCTCGCCGTCGGTTGGTGGGTGCTGCTCGCGTGCATCCCCGTGACGATGGCGGTGGGCTGGTGGTTCGGTCGGCGCATGACGCTCGGCATCGAAGAGCTGGCCACGGTGTCGCGTCGCGTCGCCGCAGGAGAGCTCGACGCGCCGGTGTTGTCGGCGCCGTCGGGGGGAGAGGAGGTCGTCGCGCTGGGCGACGCGCTGCGCGAGATGGTGAGCCGGATGAAGGAGCGCATCGAGACCGAGCGTCGTTTCGCGTCGAACGCCGCGCACGAGCTGCGCTCCCCCCTCGCCGCGCTGCGCGGAGAGCTCGAGCTTTCGCTCCGCCGCGAGCGCACCAAGGCCGAGTACGAAGCGACGCTGCGCGAGGCCCTCGCCGACACGAACCGCCTCATCGACCTCTCGGAGGACCTCCTCGTCGTCGCGCGGCTCGGCGCCGTCACCGCCGACGTCATGGAGGAGCTCGACGCGCTCGAGCTCGCGCGTGCGGCCGTAGAGCTCGCCTTGGGCGGGGAGCACGGTGAGGCGCAGATCGAGGTCACGGGCACCTCGGCGCGCGTGCGCGGCGTGCGGACGCGGCTCGTGCGCATGGTGCGCAACCTCGTCGACAATGCCGTGCGGCACGGCGCGACGCACGTGCGCGTGCACATCTCGGCATCTCGCGCAGAAGGAGACGAGGCCGAAGAGGTTCGTGTCGCCGTCGAGGACGACGGTCCGGGCATCGCGGACGCCGACCCAGAGCGCATCTTCGAGCCGTTCTATCGCGGCGAACAGGCGCGCCAGGACTCGGGGGCCGGGCTCGGCCTCGGCATCGCGCGTGAGATCGCGCGGCGGCACGGCGGCGACGTCACCGTCGACTCGGCGCGTGCGCCCACGCGCTTCGTGGTGACCTTGCCCGCCCTGTAGTGGTTCACGCCGCGAGGCGTGGGTGGTGTGGCGGCTCGTCGTGCTCGCGTGCGATGCTCGGCGGGCATGCGGCTCGTCTCCAAGCTCACCTTGGCCCTCTTCGCCGTCACGTGCGTCCTGCTCGCCGTCGACGCCTGGCTGCGTGTCGAGGCGGAGCTGCAGTTCTTCCGCGACGACCGAGCGCTCGATCATCGGCGCATAGGCCACGCGCTCGCGCACGCGGCGGTCGGTGTCCGCAAGAGCGACGGCCCCGCGGCGGCGCACAAGTTCATCCGCGAGGCGAACGGGCGCGAAGAAGAGCTCACGATCACGTGGCTCTGCGACGCCGACAGCACGGAGCCCCTCCCCCCACCGGTCGCCGCGTGCTCCGAGCTCGAGCGTCTGGCGCCGCTGTCGGAGCTGACGAAGATCGCGCGCGACGCGCACGGCACGCGGCGGCACTTCACGTTCCTGCCCGTGGTGGACGGCGACGCGCGCTTCGGCGTCATCGCCGTCTCGGAGCCGACGACCGACGAAGAACGCTACGCGGCCTCCGTGCTGCGCAGCTCGGCTCGATCGGCGGTGCTCACCGTGGTCGCGTTCGCGCTCGTGTCGTTCTTGCTCGGGGTCGTGCTCGTCGGCCGACCGACGGGCCGCCTGATGCAGAAGGCGCGCGCGGTGGGCCGCGGCGAGTTCGACCCGCCGATACGACTGCGCCAGCGCACGCGCGACGAGCTCGGCGCCCTGGCCGACGAGATGAACACGATGGCCGCGCAGCTCCGCGACGCCAACGAGCGGCTCACCGCGGAGTCGTCGGCGCGCGTGGACGCGATCGAACAGCTGCGCC
Organism: Myxococcales bacterium; assembly: GCA_020430845.1. GTDB lineage: Bacteria > Myxococcota_A > Polyangia > Polyangiales > Polyangiaceae > Labilithrix. Next base: position 18,553 of record JAGQJA010000229.1, read on the forward strand.
ACGCCGACCGCCTGACGACCGTGGGGCAGCTGGCCTCGGGCATCGCGCACGAGCTAGGTACGCCCCTCAACGTGGTCGAGCTCCGCGCGTCGATGATCGCTGCCGGCGACACCGACGGGCCGGCGAGCCGCGAGGCTGCGCGCGCGATCGTGGACGCGAGCGATCAGATGACGCGCATCATCCGCCAGCTCATGGCGTTCGCGCGTCGTCGCACGCTGGAGCGCGCCGCGGTCGACGTGTCCGAGGTCGCAGGGCAGGTGCGCGAGATGGTCGCGCCGCTCGCCGCCGCGCGAGGCGTCTCCGTCGTGGTGCGCGCGCCGGGTGTCGCCACAGCCGACGCCGACGGCCTCGAGCTCCAGCAGGCGCTCACCAACCTGGTCATGAACGCCGTCCAGGCGAGCCCCGACGGCGGCGAGGTCGAGGTCGACGTCGCCGTGGTGGCGCAGTCGGCGTCGCCGCCGGCCACGAGCGACGCGACCGAGTGGGTCCGCGTGCGGGTGCGCGACGACGGCCAAGGCATCGCGCCCGAGCACCTCGCCAAGGTGTTCGACCCGTTCTTCACCACCAAGGACGTGGGCCAGGGGACCGGCCTGGGGCTGAGCATCGCGTACGGCATCGTGCAGGACCACGGGGGCTGGACGACCGTGCACAGTGCCCCCGGCGAGGGTACAGTCTTCGAGATCTTCGTCCCCACGAGGCCCTCCACATGAAGTCCCTCATCCTCGTCGACGACGACAAGAGCCTCTGCGACGCGCTCGCCGCCGGCCTCAAGTCGCGGGAGTACGCGGTCACGTCGTTCGTACAGCCGGAGCTCGCGCTCGACGCTCTGCGCTCGTGCGACCCCGACGTGGTGGTGTGCGACCTCAACATGCCCGGCATGAACGGCATCGAGCTCTGCTCGCGCGTGGTGGGCGCGCGGCCCGACGTGCCCGTGATCGTGCTCACCGCGTTCGGCAGCTACGAGACCGCTGTGGCCGCCATCCGTGCGGGCGCGTACGACTTCTTGTCGAAGCCGGTCAAGCTCGACGCGATGGTGATCGCGCTCGATCGCGCGGTCGCGCACCGCCGCCTCCACGACGAGGTGCACCGCCTCCGGCTCGAGGTCGCGCGCGGAGGCAGCGCGGCCGAGCTCGTGGGCCAGAGTCGCGCGATGCACCGCGTGCGCGAGCTCGTGGTGCGCGTGGGCCCGAGCGACGCGTCTGTGCTCATCACCGGCGAGAGCGGGACCGGCAAGGAGCTCGTGGCGCGCGCCCTCCACGCGGCGAGCGGCCGACGAGACCGTCCCTTCGTGGCGCTCAACTGCGCGGCGCTCCCCGAGGCGCTGCTCGAGAGCGAGCTCTTCGGCCACGTGCGAGGCGCGTTCACCGACGCGCGCGAGGCGCGTCCGGGGCTCTTGCGTCAGGCCGAGGGAGGCACCGTGTTCCTCGACGAGATCGGGGACATGCCGCTCGGACTCCAGCCCAAGCTGCTGCGCGTCTTGCAGGAGCGCACGGTGCGACCCGTCGGTGGCGCCAGCGAAGTGCCGATCGACGTGCGCTTCGTGGCCGCCACCAACCGAGACATCGAGGAAGCGATCGACCAACGTCGCTTCCGCGAGGACCTCTACTTTCGCATCAACGTCGTGCGCATCGACCTGCCGCCGCTCCGCGCGCGTGGCAGCGGAGACGTGCTGGCGTTGGCGCAGACCTTCATCGAACAGATCGGCGCGCGCCAGAAGAAGGACGTGCGCGGGCTCTCGCCGGCCGCGGCCGAGCGGCTCGTTCGATACTCGTGGCCGGGCAACGTGCGCGAGCTGATGAACTGCGTCGAGCACGCCGTCACGCTCGCCGCGTTCGACAAGATCGGACCCGACGATCTGCCGCCGCGCGTCGCCGACGCGTCCTCGCCGGCTGCCCCCGAGACGTGGTGGCCGAGCGAGATCTTGCCCATCGAAGAGATGGAGCGCCGCTACGTGCTCCATGCGCTCGACGCGCTCCAGGGCAACAAGTCGGCGGCCGCGCGCGCGCTCGGCATCGAGCGAAAGACCCTCTATCGAAAGCTCGAGCACTGGGGGCTGCCCACCGACTCCCGGGGCGACGGCAAGGCCGACTCGACCGGTCCCGACACGAAGGACCGCTGAGCGACCGCTGAGGAGGCCCGCCGCAGAACAGGCTCCGCTGTACCGGGGGCCGGGCGCACGTGTGTCCGACCGACCCATGGCCGGGGCCGGTGTGTCCGGCCGACACAGGCACATCCCCACGCTTGTCGGGCTTTCGCGGCCACGCGCGAGGCACGGAGGTTGCTCCTCTCGACGCCATGCAAGGCGCTCCGTCCGAGTCCGCCGGGCCAACACCGTCCGACGGGCTGCGAGGCCTCCGAGAGAACTACGGCGTCGACGTCATCTCGGGCTTCCTCGTCTTCTTGATCGCCTTGCCGCTGTGCCTCGGGATCTCGATGGCGAGCGGGTACCCGCCCTTCTCGGGCGTGGTGACGGCGATCGTCGGCGGCGTCGTGGTCACCTTCATGAGCGGCGCGCCGATGACCATCAAGGGCCCGGCCGCGGGACTCATCGTCATCGCCGTCGGCGCCGTGGAGGATCTCGGCCGCGGAGACGCGGCGCACGGCTACAAGCTCGCCCTCGCCGTCGGCGTCATGGCGGGCGTCACGCAGATCGGCTTCGGCCTCCTCCGCGCCGGCCGCCTGGGAGACTTCTTTCCGCAGTCGGCCATCCACGGAATGCTCGCCGCGATCGGGATCATCATCGCCGCCAAGCAGACCCACGTGGCGCTCGGGGTCAAGCCGATGGCGCACGGGCCCGTGGGCCTCATCACCGAGATCCCGAGCAGCCTCGCGCGCGCCAACCCCGAGATCGCGGTGATCGGCGTGCTCAGCTTCGTGATCTTGGCGTCCTGGCCGCGCGTCGCGCCTCGTCTGTCGCGTCGCGTGCCGGGGCCGCTCGTCGTGCTCCTCGCGTCGATCCCGCTCGGCGTGTTCTTCGACCTCAACCACGCCCACGCGTACGCCTTCGCAGGCCTGCACACGGTCGGCCCCGACTACCTGGTGGCCGTGCCCGCCTCGGTGACGTCGATCTTCGCGTTCCCAGACTTCTCACAGGCGCTCTCGGCCACGTCGCTCCAGTACGTGATCATGTTCGCGCTCGTCGGCAGCATCGAGTCGTCGCTGAGCGCCAAGGCCGTCGACACGATGGACCCGTGGCGCCGCAAGTCGAACCTCGATCGAGATCTCGTCGCCGTGGGGATCGGCAACACGATCGCCTCGCTGCTCGGGGGCCTGCCGATGATCTCGGAGATCGTGCGGAGCTCGGCCAACGTGCAGAACGGCGCGCGGACGCGCTGGGCCAACTTCTTCCACGGGGCCTTCTTGCTCGCGTGCGTGGCGCTCATCCCGGCCTTCGTGCACCGCATTCCGCTCGCCGCGCTCGCCGCGATGCTGGTCTACACCGGCTTGCGCCTCGCCTCACCGCGCGAGCTGACGCACGCGTGGAAGATCGGCAAGGACCAGGCGGCGATCTTCGTCGTGACGGTCGTGGTGACGCTCGCGACGGATCTGCTCCTCGGCGTGGCGGCCGGCGTCGCGCTCAAGGCGCTGATCCACGTGCTGCGCGGCGTCCCCGCGCTGGGCCTGTTCCGCGCCAAGGTCGTCATCGAGAAGGACGGCGGCCGCACGATCGCGCGCGTGCGCGGCGCGGCGACCTTCGCCAACTACCTCGGTCTCCGCGCTCGCCTCGCGACCATCCCGATGACCGAGAACGTCGTCGTCGACCTCTCCGAGGCCGTCGTCGTCGATCATACCGTCCAGTCGCACCTGGCCTCCCTCGCAGACGATCGCGCGGCGCTCGGCGGGCGGCTCGAGGTGCACGGCCTGCACGGTCACGCGCCCACCTCGACCCATCCGCTCGCCGCGCGCGTGCGCCGCGATCGGCGCGTGGCGCCGGCATGAGCGGCGAGGGCGGTGGGGGCACACGAGACGTCGACCCCATCCTCGAGGCCGTCGAGCGCGCCGCGCACGGGCTCCCCGACCAGGGGCCGATCGGCGTGTTCATCCACCACAACACGCTCCACGCGTACGAGCACCTCCCCTTCCACGAGGCCATCTGCAAGGCCTCGCGTGACCTCGGCACCGAGGCCTACATGTCCGAGGAAGCGTTCCGCGCCGCGTACGCGCGCGGGCGCATCGAGGACGTCGACCTCGACGAGAGCATCGCGCGTCACGCGCCCCCTCCTCCGCGAGCGATGAGCCGTGGACGTTGGGCCGCGTTCGTGCGCGCGGCGCTCCTCGTCGCGCCGTGCGACACCGACGAGGCCGGCGTGACGTACCTCGTCGAAGAGGGAGACGCGCTCGCCTCGCCGGGCGCCCGGGCCTACTGGACGTCTGCAGGGCGGCATGTCGCCCGATGGCGCGAGCCGTCTCGGCCGCGTGACCGCGCCGACGTGCACGACTCGCCCGTCGACGCCTTCCTCGTGCCGCTCGCCGCGGCGTACCTCGACGTCGGTGCCGCGGACTGGCCCCTCCCGTTCGAAGGATGCTTCTACGAGGCGGCGCGCGAGCTCGTCGCGGCGTCGCGCGCGCCCGAGCCTTGGCTGCAGCGCGCGAGGGATCGGTTCGCCGACGAGCGCGCGCGAGGCATCACGGCCGTCGACGCCGTGCGCGAGGTGCTCTCCCGCCGGCGTCTCGGCGCTCACGGCGCCGAGGCGTTCGTTCGCGCTTCGCTGCGTCGCCTGCCCGGTTGGGCGGGCATGTTCCGGCGGCTCGAGCGCGAGCCGGCGCGTACCCGCCCTGCGTCGCTCGTCGACTACCTCGCTGTTCGCCTGGTGCTCGAAGAGGCCGCGGAGCGACGCTCGGGCGAGCGCCCGTCGCCCGAGCGCGTCGAGAACCGTGCAAGCCTGCTCCGTCGCTACCAGCTCTTCTGCCTGCTCCAGTGTGGCGCCGTGCGCGACGACGCCGACGACGTGCGCGACGCGCTGGCGGGCCTCGCGGTCCTCGACCGCGACGCGCGTGGCCGTGTGTGGCACGAGGCGTACGAGTCACGGTACCGACGGCAGGTCCTGTCGGCGCTCGCGACCGGTGTGCGCGCGGATCTCGCGCGCCGCGCGGCCGGGCACGTCGCTTCGCGGCCGGCGGTGCAGCTCATCGTGTGCATCGACGACCGCGAAGAGTCGCTGCGGCGTCACATCGAGGAGCTCGCGCCCTCGTGGGAGACGCTCGGCGCCGCCGGCTTCTTCGGCCTCGCCATCGCGCACCAGGCGCACGAGGGCGCCGAGCCGTCGAGCCTATGCCCGGCGAACCAGCGTCCGACGCATCGCATCGTCGAGCCGGTGGTCACGTCTCCGACCGGACCTCTCGCGCGCACGTGGGCCCGGTTCACGGCGCTTCTCGCGCCCGGCGTCGGCGCGCGGCGCACGCAGGCCGAGAACGCGACCGCGCGCCCGCCCGCGACGTTCTCGAGGGCCGACGAAGCAGAGGCCCCGGAGGGCACGCTCCCGCTCGGGTTCACCGCGCCCGAGGCCGCAGAACGTGTCGGTCGTCTGCTCCGCGAGGTCGGGGTCGCGGGTCGGCTCGCGCCGCTCGTCTTCGTCCTCGGTCACGGCTCGACGAACCGCAACAACCCGCACGCGTCGGCGTACGACTGCGGGGCGTGCGGTGGTCAGCGCGGGGGACCCAACGCGCGCGCCTTCGCTGCGCTCGCGAACGACCCTCGCGTGCGGGAGTGTCTCGCGGGCGCCGGCGTCGTCGTCCCCGAGGACACCGTGTTCGTCGGTGGCTTTCACGACACGGCGAACGACGACGTCACCCTCTACGACCTCGACGGCGTGCCGAGCACCCACCGCGACGCGCTCGCCGAGGCGCGACGCACGTTCGATCGCGCGCGAGCCCTCGATGCGCACGAGAGGTGCCGTCGGTTCGAGTCGGCCCCGCTCGATCTCGATCCGGCCTCGGCGCTCACGCACGTTCGTCGGCGCGCCGAGGACCACGCCGAGCCGCGCCCCGAGTGCGGCCACGGCACCCACGCGTTCGCCGTGGTCGGTCGCCGTGAGATCTCGCGCGGTCTGTTCCTCGACCGGCGCGCGTTCCTCGTCTCGTACGATTCGTCCGTCGACGCCGACGGCGCCGCCCTCGCGCGCGTCTGCTCCGCCGCCGTCCCCGTGGGGGCCGGTATAAGTCTCGAATACTACTTCTCTTTTGTCGACAACGCGCGCTACGGCTCCGGCACCAAGCTCCCGCACAACGTCGCGAGCTTGCTCGGCGTGATGGACGGCGCGCGGAGCGATCTGCGCACCGGGCTCCCGTGGCAGATGGTCGAGATCCACGAGCCGATGCGCCTGCTCGTCGTGATCGAGGCACCGCACGAGCACGTGCTCCGCGCGGCCGCCGCGAGCGAAGCGGTGCAGCGGCTCGTCGTCCACGAGTGGGTGCGCGTCGCGACGATCGACCCCACGTCCGGCGCCATCCACCTGCTCGACGACGGCAAGCTCGTTCCCTTCGACGCCGACGATCTCGAGCTGCCGGAGGCGCCCTCGTCGGCCGCATACTACGCAGGCGAGCGCGACCACCTGCGCCCCGCGCGCATCTTGGCCGAGGCGACGACGCGCGCCGCGGCAGGAGCGCACGCGTGACGGCGCTGGCCGTGGCGGTCGTCGCGACNNGTGGTCGCGCCCGGAGCTGCCGCGGCGCTGGTCGGAGCGCACACCGCGCTCAGCTCTCGCGCTGGGTACAGGGAGCGTTTCGTCACCCGGGTCACGCAGGCCTCTCTCTTCGTCCACTTCATCGCGGTCGTCGCCGCGGCCGTGCTCGCCGGCACCTCGCCCCCTC
>JAGQJA010000230.1:0-5450 GCA_020430845.1 Myxococcales bacterium
GGTCCTCATCCCTCTCATGGGTCGCCTCCTGTCAGGGGCGACGGCAAGCCAAGCCGTCGATCCCATGAGGCTATCACGCGCGCGCGCGGCGGGCTCGCGACGGGGTCGCCCGGCGCGCGAGGGTGGGCCGCAAGAAGCGCCCCGTGTGGGACGCCGACACGCGCGCCACCGCCTCGGGTGGGCCCTCGGCCACCACCGCGCCGCCCCCCGCGCCACCCTCGGGGCCGAGATCGATCACCCAGTCCGCACATTTCACGACATCGAGGTTGTGCTCGATGACGACGACTGTGTTCCCCGCGTCGACGAGGCGTGAGAGCACGCCGAGCAGGCGCGAGATGTCGTCGAAGTGCAGGCCCGTCGTCGGTTCGTCGAGCACGTAGAGCGTGCGGCCCGTCTGCACCTTGCCGAGCTCGCGCGAGAGCTTCACGCGCTGCGCCTCACCGCCGCTCATGGTCGGCGCCGGCTGACCGAGCTTCATGTAGCCGAGCCCAACGTCGTGCAGCGTCGTCAGCACGCGCTTGAGCGCGGGGTACGCCGAGAAGAGCGCGAGACACTCGTCGATGCTCGCGGCGAGCACGTCGGCGATCGAGTGGTCCTTGTAGCGGACCTCGAGCGTCGTCGGCTCGTAGCGCTTGCCCGCGCAGGCCTCGCACTGCACGTGCACGTCGGCGAGGAAGTGCATCTCGACCTCGATCTCGCCGGCGCCCCCGCACGCCTCGCAGCGCCCACCCTTGACGTTGAAGCTGAACCTCCCGGCCGACCACCCGCGCGCGCGCGCGTCGGGCAGCTGCGCGAAGATCTCGCGCACCAGGTCGAACGCCTTGGTGTAGGTGCCCGGGTTCGAGCGGGGCGTGCGGCCGATCGGCTTCTGGTCGATCGCGATGACCTTGTCGATCTGGTCGATGCCCTCGATCGTGTCGTGCTCTCCCACGGCGTCGGTCGCGCCGTGGAGCTCTCGCGCGAGCGCCGGCAGGAGCGTGCCCGAGACGAGCGAGCTCTTGCCCGCGCCGCTCACGCCGGTGACGCACGTGAGCACGCCGAGCGGAAAGCGCACGTCGACGCCTCTCAGGTTGTTCTGCTTGGCGCCCTTGATGCGCAGCTCACCGCGCGGCTCGCGACGCGCGCGCGGGACGTCGATCTGCCTCGCGCCCGAGAGGTACGCGCCGGTGAGGCTCCCCTTGTGCTTGGTGACCGCGTCGGGCGTGCCCTCGGCCACCACGCGCCCGCCCAGGTGTCCCGCGCCGATGCCGAAGTCGACGACCCAGTCCGCCGCGCGGATGGTCTCCTCGTCGTGCTCCACGACGAGCACGGTGTTGCCCAGATCGCGCAGGTGCACGAGCGTCGAGATGAGGCGCGTGTTGTCGCGCGGGTGCAGGCCGATGCTCGGCTCGTCGAGCACGTACATCACACCGCTCAGCTCGCTGCCCAGCTGGCTCGCGAGGCGGATGCGCTGCGCTTCTCCGCCCGACAGCGACGGCCCTGCGCGGTCGAGCGTGAGGTAGTCGAGGCCCACGTCGAGCAAGAACTTGAGGCGGCTCCGGATCTCGAGGAGCGCGCCCTCGGCGACCTGCCGCTGCGCCGCGCGGAGCTGGAGAGAAGCAAAGTGCGCCACCGCGTCGGTCACGGTGCGTGACGTGACCGCGTCGATCGACGCGCCGCCGACGCGCACGGCGAGGCTCTCGGGCCTGAGCCGCCTGCCGTCGCACGACGTGCACGGCCGGTCGCGGAAGAACTTGCCGTACTGCTCGCGCGTGAGCTCGCTCGTCGTCTCGCGGAACAACCTCGTGAGGTTGGGGATGATGCCCTCGAAGCGCACGCCGAACGTGCCGTGCGACTCGGAGCCCTCTTTGCCCCACGAGATCTTCAGCTTCTCGCCCTTGATGCCGTAGAGGAGCTTCTGTCGCTTGTCCTTGGGGATGTCCTTCCACGGCGTGTCGAGGCTCACCTTGCACGCCTTGGCGGCGGCGTCGGCGATGCGGAACACCCAACCGTCGCCCCGCGCCATGGCCGAGGCCCACGGCGCGACCGCGCCGCCGCGGAGGCTCAGCTTGGGGCTCACCACGACGAGCGACGGGTCGATCTCGGCGCGCGTGCCGAGCCCGTTGCACGAGGGGCACATGCCGAGCGGGCTGTTGAACGAGAAGCTCTGCGGGCTCAGCTCGGGGTAGCTCTTGCCGCAGCACGCGCGACGCGCGCTGAACGCGATGCGCTCCTCTGTGGCGCGCTCCGACGTGGAGAAGGCGACGACGATCTCGCCCTCTCCCTCGGTGAGCGCGAGCTCGACGGCTTCGAGCAGGCGCGCGCGGCTGGCCGAGCCGATGACGACGCGATCGACGACGAGGTCGATCGTGTGCTTCTCGTGCTTGGCGAGGCGCGGCGGTGTGTCGAGGGTGTGCGTCTTTCCGCCGATGTCGACGCGCGTGAAGCCTCGCGCGACGAGCGACTCGAACAAGCCTCGGTGCTCGCCCTTGCGGTGCGTCACGAGGCGCGCGAGCAAGCGAGCCCGCGCGCCGGCGGGCAGCTTGCCGATCTCGTCGGCCACGTCCTGCGCGCCGCGAGATCGCACGAGCTTGCCGCAGTCGACGCACCGCTGCTCACCGACGCGCGCGTAGAGCACGCGCAGGTAGTCGTAGACCTCGGTGATCGTCCCGACGGTGCTGCGCGGGTTGGTCGCGGCGCTCTTCTGCTCGATCGCGATCGTCGGCGACAGCCCGCGGATGCGCTCGACGTGCGGGCGCTCGAGCTGCCCCAGGAACTGGCGCGCGTAGGCGCTCAGCGTCTCGACGTAGCGTCGCTGGCCCTCGGCGTAGAGGGTGTCGAACGCCAGGCTCGACTTGCCCGATCCGCTGACGCCCGTGAGCACCACGAACGAGCGCTTGGGGATCCGGAGCAGCGGGACGTCGAGGTTGTGCTCGCGCGCGCCGACGATCTCGATCGCGTCGGGCTCTTTCGCGGCTCCACGTCGTCCCGGCTGGGTGCTGCTCTGCACGCGTCGCATGCGCGGACGGTTACCACAGCGCCGCCCGCGAGCGGCCCCCGGGGCGCGTTGTCAGATTGTCACGGTCGAGCTCGCCCGCGCGCACACGCATGCCACCTTGGCCCTCCGCGCCCACGCGTGAGGTCCGTTTCCCGCGCGAAACGGGGTGGCACGATGTATGCTGTCCAAACGGCTCGTTCATGCGCTCCAAAGCCCTCCCGCTGCTGCTCGCATGCCTGCCCGCGACCTTGCTTCTCGTCTCGCCTGGGGTCGCGTACGGCCAGCAGCTCAACGTCCCCCTGATCGCGTCTCTGCCTCGCTTCGACGCCAACGGCGCGTCCGTGAAGAAGCGAGCGCTCGCGCTCAACCCCGAGGGCATCAGTCTCCAAGACTGCCGTGACGACATCCGCGTCGAGCTCCAGATCACGGCCTCGGGGTTCGTCGCCAACGACCGCGTCGAGTTCTGGGCGTCGCGCTCGGGGCAGGACTGCGGAGCCGTCGTGCAACGCTCGGGCGCCACGCAGCAGTGCTGGAAGGTCCTGCCCGACGTCGTGGCGCTCCAACAGAGCTTCTCGGTGCGCGTCCCGCTGAGGGCGGTCATCGCCGACGACAAGACGCAAGGCGGGGCGCCCGTCACGCCCACGGCCGACATCTGCGGCAAGATCGACGCCGCGACGTTCCAGCTCCAGCTCCTCTACATCAAGACGTCGAGCCCCGACGCCGTCAGCAAGGTCCCGATCGACATCAAGGTCGACACCGTGGGGCCGCAGGCGCTGTCGGGCGTGAGGGTGCTGCCGGGCGACACACGCCTGCGCGTGTCGTGGGCCGCCGTCGGCGAGGGCGGCGTCACCGACCAGACCGGCGTGAAGGTCTACTGCGTGCCCGTCGGTCAGCCCATCGTGGAGCGAGACGGCGGCTTCGTGACGACCACCACGCGCACCGTCTGCGACGACGCGTCCGTCGTGGACACGTCCGACGCCGACGCCGACGGCGGCGTGAGCGACGTCGACGCGGGATGTCGAGAGGTCACCGAAGAGGTCCCGGTGGACGACGCGCCGTGCAGCGCGCCCGAGTTCACGCCGGCCGACGGCGGGACGATCGTCCCCGACAACGCGTTCGCCGAGCAGTTCCTCTGCGGTGAGATCGCCGGCACGCAAGGCAGCTCGATCGTGGCTACGTCGTTCCGCGGCGGCCCGCTCGTGAACGGTCAGCGATACGCGGTCGCGGTCGCCGCCACCGATTCCTTCACCAACGTGGGCTCGCTCAGCGCGCCGCTGTGCGTCGTCCCAGAAGAGACGACCGACTTCTTCCGCGACTACAACCGCGCCGGCGGCAAGGCCACGGGCTGCAGCTCCACGTCGTCCGAGGCGCCGGCGGGAAGCATCGCGCTCGGGGGGCTGTCGCTCGCGATCGTGACGTCACTCGCGCGGCGCCGCGCTCGACGGAGGCAGGGGCGATGAAGACGCCGATCGGGATCAGCGGGGCCGCCGTCGCGCTGTCCTTGCTCACGATCGCGCCCGACGCAGCGGCGTTCGACTTCGGCACTCCCGCGAACAAGACGGAGAGCGCGCAGAACTTCGCGTTCGAGCTCCGCTTCTCGCCGTACCGCCCCCAGATCGACGACGAGCCCGGTCTCACCGGCGCCCCCTTCACGCAGACGTTCGGCTCGGCGCGCCGCCTCCTCATCCAGCTCGAGCTCGACTGGCAGATGCTCCGCATCCCGCACGTCGGCACGCTCGGTCCCGGCGTGGCCGTCGGTTACACGACCATGAGCGCCGACTCCAAGACCCTGTCGGGCAAGGAGTCGGGCGACGAGACGTTCCTCAGCATCTACCCGTTCCACCTCTCTGGCGTGCTCCGCGCCGACGCGGTGTGGCGCGAGGCGCGCATCCCGCTCATCCCGTACGCCAAGCTCGGCGTGGGATACGCACACTGGCGGGCCGGCAACAGCGGCGGCACGTCCAAGGTCAAGGACGCCGCGGGCAACGTGATCGCCAGCGGTCGTGGCAACAGCGTCGGATCGAACGCGGCCCTCGGCGTCGAGCTCGTGCTCGAGGCGCTCGACCGAGGCTCGGTGCGCAACCTCGACAGCGCCACCGGGATCAATCACGCGTACGTGTTCGCCGAGTACTACCTCCTCACCCTCAACGGGTTCGGCGCGGGCGACTCGCTGCGCGTCGGCACCAAGTCGTGGGCGATGGGCCTGACCTTCGAGTTCTGACCGCGCCGATCCCCGCTGCGCGCCGCCGGCGCTCGGCTATCCTGGGGAGATGCTCCGGCGGATGGGAAAGGGCGCGCGCCAGCACCTCGGCGCGATGGCCGTCGACGGGTTCTTCAACGGCGTGTCGCGCCTCGCGCGCTTGCACCCCAAGGCACGGCCCGCGCGGCACGGCATCCACCGCGAGGTCGACGTGCCCTACGCCGACACCGGCTCGCGCGATCACCTGCTCGACGTCTACCGGCCGCCCGCGGG
>JAGQJA010000230.1:5549-8011 GCA_020430845.1 Myxococcales bacterium
TGGTGTTCAACGTGAGCTACCGCCTCGCGCCCAAGCACCGCTACCCCGCGGCGATCGAGGACGTCTGCCGCGCGTACGCGTGGGTGGTCGAGAACGCGGCGCGCTACGGCGGGGATCCGAGCCGCATCGTGCTCGCGGGCGAGAGCGCCGGCGCCAACCTCGTCACGAGCCTCTCGCTCGCGTTGTCGTACGAGCGGCCCGAGCCGTTCGCGCGCACGGCGTGGGACACCGGCGTGACGCCTCGCGCGGTCGTCGCCTCGTGCGGCGTCTTCCAGGTCTCCGACATCGAGCGCCTGCGGCGACGCAAGCCCACGATGTCCCCGTTCGTTGCCGATCGACTCTCGGAGGTGACGCACAACTACCTGGGCGCAGAGCCGCCGCTCTGCTCGCTCGACTTCGCCGACCCGCTCGTCGCCCTCGAGCGCCGCGAGCGGCCCGACCGCCCGCTGCCGCCGTTCTTCTTGCCCGTCGGCACGCGCGACCCGCTCTTGCCCGACACGCGCAGGCTCTCGGCCGCCCTCGAGGGGCTCGGTGTGCCCGTCGACACGCGCTACTACCCGGGCGAGCTGCACGCGTTCCACGCCTTCGTCATGCTCCCGGCCGCGCGCAGATGCTGGGCGCACACGTACGCGTTCCTCGATCGGCACGTCCCGCGTGTGTCGTCACCTTCGGTGTCGACCGCGACCACGTGACCCTTGCCGTAGCGCGGCGGAGCCCCCATGCTTGGGCGCGGAGGAGGCGGTCCATGGCTGAAGTGAATGTGCTCGTGACGGGAGCGGGGAGCGTGCTCGGCGGAGAGGTGAGCAGCTCCGACGACGTCAAGGCCAACTGCGCGCTCTGCGACAGCGCGGTCGACGTCGCCGCCTCCATCGGCGACGAGCGCTTCGCGTGCGCGCCGTGCCTGCGCGACCGCCTCGATGCGATGAGCGTCGCCCGGTTTCGCCTGACCGCCGGCCGCCCGTCGGGCATCCCCTGGGGCAAGGTCACGGGCTGACGCCATGCTCGAGCCGGACCCTACGGTGATGCGTGATAAATACACGCAAGAGGTCGTCCGACTCGAGTCCCTCGTCGAAGACCTCGCGCGCGAGCGCACGCGCCTCAAGTGGTATGTCGTCGCGGGCCTCGTGCTCGCGCCGTTCGGCCTGTTCTGGGGAGCGCTCGGCGCGTTCGGCGTCGCGTCCCTCGGCGTCGTGACGTACTTCGTGGCGCTCTACCTCAACCGCGTGCACCACGAGGAGTACGAGTTCCACCTCGAGCGCGCGCGCGGCGTGCTCGAGGGCCTCGACGAAGCCTCGCCGCCAGCCGAGCCGTCGAGCTGACCGCCGCGACGCGCGTGACGCGGTTCACGCTTCCCGCCGCGTGCCGGGAGAGCTTGGTGCGTCGCGCGCGTCGCGCGTCCGTGCGCCGGATGCCGCGCTTTCGCGTCGGCCCGCGACGTGCTTGTCTCTCCGGCGTGGAGGTTCTCATGCTTCGTTCGACAGCTCTCGCTACGCTCTTCGCGCTCGCCACGCTCACCGCGTGTGACAAGGACAAGCCCGCCGACAAGGCCGCAGCGTCCGCAGACCCGGCCGCGTCTGCCGCCGCCGCAACGGCGCCCGGCGCGAGCGTGAAGGTCACGGGCGGGAGCGTCGAGGCCAAGCCCGGCGAGGGCGCCAACGCGTCGGGTGGCGCCGTCGTCACGGGCACCCCCGAGACGGCTGGCGGCGGCGCGAAGGCTCAGGTGGGTGACGTCAAGGGCGAGACCGACGGCAAGGGCGGCTCCAAGGCACAGGCCGGGAACGTCAAGGCCGAGACCGACGGCAAGGGCGGCAACAAGGTCAACGCCGGCGGCGTGAAGGTCGAGACCGACGGCAAGGGCGGCCAGAAGGTGGTCGTCCCCGGGATGGGCACCGTCACCACGCCCTGACGCCGGTCAGCGCTCGAGGGCGCGACGTCCGCGGGCCTCGCCGAGGTCCCGACGGGCCTCGTGCGCGTCGGGGCCGTACTGGAAGAGTGGCGTGAGCGTCGCGACGCGCGTCGCGCGTCACCTCAGTTGCAGGCGGTCGAGCAGGTGACCGTGCGGCACTGGTAGAAGCTCTTCTGCATGTCGGCCGAGGCCGGGTGCGCCGCGTAGCACGCGTCCTCGCACGCGTTGCCGCCCGTCCCGCCGCCGGTCCCTCCGCCCGTGCCCGTGCCGCCGCCGGTGCCGGGCTGGGCCTCGAGGGTCTTCCACTGCTGCATGAGCTGGAGCTGGTTCGCCGTGAGCGCGGGGCCCTGGTGCGCGCCCTTTCCCGTGAACACGTTGTTCTTCTCGAACTGGTTCACCTTGAACTGCGCGTACGTCGTGTCGGCCGTGGTGCCGAAGAACTGCGGGCCGCTGCCGCCGACGCCATGACACGTGCCGCACGTCGGGTTGATCGACGGGTACACGGTGCCCACGAAGTTGGTCTTGGCCGCGGGGTTGCCGCCGCCGTTGCCCCCGC
>JAGQJA010000231.1:0-2603 GCA_020430845.1 Myxococcales bacterium
CTCGACCGCGGCATCGCGCTCCGCGAGCAAGGCAAGGACGACGAGGCGCTCGCGCTCTTCCGCGAAGCGCTGGCCGAACGTCCGACGGCGCGCGCCCGCGCTCAAGTGGCGCTCGCCGAGCAAGCGCTCGGGATGTGGGTCAAGGCCGAGGCCGATCTCACCGCCGCGCTCGAGGCCCGCGACGATCCGTGGATCGCCAAGAACCGCGCCGCGCTCGAGGGCGCGCTCGCGATCGTCGCGCAGCACGTCGGGACGCTCGAGGTCCGCGCGTCGGAGCCTGCCGACCTCTACCTCGACGGCGTGCGCGTCGGATCGACGCGAGACAAGACGGTGCGCGCTGCGGTGGGCCGATACGCCCTCGAGGTCCGCGCTCCGGGCTTCCAGACCGCGACGCGCACGGTGGAGATCCGCGCGGGCGGCGTGACACGCGAGACCCTGACGCTCACGCTCGCGCCCCGAGAGCCCGCGCCCCGTGTGCCGGGGGCAAAGCGCGCCCCCGACGCGCCGACCAACCCGGCGCCGAGTGACGGCAGCGCGCAGCGCGGGATCGGGTGGGTCGTGCTGGGCACGGGCGGCGCGCTGCTCGCCACCGGCGCCGTGGGCATGCTCGTGCGCGGCGGCATCATCGACGACTACAACCGCGACTGCCCCGGGCTCGGCGCGGCGCAGCAGCCGCCCGAGTGCGACGCGAAGATCGACAGCGCGCGCACGTGGCTGACGGTCTCCGTCGTGTCGCTCGTGGGCGGTGGCGTGCTCACGCTCGGCGGCGCGGGCCTCGTGCTGCTCGCCCCGCGCAGCGCCCCCAAGACCGCCGTCGGTCTGACGTGCGGGCTCTCCGGGCCCGGCCTCGCGTGCGGCGGTCGGTTCTTTTGATACGCTGAGAGCCGATGCGCCTTCGAACGCCTGCCTTCGCTTCGCTGCTCGTCTCCCTCGTGTCGGCGAGCGCGTGCGGCGAGCTCAAGCGCGCCGACGAGGCGGTGGACGCGGGAGACGGCGACGGCGGCGTGACGCAGCCAGACGCACGCGCCCCCGCGGACGGAGGCGCAGACGCGGGCGAAGGCGTCGACGCCGGCCCCCCTCCTCGCGACTCGAAGTGCGACGATCCGTGGACGGCGACGACCAAGAGCCAGCCCGAGTGCGCCGCGCGACGCGTGCAGGTGATCGACCCCGACATCGCCGTCGACGCCTCCGGGATCTCCATCGCGCGCACCCCGGCCGGGCGCGTGGGCGTCTCGTACAACGTCGAGATCGACGGCCAGAGCGGCGAGCACCACTTCGTGCACTTCGTGCCGAACGCGCCGGGCTTCTCGCCCACCGTGCTCAAGCGCGCAAAAGGGCCGTACGACCACGCAGGCTACCTCTCGCGCGTGGCGGCGTCGCCGCCCGACGTCTTGCACGTCTTGGCCCACGACGTCGACGACGTGTCGTTCTCCGGTGAGGTCGTGGTCGTGCGCTCGATCGCGGGCGGGGCCCTCACGCCCGTCGAGCAGGTGATCGGCGGCGTGAAACGACCTTCTGAGATCGGCTTCGCGGTCGACGGCACGGGCGCGTCGTACGCCACGGTGCGCATGGCCGGAGCGGGCGGAGACGCCGGGACCGCCGCGCGCCTCGCCGCGCGCAGGAAGGCGCCGGGCGGCGCGTGGATCGCCCTGCCCGACATCACGACGTCGCTGACGCCGTCGGAGGCGCCCGGGACGGGCTCGGCCAAGCTCGTCGTCGACGGCAGCGGGCAGCTCCACCTGCTCTACCACCACTGCGAGACGTTCTCGCACTCGTCGCCGCGATACCACACGCTCGACGGCGCCTCGTGGTCGTACCGCAAGACGATCGACAACGCGGTGCCCGACGGGATCTCGGGCTACGGCGCCCAGCTCGCCGTCTCCGGGACGCGCAAGTGGGCCGCGTACTACTTTCGCAAGGCGCTCCAGGGCGTGCCCGAGAAGGCCGACCTGCGCCTCGCCACCTGGGAGGGCAACACCGACACGCCCACCATCGCGGTCTTGGCGCAGTCGATCCCCGCGCCCGACGCGCAATATCCCGAGTATCGCGTGGCCATGGCGGTGGATCGCTTCGGGTTGGTCCACCTCGCCGTGCTCACGCCGAGCCCGGTCAACCCGCGCACGGGCGCCCTCGAGTACATGCGCCAGACGCGTACCGACACGGGGGCGCTCGTGTGGATCACGGACATCGTCGACAACGACGTCGTGAGCCAGACGTCGAGCGGTTGGGTCGACCTCGTCGTCGACGAGGCGAGCCGACCTCACATCGCGTACATCTCGGGCAAGGACCTCAAGGTCCGCTACGCGACCCGCTACGATCGCTGAGTCGCGCGATCGCGAGGTCCGGTACGCGACCCGCTACGGCATCGCTCGATCTCGAGCAGCTCGATCTCGAGGACGGACGGTCACTCGATCTCGAGCAGCTCGATCTCGAAGACGAGCGTCGCGCGGGGCGGGATGACGGGGGGCATACCGCGAGCCCCGTAGCCCATGCTCGGCGGGACCTTGAGCCGCCGCACACCGCCCGCGCGCATCCCCACGATGCCCTCGTCCCAGCCGCGGATGACGCGCCCCTGCCCCAACGTGAACGAGAAGGGCCGGCCG
>JAGQJA010000231.1:2683-18562 GCA_020430845.1 Myxococcales bacterium
GAGCCGACCTTGATGTCGGTCTTCTCCAGCGTCGACACGTCGCCCCCTCCGCCCATCGGCTCGAGCTGCACCGGCTCCGCCGTGCGCGCCCCGCTCGTGTCGTCGGCCACCGCCGCGGGCTCGCTGCCCGTCGCGACCGTCGGGCCGGAGCCGCTCGAGAGCCCCGCGACGACGCCACCGAGGCCGAGCACCGCGAAGACCCCGAGGGCCACGAACGGCACCACACTGCGCGGCGGGGCGGCGGGCGGCGCGCGGTAGGCCGGCACGCTCGCGACACCGTCGGGCGACGACGGCGCGCGCAGCTCGGGGACCATGGGCAACGTCGACGCGAGGGTGCCCGCTTGCGTCTGGCCCGCGCCGGAGGGCGGCGCCGTGCCGCCGGACGATGGAGACGAAGGCGACGAGATCGGCGCGGCCGCGACGGTCTTGCCCGACGGCGCCGGGAGCGGCGAGGTGGCGACGGTGCGCTGCGCCGGTCCCTCGCGCCCGGGCAGCTCGCCGTCGCCGAGCGCGGCGACGAAGCGCTCCATCTCTGCGCGGCTCGGCTCCGGCGCCTCCCCCGAGCGAAGCGCGCGCAGGTGAGCGTACGCCTCGGCCACGTCGCCGAAGCGCGCAGACGGATCGCGCGCGACGCACCTCGCGAACCAAGCGTCGAACCACGACGGCACGACGCGGTCGACGGTCGCCGCGCGAGCGCTCGCCGCGGGGATCTCGTCGATCACGAGCTCGCGCAGCACGAACTGGATGCCCGCGCCCTCTGCGCGCGCCGCCTCCCAGAACACGTGGCCCGTGAGCAGGTAGAACGCGAGCAAGCCGAAGGCCCACACGTCGGTCGCGGGCGTGACCGTCGAGCGCGTGTCGGTCTGCTCGGGCGCGAACCACAGCGGCGTCCCCATGCTCTGGGTCGACGTGCGCGCCGCGGCCACGAGCTTGGCGATGCCGAAGTCGAGCACCTTGACCACGATCGGCAGCCCGACGCTCCGCGACGGCGAGACGAACACGTTCTCGGGCTTGAGGTCGCGGTGGACGATGCCGAGGCGCGCGGCGGCGCCGAGCGCGTGCGCGATCTGACGCAGGACCACGTCGGCGAGCGCAGGCTCCATGGGCCCGTGGCGCGCCACCGCCGAGTCGAGGCCGCGCCCGTCGAGCAGCTCCATCGCCAGGTACGGGATGCCGAGCGCGTCGTCGACGCCGGCCGCGAGCACGTTGACCACGTGGTCGCTCGGGATCGTCGCGCTCACCCGCGCCTCGCGCGCGAAGCGCTCGCGCAGCTTCTCGTCGCTCACGAGCTGCGGGTGCATCACCTTGAGCGCGCGCTTCACGCCCGTCGAGCGCTGCGTCGCCACGTACACCGCGCCCATACCGCCCGCGCTCAGCCGATCGCCGACCACGTAGTCGCCGCCGACCACCATGCCTGGCTCGAGCGTCGACGGGGTCGCGATGGGCGCCGGGGCCACCATGGCATCAGTAGACGTCGGTTTTCCTTCGGTTTCTACCCTCCTTGCGCTCGGCTGGGTGCGTGTCACACTTACCTATGCCTACATCTCGTACCCGTCTGGGTGTCGCGTTGGCTGCGTGGATGGTGGGGGCGCTCGCGTGCGCCGGCGCCGCAGGGTGCGCGGCGGATGTGCCCGACGACGAGTCGGTCGAGGCGCAAGAGGGCGAGCTCGGGCGCACGCCCAAGTCGGCCGGCATCAAGGCCGGCAGCCTCGAAGAAGAGGGCGTGCTCTTGCTCGCCAACGATCGCGCCGTAGACGCGGCGACGTTGACCTCGCGCACCCGCGTGACCTCGGGCGTCGCGAAGGCCATCGTCGCCTTTCGCACGGACGCCGAGGGCAAGCCGCGCTGGTTTTCGAACATCGACGAGATCGACGCCATCCCGCGCACCGGCAAGTCGACGTTCTTGCGCCTCGTCGAGGACGCGCGGGCGAACGGATACGTCGAGGCGCCCGGCTTCGACGCCCCCGCCTACCGCCTCACGATCCCCGACCACCTCGGCCGGCCCCCGACGAGCGCCGACGTGACCGTCGAGGCCGGCTTCGACGGCAAGACGCCCGAGGAGGTCCGCTCGATCGTCCTGTCACGGCTCACCAACACGGTGCACGAGAGCAACCGGCGCTTCATCGACAAGACCGTCCTCGACGCGCACAAGGCGTTCACCATCGGCGTCAGCAACCTCTTCGCGCCGGGCTCGCCGTACGCCGCGTGGATCGGCGCGCTCGGCGCCGAGAAGATCACCGTGCTCGGTACGACGTCGGCCGTCATGCCTACGTACATCAAGGTCGAGGCGGACGGCCAGGTCGGCTACGTCACCCGCGGCGCGTCGGGCGCGTACGAGGCCATCCAAGAGCCGCGCTACCCCGTGATCATGCGCGCGCGCGTCTCGCTCCAGCCCGCCGGCGTGCGCGTCTTCTACCCCGCGTGGTCCGCCAAGGTGCTCACGGGGCCGACGACCGTCATCACCGAGGGCGGCCGCTGAAGCGCGCGCGCACCCGAGACACGATCGTCTCGACGTCGAACAGGGCGACGTACGCGATGAACGTCAGCGGGTAGAAGAACCCGATCGCCATCGTCGCCAGCACCCCGGCGTGGAAGCCCCACGCCGAGAGCGCCCACGCGCGCGCGGCGCGAGGGCTCGCGAGCACGAAGGGCGCGGCGAGCTCCACCGCGAGCGTGAAGGCCGCGAGAGCGGCCGTCAGCGTGCCGTGCGACGCGAGCGTCGGGGCGAGCGGCGAGTGCATCGATCCCAGCTCGGCCTTGCGCACGGCGTCCCACGCGAGCCACTCCGCGAGCGGCGCGCCCGAGAGCCACGCCAGCCCGCCTTCGCGGAGCTTGGCCACGCCCGCGACGAAGTACGTGAGCGCCGTGACGACGGACATCGCGCGGAGCGGCCACCCGTACCGCGACGCGGGCTCGGGCGGCGCGGCGGCGCGGCGCGCGTCGAGCGACCACGCGTCGGCCGCGGGCGCACACGCGAGGACCGCGGCGTGCAAGACGAGCAGGTTCTCGGTGTGGAGCACCTTGCCCCACGAGCTGCGCGCCGAGAAGATCCACAGGAGCGAGAGCGCGGCCAGCGGCGCGGTCACGCGGTGCCGCACCCCGAGGGCCAGCGCGAACGACGACGCGAGCGCGACGGCGGTGAAGACCCACGACAGCCACGCGGCCGGGGGCCCGGACCACGCGTGCATCGCCCCGACCGGGGCGAACGCCGCCCGATCGAGGCCCGAGAGATCGGCGAAGTAGCGGAACCGCGCGAGGACGTACACGGTGGCGTAGGCGCCGACGAGCGCGCGCACGGCGGCGAGACGCTCGGCGGGGCACGCAGCGCGCAGCCACGCGTCGGCCCGTGACGCGAGCGCCGTCATCACAGTCCCTCCCGCGGGCGCACGAGCGCCCCGCACTCGGCCTGGACGACGCGCGAGACGGGGCGCGGCGAGGGCGCGCGGAAGTACGTGCGCGCGTCGAACGTCGCCGTGACCACGCGCGCGCCGACCACGTCGCCCGTCGGCTCGGGCCCTCTCGCGCGTGCGAGCACCGCCGCGCACAGCGAGGGCGCGTCGCCGCGGGAGATCGCGTCGCGCACGATGTTCTTGGCCACCATGGGCTCGGGGCTGCCCACGGCGACGAGCGGGGCGCGCTCCTCGCGGCCGTCGGCGTGCACGAGGCGAACCGACGAGACCTCGACGAGGTGACCGATGCCCGCCGCCGCGAACATCGGGTAGTGCGAGAGAGGAAAGTCGTCCGTGTCGGCGCCTTGCCGTCGAGCGAGCGGCGAGAGCACGAGCGCTCCCAAGACGAGCGTGACGCCCCAGGCCCGCGCGCGCTCCCCCACGCCGCCCCCGCTCAGGCCGCCCCGGCGAAGCGCTCCGCGGCCTCGCGCATCGTCACGAACGTGTAGCCCGCCTTCTTGAGCGTGCGGATGACGGCCTCGATGGCGTCCTGCTTCTGCCCGAGCGGCACGCGCACGTCGTGCTGATACGGCGCGAGCGCGTCGAGACCGTCGGCGCGGTCGAGCAGATCGATCCCGTGCAGCTCGAGGTTGACGAGCGGCTCCCCGACGCAGGCGCGCGCGAGCCACCGCGCGCGGGCAGGACCGGCGAGCGTCACGGACGTGCCGATGAACGGGAGTCGCGGACCGCGCGTGACCTGGACGGGGATCTCGAGCATGCCCCCTCCCCGCTTCCAGTACGGCTTGCCCACGCGGTACGGACGCGTCGGCGCGGCGAGCACGCGCGGCGTGTCGACCACCGAACGGCTGACGCGACCACGCCCGCGGATGAGCCCGATCGCCGTCGTCTTGGCGGCCCAGTACGCGGGGCACGGGAACACCGACGCGTCGTAGGCCACGCCGAGCTCGGTGAGCACGTCGAAGACCTCGTCGGTGATCGTGTAGCCGGGGGCCCGAAAGCCCACGGGCGCCTCGCCCACCGCCGCCGCGATCTCACGCGCGCCTCCGGCGATCTGACGCGTGATCTCGTCTCTGCCGAGGCGCGTCAGATCGTAGCGGTGGTCGAGCGTGTGGTTGGCGATCTCGGCGCCTCGGACGGCGAGGGCGCGCAGCCCGTTCGCCGCCACGTCACGCGAGAGGTCGGCGCCGATCGCGAAGCACGTGAGCGGAACCGACAGCGCCCGCGCGAGCTCGTCGAGCCGTGCGAGCGCCACGTCGTACACCAGGTGCCGCGACGCGGCGGGCACCTCGCCCAGGCCGTGGATCGCGAAATAGCTCGGGATTTCGTCTAGATCCACGCTGAGGGACGCGAGACGTGTCGCCACGCCTCACGTCTATCACAGCTTCGCGGCCGCCTCGGGCTTCGGCGTCGCGCCGTCGGGCTCGAGCGTGAGCTCGCCCACGGCGTTCTGCAGCTTGATCTTCGCGATCATCTGCTGCTCCTGCAGCCCGACCACGTCGACCGTGGCCTTGCTCAGCTTCTCGCTCATCTCGCGGAGCTTCTTCTCGAGGTGCGCCATGAGCGGCCCCGCCGTCTTGACCGCGCGGAGCGTGACGATCTGCACGTGCAGCTCGTCCATGCGCGCGCGGTACTCGCCCATCTGCTCGTGCAGCGTGGCGATGCCTTGCGCGAGCTTGGCCATCTCGGCGTTGAGCTTGACGATCTGCGCGACGGGCTCCTTGAGCCCCTCTTGCAGCGCCCCGCGCGACACGTAGGCGCGGAGCAGCTCGAGACCGCCGTCGGTGCGGATGTCGGTCGATCGGAAGACGGGCGTGTGCTCCTCGATGGTCACGTCGGTCTTCGCGTTGGGCTCGAGCTCCACGCGGAACAGGTGCGCGCTGCCCACGCGCTCGAAGGCCTTGGGCGCCTTGCCGAGCGTGTAGCCCTTGGGCACGGTGTGCTTGACGTACACGACCGCGCGGTGGTCGAGCCGATTGTGCAGCGTGACCGTGCGGCTGCGCGTGTGCTTGACCTCGGTCGAGAACACGCCGCGCGTCACCGTGATGATGCGCGCGATGTCGTCCTTCTGGCTGTCCTTGTGCTCCGCGACGATCTGCCGGTCGAGCGCGAAGGGCACGAACGCGACCGAGCGCGGGGGGATGGGCTCGCTCAGGCCCTCGCCGATGAAGCGCCCCTCGCCGAACACGCTCACAGGACCGCTCTCGAGCGCGGAGTCCGTCGGGTTGCGCAGGCGCAGCGTCTTGAAGGGGAACGTCGCGTTGCCGCGCTCGCTCTCACCGTCGAGCAGGTACACCACCTCGCCCTCGGTGCCGGCGTGCAGGATCGACACCATCGCCGACGAGCCGCGCGGCACCGTCATCGTGGTCGCCGACTCGAAGTGCGAGGTGCCGATCGGGTCGGTCGACTCGGGCGGCGGTGGCTCGCCGTTCGTCGACTTCTTGGCGCCGTCCGTCTTCTCGCGGTCGGCGTGCGCGACCTGCTTCTTGGCGTCTTCCTGCTGCTCGACGACCCGCGCGCCGGCCGCGTGACCGCGCGCTTCGCCCTTGCCCACCGCGACGATGCGCGAAGGGCTCACGCCGTTCTTGATGAGCCGGTCGCGCACGCGGTTGGCGCGATCGAGCGACGCGGCGTTCTTGTCCTTGTCCTTCGCGTCGGCGAAGCCCTCGACGACGATGGTGCCTGGCCTCGCGTTGAGGGCGCTCGCGGCGCTCGCGAGCGGGTCGGTCGGCTTCGGCTCGGCCTTGGGGCGAGGAGCCGCTGCGCCCGCGGCGCGTCCGCCCGCGCGGGTGGTGCCCGAGGTCGGCGCGCGCATCGCGCGCTTGGAGAAGACCTGTCCTTGCGTGGCGTCCGACTGCAGCGCGATGACGTCCGCGGCCTCGGCCTCTTCGCTCTTGGCGATGGTGTCGTCGCCGAACGACGCGACGACGCGCTGCTGCGTGCGCTCGTTGCCGTACGACGCCTGCCCGGTGGGCGGCGCGAGCGCGAACAAGTCGTTGCTCGTGAGCGTCTGCCGCTCCACGGTGCGCAGGCTGCTGAGGTCGAAGCGGAACGACATCGCCGAGCTCGAGCCGACGCCGAGGCGCACCTGCGACCAGTCCTCGCCCGACGTGTTGTCGACGACGGCCCAGCCTTGCAGGTCGACCTTGCCGTCCTTGCCCACCACCGCGCGGTAGCTGGGCTTCCACGACGGCGCCTCGGTCACGTACGAGAGCTTGAGGCGGCGGGCGCCCTGCGTGCGCGGCAGGGCGATGCGCATGTCGATCGTGCCCGAGCGATCGCCGGGGGACGGGAACGACACGGGCGCCGCGGCGCCGGTGGCCGCGTCGACCACGGTGAGCGACTTCAAGAAGTCGTCGACCTTGTCGCTCGGGACGGCGAGGCGGAGCGTGTCGCCCTGCACGTCGGCGTATCGCTCGAAGTACGCGACACCATTACGATAGATGACCACGCGACCGAGCGTCGTGTCGCTCTTGACGTGGGTGGTCTGCGCGCTTGCGCCGCAGCCGACGAGCGCGAGCCCGAAGGCGCCCAGTACGAGCCTCCTCATTGCCTGACCTCCAAGGACAAAAGAGAGCGGGCGAGCCCCGCGCGATGTGGACAGAGGCCGAGGCCTCCGTACTGCCGCGCTTGGACCCGCCCGCGCGTCCGCCCTTGGACGGGCGACCGAGGCGATGGATCTACCGACTCAGCCGATCAGGACGTCATCTTCGCGACCTCGGCCGCGAGGTCGTCGGTCTTCTTCTCGATGCCCTCGCCGAGCGCGAAGCGCACGAAGCCGTGGAGCTTCACCTCGCCGCCGAGCTTGGTGCCGAGCGCCTGGCGGAGCTTGTCGACCGAGCCCGCGCCGGGCTCCCAGACCGCGTCCTGACCGAGGAGCGTGACCTCGGTGAACCACTTGTTCACCTTGCCCTCGATGATCTTCGGCCACGCGGCCTCGGGCTTGCCCTCTTCTTTGAGCTGGCCCTCGAAGATCTCCTTCTGCTTGGCGATGTCGCCCGCGGAGACCTGCTCCTTGCTCACGACGATCGGCCCCATCGCGGCGATCTGCATCGCGCAGTTGTCGACGAAGGCCTTGAAGTCGTCGTTCTTCTTGGCGTCGGCGCTGGGCGCCTCGGCCGAGAGGAGCACGGCGAGCTTGCCGCCCATGTGCACGTAGGCGTGCACGAGGCCGCTTTCGCCCACGGCGTCGATCGCCTGCCAGCGACGGACGACCATGTTCTCGCCGATCTTGCCGACGAGCGCCTGACGGACCTCGTCGACCGTCTTGTCGCCGAGCTTGGCCGCGCTGAGATCGGCGCCGTCGCTGAGCTTGCTCGCCACGTCGGCCACGCTCTTCACGAACGCCTTGAAGTCGTCGCCGCGCGCGACGAAGTCGGTCTGGCAGTTGACCTCGACGATGGTGCCGCGCTTGCCGTCGGCGGCGACCACGGTGGCGACCTCGCCGTCGGACGCGACGCGACCGGCGCGCGACGCGGCCTTGACGATGCCCTTCTTGAGGATGACCTCGACGGCCTTGTCCATGTCGCCCTCGGCCTCGACGAGCGCGTTCTTGCAGTCGCTCATGCCGGCCTGGGTGCGCTCGCGCAGCTCCTTGATCATCGCGGGGGTGATACTCATGACGGTTCTCTCCGTAGAAAAATGAGGTGGGACCGCGCCCCCGGACCCGAGGGCGCGATCAGCGTGGGGGTGAGCCCGCGCTTGGGTTTCGGCTCAGTTGGCGGCGGGGGGCGCGCCGCCGGGCGGGCCGTCCGAAGGACGCGGACCGCGCGAGCGCGCGTAGGCCACGTCGGCCTGCGGGCCGCGGTGACCCTGCTCTTCACGGGCCGGGGCGTGCTCCTTGCGGCGCTGCGCGCCCTCGATCGCCGCGTCGGCGATGCGCTGCGTGATGAGCTTGATCGAGCGGATGGCGTCGTCGTTGCCCGGGATCACGTAGTCGATGACGTCCGGATCGCAGTTGGTGTCGGTGATGGCGACGAGCGGGATGCCGAGCTTCTTCGCCTCGGACACCGCGATCGTCTCCATGGCCGGGTCGATCACGAACATGCACGCGGGCAGCGAGCCCATCGTCTTGAGGCCGCCGAGGTACTTCTCGAGGCGCTCACGCTCCTTCTCGAGGCGCGAGACCTCCTTCTTGGGGAGCTGGAGGTACGTGCCGTCCTCCTTCATGCGCTCGAGCTGACGCATGCGCTCGAGGCCGCCCTTGATGGTGCGGAAGTTGGTGAGCGTGCCGCCGAGCCAACGGTTGACGACGAAGCACGAGCCCGAGCGGAGCGCCTCTTCTTGGACGATCTCCTGGGCCTGGCGCTTGGTGCCGACCATGAGCAGCGTGCCGCCGCGCGCCACCGTGTCCTGGACGAACTGGAACGCGCGGGTGAACAGGCGCGCCGTCTGGTCGAGGTCGATGATGTGGATGCCGTTGCGGGCCCCGAAGATGTAGGGCTTCATCCGCGGGTTCCAGCGCTCGGTGCGGTGGCCGAAGTGGACGCCCGCCTCGAGCAGCTGACGAACGGTGACGATGCGCTGCCCGTCCGAGAGGTGGCTCTTCTGATCGATGTCGGTGTCGGCGGTCTCGCCTGTGGTGCTCATGTGCTCTCCTGGCGTTGTGACCTCTGCTCCGATCGCCGGGATCGCGCACATCGAGCCCGAAGCTCGACGACGCCGCGCTACCCTCCCGGAGCATGGGGATTTGTGTGGCGGGCGCTGTAGCATGGCAGGGAGGCGCCAGCAAGGCCGCGCGGGCCCTCGCAGCCCGTGCGTGACGGCTTTCGCGGGCCGCGCACGCGGGTTCGGGGCGACGCGCGACGGCGGGCGCACGCGGGCGCACGCGGGTGCTTTCACACGGCCGCGCGGCTGCTATAAGCGAACCTGACGCGCCGCCCCGGCGGTCCCAACGAGTGCCTCTCGCCATGATCGCGCGCCGCAGATCTCTGTTCGCCCTCGCCTTGGGGTTCGGCCTCATCGCCGGGTGCTTCACGTCGGTGTTCACGCCGCCGACGTTCCGCTACACGTGCGAGACCGACGACGACTGCAAGGCGACCGTCGACGAGGACCCCGACGCCGAGCTGACCCAGAAGTGCATCGCGGGCCTCTGTCAGTACCCGTGCACCGGCTGGATCCTCGCGCCGGTCGACGGGGAGTGCCCGTCGGACTCGTTCGGCTGCTTTAACGGCGCCTGCGCGACCGTCTGCGATGTCGAGACCAACCAGTGCTCGGCGCCGCAGAGCTGCCTCGGGTTTGGCATCCCCGACGAGTACGCCGAGGACTTCGCCCGCCAGCTCGGGCTCACCACCGACGAGCTGGCCGCCAAGGGCGTCTGCGGGCTGGCGTGCGACGACCCCGACGCGCCGGCCTGTCCTGGCGACCAGCTCTGTGTCGAGGGCGCGTGCATCGACCTGAGCAGCTTCAGCACCGGCACCGGCACCACGGGCGGCTCGACGACCGGCGCCGACACCGACACCGACACCGACACCGGAGGCACCCAATGAGCGACGCGATCGCGCCGCGGCGTCCGCTCGCGCTCGCGCTCGCCGCCTCCCTGGTGACGAGCGCCTGCGCCAGCGCCGGCCCGGCCCCGGTGCCGCGGATCGACCCGAAGCTGCACGTCGGCGAGATGGGGGCGCGCACCAACTTCGAGCTGCGCGCGATGGTCGCGAGCGAGGCGGCGCCGCTGCCGTCGTCCGACGATCGCGGCGACAAGCGCAAGAAGAGCCGCAAGGTCACGCCGGCGCTGTTCTGGACCGGCGTCATCCTCGGCTCGGTGGGCGGAGCCGGGGCGCTCGGCTTCGGCATCGCCGGGGTCGTCACCGAGCGCAACATTAACAACAGCTTCGATGACAGCATCAACGGCGGCGCCGGGCTGTCGAAGGCCGAGTTCGATCGGCTGCGCAACCAGGGCGACACCATGAACACCCTGGCGATCACGAGCGCGGTCGTCGGGCTCGTCGGCCTCGCGCTCGCGGTCATCGTCTACGGTCACGACTACACGACCTGCGGGCCGCTCGCGCCCAAGCGACGGCGCTGCGAAGAGGCTGGCTACGGCGAGTGAGCGGGTCGCGGCGGACGGCGACGCGCCCGAGCTGAGCCCGCGCGCGGTCATCCTCGGGGTGCTCGCGCTGGTCGCCGTCGTCCACCTCCCGCTGCTCGCGTTCCGGCTGGTCTACGACGACTGGTGGACGATCGCCGCCAACGGGTTTCTGCGGGCGCCACAGCTGGCGCTGCTGCTCTCGCCCGAGGCGGTCGCCCAGCACGTGCCCGACGCGTTCCGGCCGACGCTCGTCGTCTTTGACGTCATCACCTACCAGCTGTGCGGGCTGTCGGCGCCGCTCCACCACGCGCTCTCGATCGCGCTGCACGTCGCGGTCTGCTGGCTGGCGCAGCGATGGCTCGCGCTGCTCGGCGCGCCGCTGCAGCTGCGGGCGGCGACGCTGGCGCTCTACGGGCTCCTGGCCGTCCACGCCGAGGCGGTCGCGGTGGTCTCGTTCCGCGAGGATCTGCTGGCGGCGCTCGTCGGGCTCTTTGGACTTGTCCTTGCGAGCATGTTTATAAGGTCAGGCAAATGGGGGCCGCTCGCGCTCGCGGCGCTGTGCTCGGCGCTCGCCTGCGGCGCCAAGCTCAGCGCGGCGGCGCTGCCCGGGCTGTGGCTGCTCGGTGAGGTGCTCCAGCCGTGGGACAGGCGCCCGGCGCCGCGGCGACGGCTGATCGCCGGCGCGCTCGCGCTCGCGCTCGGGGTCGCGCTCGCGCTCGCGCACACGTGGCTCCTCCACGGCGGGCTCTCGCCCTACGCCGACAGCCCGCGGCTCGAGGCCCACCGCGCCGGCTACGCGGCCGTGCTCGCGGCCTCGACCCAGATCCACCTCGGCTACCTGCAGCAGATCGTCGCGCCGTTCGGGCTGTCCCCCGAGTACGTCGACTTCGGCGCGCGCTGGACCGATCCGGCGACGCTCCTCGCCAGCGCGGCGCTCCTCGCTCTCCTGGTCTTTGGGGCAGCCAACGCGCGCCGCCGACCGGTCGTCGCGTTCGCGATCCTCGGCGCCTTCGCCCTGGCGCTGCCGACGAGCAACCTGGTGGCGATCCCCAACATGCGCGCCGATCGCTTCCTCTATCTGCCGAGCTTGCCGGCGTGCGTGGGCCTCTGCGCCGCCGCGCTCGCGCTCGGGCGGCGGCTGGCGGCGTGGCGACCAGCGCTCGAGCTGGCGCCGCTCGTGGTGCTCGTCGTGGTCCAGGGGGCGGTCCGCTTGGGCGCGGCCCACAGCTACCGCAACGGCGTGCAGCTGTGGACCGACGCGCTGGCGCAGGCGCCTGGCTCGGCGCGGGCCCACGCGCTGTACGCGGAGGGCCTGCTTGCGAACGCCGACCCGAGCGATCGCGGTGAGATCGCACACGAATTACTGCTGGCCCGCGTCGAGGCGCACTGCCTCCGCGCGCGTGACCTCGACCCCGACGACGCCCTCGGGCACGTGTGCCTCGCGCGACTCGCACTGATCCGCGAGGCATGGGCCGCGGCCCACGACCAATGGCTCCGCGCCCTCGCCAAGAGCTCCGAGCGCAACGCCCGAATCCTGGCGGCGCTCGCCCTTCACAGCCTCGATCTGCCGGGCCTCTCGGCCTCGCAGCGCCCGCAGCTCGCGGCCGAGTACGTCGCTCGCGGGCTGCGCGAGTACCCGTTTGTCCCCGAGGTCTGGGCGACCGCCGGCCGCATCGCGCACCTCACGGGGGCCGCGACCGAGGCCGACGCCCACTATCAGCGAGCCTACGCGTTGGCCCCAGAGCGGCTGCAGACGGCCCTCTGGGGGCTAGAACTGGCCCTCGATCTCGGCGATGCTGCGGCCGCTCGCAAGATCTGGGTCCGCGACCGCAAAGTACTCGACAGGGCCCCGACAGCGCGGCGGATGGAGCTGCTGCTCCGCACCCACGAAGCCGCGAGGTTGTTCCCTTCCTCCGCACAAGCCTCTATGCTCGACCACGGAGCCCGCGATGACCCGTAAATTCTTGACCTTGTTGTTGGTGGCCGCCCTGTCGATCGCGGCGGGGAGCATGGCCTGCATCTCGGGCGTCCAGGAGATCGACAAGGACGACGAGACCGACGGCGCGACCTGACGCGCTCAGGCGGTCGCAAACAGGTCGGCCTGCATCACCGGGACGTAGGCGCGCGCAGCTCCCTCGGGACGCGCTCGCTCGCGGTGCGTCTCGTCGAGGTGACAAAGCGCCGCGCAGCCGCAACGATCGACGGCGAGGCCGTGCTCCCGCGCGATGGTGGCGACGCTCTCCCACAGCGAGGCGCGAGCGCGATGGGACGGACGCCGCGGCGCCCCCCGCAGGAGCGCGACAGCGTCCTCGCCCGGGCCGATCCCGAAGTTGCGGTGAAGCACGTGCATCGGCCCAGGGCCGAGCGCTCGCGAAAGCCGTGCGTGGCGAGCGGCGGTCAACGCACCCGGACTGATGTGGAGGTCGTGGAGATCCGCGGCGGCGATGTGCCCGAAGAGCGAGTCGACCGCGAGCCCGCCGTGACCGTCGCGCTCACGATCGTGCACCCCCGCGAACACCGGACCGAGGTGCACGCCGGTCGGGACCGACAGCTGCTGGAGGTGCTGCGCCTGCAGCAGCAGGGCCGCGGCCGCGGCCGCCTCCTCGCCGAGCAGCGCGCGCTGCAGCTCGAGGCGGTGGTGGGCGAGCTCGAGCAGCACGGTCGCCCCGGCGTCGCGGGCCGCAAACAGCAGCGATCGCGGCAGCACCACCCGGGTGCGCAGGATCACTCGGCGGCCGCGGGCGTCGAGCCAGCGCATCGACGGCAGCGCCCAGTCGACGTCCTCGCGTCGACCGACGCGCAGCGTGACGGCCGTGACCGCGCGGCCTCGCGCCTCGTGCTCGCCGAGCAGCGAAGCGAGCGCGAAGTCGCACCGCTCTGGGTCGTACGAGGCCCCGGCCGCGATCACGAGATGCGTCCCGGAGCAGCCCGGGAGCGCCTGCACGATGCGATTGGCGGAACCTCTGTTCATACTGAACTTTCAATCAGCATGTTAGCAACCTGCTGCGAGGCCGTCAACACAGCGGGCGAACCCGCAAGTGTTTGGCGAAATAACGCCATCCTGTGCTAGAGGAGCCCCACGGTGGGCAGGGCCAGCGCCCTTCGCCCACGACCGAGATGGTCTCATCACCGACTCCCATCCCCGCGACCCCGGAGCTCACGGACGTGCCCGCGTGGCCAGGTCCGGTCGGCGCCTCCCGGGGGCGACTCTCGCCTCGCGACATCGACCCCGACGCCCTCAAGGTCGTCCGCAAGCTGCTCGCCGGCGGCCACGAGGCTTACCTCGTGGGCGGTTGCGTCCGCGATCTCTATCTCAAGCGGCTGCCCAAGGACTTCGACGTCGCGACCTCGGCGACCCCCGAGGCGATCCGCAAGACGTTCCGCAACTCGCGGATCATCGGCCGCAGGTTCAAGCTCGCGCACGTCTTCTACGGGCCCAAGATCATCGAGACCAGCACGTTCCGCACCGCGCCCGAGAGCCGGGGCGATGACGACCCGCTGATCACGGTCGACAACGAGTGGGGCACGGTCGAGGACGACGCGCGCCGGCGCGACTTCACCATCAACGCGCTCTTCTACGACATCGCCAGCAACACCGTCGTCGACTTCGTCGACGGCCTCCACGACCTCGATCGCGGGGTCATCCGCACGATCGGCGATCCGGTGGTGCGCTTCCAGGAGGATCCGGTGCGGATGATCCGGGCGATCAAGTTCGCCGCCCGGCTCGACTTCACCATCGACGACGAGACCTGGGAGGCGCTGCTCGACACCGCCGGCGACATCAACAAGTGCTCGCGCGCCCGCTTGCTCGAGGAGATCTACAAGATCTTCCGCGGCGGCGCGGCCCGGCGCAGCTTCGAGCTCCTGCTCGAGTCGCGGCTCCTGCACGAGATCATGCCGAGCTACCTGGCGCTGCACCGCGAGCGCCTGGTCGAGGCCGGCAAGGATCGCCCCGGCCGCGAGGTCGATCCGATCCTGTTCGAATTGCTCGACGCGCTCGACGAGCACACCGCCGAGACCCAGAGCGTCGCCAGCAACGGCGTCGTGCTGGCGATCCTGTTCGCGCCGCTCGTCGACGACGACTGGAGCGGCGCGCCGCGGCGGACCATCGACCGCGCGCTCGAGGAGCTGATGAACGAGTTCTCGGTGGCGCTGGGGGTCGCGCGCAAGGACCGGGAGCTGGCCCGCGAGGTGCTCGTCGCCCGCCACCGCATGATCGACCTGCAGCGCGGCAGCGGCCGGCGCCGCAGCACGCTGGCGCAGCGCCAGCACTTCCACGACGCGCTCGTGTTCCTCGGCATCTGCGTGCGGGCCTACCGGGCCGGCGGCAGCGAGCTGCAGTTCTGGCAGCGACTCGCCGCCCAGGCGACGCGCGGCCCGGCCGAGGGCGAGCGCCGCGCGCGACCGCGGAAGCGCCGTCGTCGTCCGCGCAATCGCGGCGGCCGGGCGGCCGGCGACGCGGGCAGCTCGTGACCCGCGGAGCTCCGTCGATGGCCGACCGCGACGACGCGCTCCGGGCCGCGCTGCTGGCCCACGGCACGAGCGATCACTACACCGACCCGCGGCTCTACGACTACGAGTACCGCGATCGCGTCGGCGACGTCATCTGGTACCGCGCGCTCGCCCGCGACCGCGGCCGCGGCCTGCGCGTCCTCGAGCTCGGCGCCGGCACCGGGCGCGTGACCCTGGCGCTGCTCGCCGACGGCCACCACCTCACCGCGCTCGACCGCATGCGGCCGATGCTCGATCGCCTGCGCGAAAAGACAGCTAATGACCCCGCCGCCGCTCGCCTCACGCCGGTGCTCGCCGATCTGCGCCGCCTGCCGCTCGAGGACGACGCGTTCGATCTGGTGATCGCGCCGTTTAACACCCTGCAGCACCTCTACACCGCCGACGACCTGCTGCGCTGCTTTCGCGAGGTCGCGCGCGTGCTCGCGCCCGGCGGGGCGTTCGCGTTCGACGTGATGCTCCCCGACCTCGACTGGCTGACCTGGGACCCCGAGAGCCGCCACGGCGTCAGCGCGTTCGTCCACCCGGTGACCGGCGAGCGGATGATCTACTCGACCAACCACACCTACGATCACCACACCCAGGTCTGTCACATCCGCATCTACTACGACGATCCGACGCCGCGCTCGGACGAGTTCATCCCGCCGCCCGAGCCGCGCGCGCTCGTCCACCTCGCGCACCGCCAGATCTTCCCCGAGGAGCTGCGCGCCCTCATCCCGCGCGCCGGGCTGGTGCTCGACAGCCTCGACGGCGACTTCCAGGGCCGCAGGCTCGCCGAGGAGATCGAGTCCATGGTCGCGCTCTGCCACAAGCCGCGGGTCCACCGCCCGTGAGCCAGGGCCGCCGCCGCGAGGCGCGGGTCTGAGGCTCCGCGCGGCGTCGCGTCGTGATCGAGGCGCCGGAGCGAAGATGGACCAGGCTGCGCTTCGAGCCTCG
>JAGQJA010000019.1 GCA_020430845.1 Myxococcales bacterium
TAGGTCTCACACGCCTGCCCATGGCCGAGGCCCTGCGCGACATGTCCGGCGGCCGCGACGTTCTGGTCTTCATCGACATCATCTTCCGCTTCACGCAGGCGGGCTCCGAGGTGTCGGCGCTCCTCGGCCGTATCCCGAGCGCCGTCGGTTACCAGCCGACGCTCTCGACCGAGATGGGCGCGCTCCAGGAGCGCATCACCTCGACGAACAAGGGCTCGATCACCTCGATCCAGGCCGTGTACGTCCCCGCCGACGACCTCACCGACCCGGCGCCCGCGACGACGTTCGCCCACCTCGACGGCACCACCGTCCTCAGCCGCGACCTCGCGTCGCTGGGCATCTACCCGGCCGTCGACCCGCTCGACTCGTCGTCGACGCTGCTCGACCCGGCCGTCCTCGGCGACGAGCACTACAGCGTTGCGCGCCGCGTCCAGGCGACCCTGCAGAAGTACAAGGATCTGCAGGACATCATCGNNCTCGGCATGGACGAGCTGTCCGAAGAGGACAAGCTCATCGTGTCGCGCGCGCGCAAGATCCAGCGCTTCTTGTCGCAGCCGTTCTTCGTCGCCGCGCAGTTCACCGGCAGCCCCGGGCAGTACGTCCCCCTCAAGGAGACGATCGCGGGCTTCGACGAGATCCTCAGCGGCAAGTTCGACGACGATCTCCAGTACCCCGAGCAGGCGTTCTACCTCGTGGGCAACATCGAGCAGATGAAGGCCAAGGCGGCCGAGCTCACCAAGAAGAAGTGACCGACCGAGGCGACGCGAGGACCGAATGGCCGACAAGATCGAGCTCGAGATCGTGACCCCCAAGGGGCGCGCCCTCGCCGCGAGCGTGGACGAGGTGACGGCGCCCAGCGTTCAGGGCGAGTTCGGCGTGATGCCGGGCCACTTGCCCGTCCTCGCCGCGATCCGCACGGGGCTCGTCACGTACCGTCAAGGCGCGGAGACGAAGAAGTGCGCCGTCGGCGCCGGCTTCGCCGAGGCGGGCCACAACAAGCTCCTCATCCTCTCCGACGAGTACATCGAGCGTGAGGGCGTCGACCCGGTGCGCGTCCGAAAGGAGCTCGCCGAGGTCGAGGGCCGCCTCGAGAAGCTCGCGGCGTCGAGCGACAGCGCGGGCGACGCCGACGCGCAGTCGGAGCGCAAGTCGTTGATCGACCGAGAGAATTGGCTGGCCGTCCAGCTCGAGCTCTACGGCGATCCGCCGCCGCCCACGATGCGCCCGTTCGAGGAGTGGGGTCCCCCCGCGTCCGCGGCGGTGGTCGAGGACGAGCACGCGGACAAGGCCGGATGACGCGAGATGGCCACGACGGCTGACCGCGCGCAGCGGGTCGCGTCGATCGCCCTCGGGTTGGCCGCGCTCGGCGTCGCGAGCGCGCTCGCGTTCGTGCCCGTCAAGGGCTCGGCGCGGCGCCCCGCCGACGCCGGGCTCGACGCGCCCGCGCCCGCCACGCTCGCCAGCGCGTCGCTCGACGCCGGTGACGTCGACGAGGACGCCGGCGCGCCTGCGGCCATCGAGACCACCGACGACGACGCGGGCGGCCTCCAGAAGGGCGCCCCGAAGCAGGTGCGGCTCGGCGTGGTGCTCGTGCAGTACGCGGGCGCCCAGGGCGCGCCGCCCAACGCGCGCACCAAGGCGCAGGCCGAGGAGCTGGCGCAGCGCATCGCCACCACGGCGCAGACCGACTTCCGACGCGCCGTGCTCGACGGCGACAGCGGGTCGGCCGAGGACGTGGGGCGGATCCCGCGCGGGACGCTCGACCCCCACACCGAGGTCGCGGTCTTCGGCCTGGCGGTGGGCGAGACGAGCGGTGTGCTCCCCACCCCCCGCGGTTACTGGATCGTCAAGCGCACCGAATGATGGTATCGAGGGGCCCCATGGCCACGATTGAACTGTCTCGGTCCCACTCGCTCAGCATCGACGACGCCAAAGCCAAAGCCGAAGAGCTCGCCAAGGGCATGGAAGGCAAGCTCGGCATCTCGTGGAAGTGGGACGGCAACACCATTCGCTTCGACGCCCCGTCGGGCGCTGCCAAGGGCACCAAGGGTGAAGTCCGCGTGTCCGACAAGCAGGTGCAGGTCTCGATCGATCTCCCGTTCATGCTGCGCGTCATGAAGGGTACGATCGAGGACAAGGTCAAAGAGAAGCTCGACGCGCTCGTGTGAAGGGCGCCTCGCGGGGCGCGTGCGCAGGTCGTGCACGAAAACCTCGCGAGAAGCTTCACGAAACCGGGATTTCCCGGGTAAGGTGGACCGCGCATGGCGGATGAGCCGAAGTCGGACGACAAGCCAACGGCGCCACCGCCGACGGTCGAGTTCGACGAGGACATCGACATCGTCGAGTCCACCTCGGTGGCTCCGCCGCCGGCTGCGCGCCCGGCGCCGCCGCCGCGCGTCCCGCGTGCCCCTCCGCTGCCGCCGCGCGCCCGCCTCGGGTCTGCGCCCGAGCTGCCGGTCGCGCCGCGCGTAGAGCCACCGCCCGAGCCCGAGCCTACCCCGGCCCCCGGCGCCGACGACGCCCCCGGCGCCGACGACGAGCCCGACGCCACCGAGGTCTTCCAGCAGCAGCAGGCTGCCGAGACGCCGGAGCCCGAGCCCGAGCCCCGCGCCGATCCCGTCTTTCCGCGGCCGCCCGCCACACCCGAGATCCGCGTGCGACGCCCGAGCGACGCCGACGCGCACGAGGTCCACGTCCCGGTCCAGGACGAGACCGATCGCGTGCCCGCCGTCATCCCGGGCGCGTCGAAGCTCCCTCCTGCCCCCGACGAAGCGCTCGAGGCGATCGAGGGCGCGGTCGAGCGGCTCCGCGCCGAGGCCGTGTCGGTCATCGACGGGACGCGCAAGGCGCGCATCCTGGGCGAGGTCGGCGAGATCCACGAGCGCGCGGGAGACGAGTCGGGCGCCGCGCGCGACTACCTCGCGGCCTACAACGCCGACCCGTCGTTCCGTGAGCCCCTCGAGGGCCTCGTGCGTCTGCTCGAGCGGCGCCGCTCGCTCTCCAACCTGGGCAAGCTCGTCGAGGCGCTCGTCACGTCGGCGAGCTCACCGGCCGAGCGCGCGCGGGCGCTCACGCAGCGCGCCGTCTTCCTCGAGGACGTGCAGCAGGATCTCGAAGGGGCGCGGGGCGCGGCGCGCGAGGCGATCGAAGCGGGCGCGGGCGCGAGCGACACGGGGCCGGCGTGGCTGGTGCTCGAGCTCGTCAGCGCCAAGCTCGACGACGCGGCGGCGCGCGAAGAAGCGCTCGCGGGGCGCGCGGCGCTCGTCGAGGACCCCACGTGGAAGGGGCTCTTGCTCGTCGACGCGGCCGAGCTCGCGGCGCAAGCCGGAGAGATCGAGCGCGCGATGGCGACGCTCGATCAGGCCCGCGACGCCGGTGGCAAGGCGACGTTCCGCGCCGTGCGAGCGCTCGCGCGGCTCCTGCGGGCAGAGCCGGGGCTGCCCGGTTCGGACGAGGCCCGAGATCGCGCGCAGCGCTACGCCGAGACGCTCGAGGCGCAGGCCGAGCTCGTGCGCGAGGCGATCGAGGCGCCCGCGACGGGCGACGCCAAGGGCACGCCGCGCTGGGCGCGCACGCGCGATCAGATGGTCGACCTGTGGCTGCGCGCGGCAGAAGCGCGCCGCGCCGCGGGCAACCTCGCGGCGGCGGGCTCCGTGCTCGACGGCGCGCTCGAGGTGCTCACGCGCGAGGGCTCCGGCGGCGACGAGAGCTCCGTCGCGGAGCAGGTGGCGCTCGCGTCGCGCATCCGCATCGCCGAGCTCACGGGCGACACGGCCCTCGCGGCGACGCTCGCGCGGCGACGCTTCATGGGCGAGTCCGACGGCGGCATCGCCGCGGCGCAGGCCATGCGCATCGCCGAGCACGCCGCGAGCGAAGGCAACGTGGCGGAGGCCCTCGAGGCGCTCAAGCAAGCCACCGAGCGCGACCCGGCGTGCGCGCCCGCGCGCGCTCTCGAGATCGACATCCTGGCAGACTCACCCGACGCCGCGGTGTTCGCGCGAGAGCTCGAGGACGTCTCGCGCCACTACACGAGCGGCGAGGCGCAGGGTCGCGCGCTCATGCTCGCCGCGTTCGTGTGGTCGACGCGCGTGAACGACGCCGAGCGCGCCAAGGAGACGCTGGTGCAGGCCGAGGCGTGCGGCGTCTCGCGCGAAATCGTCACGCGGCTCGGGCGCAGCCTCGCGTCGTTGCACGGCGACGACCCTTGGTACGAGGACGCGACCCGCCGCCTCATCGAGTGCAAGCCTGGCGGAGACGACGGCACCGAGATCGCGCTCCTCTGGATCGAGATCGCGCGTCTGCGGAGCAAGCAGGGCGACGAGGCCGGCGGCGCCGCAGCGATCGGTGAGCTGCGCGAGCTGCCGGGTGGCGCGTGGTTGAGCCGCGTGCTCGACGCCCTCGCGCCGGGCCCCGGAGAAGCCGAGCGCGCCCGCGTGGCGCTCGAGGCCCTGCTCGTCGAGGTGAGCGATCCGGAGCTCCACCGCGCGCTCGAGCTCATGTGTGTGCTGCGCGCACACCGAGCCGGTGACACGCGCGGCGCGAGCGAGCACGCTGCGCAGCTCAGCGCAGAGGAGCCGGCCGACCCGCTCGTCGCCGCCCTCCTGGGCGACGTGCTGCGCCTCGCGGGAGACCGCGCCGCGGCCGCGCAGGCGGCGAGCGCGACCGCCGCCGCCCTGGCCCCCGACGACGGTGCGGCTGCCGCCGCCCGTCACATCGAGGCGGGGCTCGAGCTCTGGCGCCTCGGCGAGCGCGCCGACGCCGTGCAGACGTTCCAGGCCGCCGCCGAGATCGCGCCGGCGTCTGCCGCAGCGCTCCTGGCGTGGGCCAGCCGTGGCGTCACGCCCGACGACGCCGCCGCGCGACGACACTCCGTCACGCTCGCGACCCAAGACGCGTCGACCGCGCTCGAGGCGTTCGTCCTCGACGCCACCGCGGGTGACGTCGAGGGCGCGGAGCGCGCGCTCTCCACGCTCGAGATCGCGACGCACCCCGAGCTGCGTCGTGCCGGCGCGTTGGCGCGCGTCATCTGGCCCGCGTCGGCCCAGGGCGACGAGGTCGACGCGGCCCTCACGGAGCTGTCGACCGCCGGACCGACGGCGCGCGAGATCGCCGCTGCGGAGCGCGCGCGCGTGGCGCGCGAGACCGCGCCCGAGCAGGCGTGCGACGCGGCGCGCGTGTGGCTCGACGAGGGCGGCGGGACCGTCGCCGCGCTCGAGTGGCTCACCGCGGCGATGGTGTCCAACGACCTCGAGGCCGAGGTCCCCGCTCGCCGCGCGCTCGCCGAGGTGCTGTCCGACGAGGCCAAGGAGGCGATGCACGCGAGCGCGTCGCTGCTCGAGTCGCTGCTCGGTCGCGAGGAGGCGGTCCCGTTGGTCGCCGGCTCCTCGCACGGCGCGCGGCTCGCCAACGTCGAGCTCGCTCCCCCCGGGTGCGACCCGCGGCGCCGCGCGAGCGCCCTCTCCGAGGTCAACGGCGCGCTCGGCGACGACGCCGAGGTCGACGCCCTCGGCCTCGCCGCGTGGTCGGCCCTCGCCGCGGGCGATCCCGAGGCGGCGATCGAGGTGTTCCGCACCGTGACGGCGGCGCGCGCCGACGAGCTGCACGCGTGGGAGGGCATGCGTGCGGCCGCCGAGCAGCTCCGCGACTACGAGGCGTACGCCGTCGCGTCCGAGCAACTCGGCGCGCGCTGCCTGAGCAGCAGCCGCGGCGCCGCGTTCTGGGAGAACGCCGCGCTCGCGTGGCTCAAGCTCGGCGGGCCTTTCGAGCAGCGCGCCGAGGCCGCGCTCGACGCGTCCTTCGACCGAGATCCGACGCGCGCGGTCGCCTTCGACAAGCTCTTCCGCCGCGTGCGCGAGCGCAAGGACGGCGACAAGCTCCTGGTGCTCATCTCGCGCCGCCTCGAGGTCACCGAGGACGCGGCCGAGATCGCCAAGCTCTACTGGGAGCAGGCGCGCGTGCTCCGCGAGAAGCGCGACGCCGAGGGCGCGCTCGAGGCGCTCGAGCACGTCACCATGTTCGACGAGAACCACGTGGGCGCGCTCGCGCTCACCGGCGAGATCTTCATCCGCCAGGGGCGCTTCGAAGAGGCCGCCGAGAAGCTCTCGCGACTCGCGCGCGTCGAGGCCGCGCCGCCGAAGAACCGCGTCACCGCGGGCGTCGCCGCGGTCGACCTCTACGAGAACAAGCTCGGCCGGCACGACCGGGCGCTCGAGGTGCTCCTCGCGCTCCACCGCGCAAAGCTCACCACGCTGCCGGTCCGCGAGCGTATCGCCAAGGCCGCGGCGCGCACCGGCTCTTGGGCCGAGGCGACGCGCATCCTCGAGGAGCTGATGCACGAGCGGCCGGAGGTCGAGGGCCGCGTCGACGCCGCGCGCCTCGCCATGGTCATCCACCGCGACCAGCTCGCGTCTCCCGCGACCGCGATCCGCCCCGCCGAGAAGCTCCTCTCCGAAGCACCGGGCGACGCCGAGGCCCTCGAGCTCGTCATGTCGCTCGACGCCGCGACGCCGCAGCGCGGTCCGCTGCTCGAGCGGGGCCGCGACGCCCTCCTGATGGCGCTGCACGAGTCCCCCGGCACCGTCGGCGCCCACAGGCTGCTCGCCCGCGTGAGCCACGCGCTCGGTGACGGCGCGCTCGAGCAGGCCGCGCTCTCGGGCGCGGTCGCGCTCGGAGGTCCCGACGGCACGAGCGAGCAGATGATGGCCATGCTCTCGAGCCGCAAGCCGCGAGCGCCGCAGGTGGCGCTCACGGATCCGATGCTGCGACAGCTGCTCGCCCCAGGCGACGACGGCCCGATCGCCGACCTCTTCACGCTGCTCGGGCCCACGCTGGCCGAGGCGCTCGGTCCGTCCACGTCGGCCCTCGGCGTGACCAAGAAGGACCGCATCGACCCGCGCGCCGGCCTCGCGCTGCGCAACGAGATCGCGTCTTGGGCCGGTGCCTTCGGCATCACCGAGTTCGATCTGTACGTAGGCGGAAAGGATCCGGCCGGGGTCACGGGCATCCCCGGCGAGAAGCCCGCGATCGTGGTCGGCGCCGGGGTCAACGCGCCGCTGTCTCCCGCCGTGCGCGGCAGGGTCGCGCGAGAGCTCGTCGGCATCGTGCGCGGCAGCGCCATCGCGCGATGGCGCGACGACACGACCATCGCGGCGATCGTCGTCGCCGCGTGCAACATCACCAAGGTCCGCGTCGACGCGCCTCCGTTCGCGGTCCTCGCCGAGGTCGAGCGCCTCATCGGCAAGGCGATCGGACGCAAGACGCGGGCCGCCGCCGAGCCGATCTGCCGCGCGTTCGTCGCGAGCGGCGCCGACGCGAGTCAGTGGGCGCCTCGGGCGCGCGCCTCGCAGAACCGCGCGGCCCTCGTCGCGGCGGGCGACGTGTCGGTCGTCATGTCCGACGTCTTCGGCCTCCCCATCGAGCAGCTGGGCCACATGGTCAAAGACGATCTCCGCGCGCACGATCTGCTCCGCTTCGTCTTGTCACGACCGTACTTCGAGCTGCGCCGCGGCCTCGGCCTGGAGGGCAACGGATGAGCGACGAGAAGAACGACGACCTTCTCGCGCTCGGAGATCTCGACTGGGACTCTGCGCTCGACGAATGGGAGAAGAACACCTTCGTGCCCGAAGTCGCCCGCGACGCGGAGACGAACCAGGTGGCCGGCCCCATCGACGGCGCCGAGCCCAAGCCGCGCTCCGAGGGCACTCCGGCGCCCGCGGCGGCCACCGTCGTCACCAAGGGCGGGGTGGGCCAGATCGGCGGCGACGGTACGGTCATCGCGCCGGTCCCGAGCGAGCTCCGCCGGAGCGAGGCGCCGAAGCGCGGCGTGCTCCCTCGTCCGAGCGCCCCCCCGCGTGCCGGCAGCGGCGGCCTCAGCCAGCTCTTCAATCGCCCGTCCGAGGCGCCGCCCGCACACGAGGCGCCCGCGCCCGAGCCGCCCCCGTTCGCCCCCCCTCCTCCTCCCGACGACGACGACGAGGACGCGACCCTCGCGCGCAACATCTCGCTCCCGCCGCCCCCCGAGGCCGGGCCCGCCTCCGAGAACGAGACGATCGTCGCCGACCGAGCGCAGATGGCGTCCATGTCGGACGCCGAGACGGTCACGCGCCTCCCCGACGGAGCCGAGGGCTCCCCCGCGCGCCTGTCGACCGGTCGGGAGGCAGACGCGGACGTCAGCGACGAGGCGCCCACGTTCTCGCCGTCGGCCGTGGAGGAGAACGAGGGCGGCGCCGCGGCGCGTGACGACGAGGAGGCCCCGCCGGCGCCGTCCGGACCGCTCACGTTCGAAGAGGAGCGGCCCGCGTCGCGCTGGCTCGACGAACAGACCGCGCGCGTCTTCGCTGACCGCGCGGGCTGGCTCGAGGACGAGGCGCGCATGCAGGAGGACCCGTCCGATCGCGCGCGCGCGCTCCTCGCGACGAGCGAGCTCTACGCGATCGCTGGCGACGTCCAACGGGCGTTCGCGCTAGCGGTCGAGTCGCGCGATCTCGCCCCCGACCTGCCGCTGGCCTGGAGGCAAGCGCGGCAGCTGATGGAGCCCGACGCGGACGCGCTCGCCGAGGCGCTCGACGCAGAGGCCGCACGATCGGCCACCCCCGCGGCCCGGGTGCACTCCACGCTCCTCGCGGCGACGGTCCTCCGCGCGGCGGGTCGCTACGACGAGGCCGAGGAGCGATGGGACGCCGCCAAGAAGCTCGACCCCCTCGACGCCCGCGCGCCGACCGCCATGGCCGCGTACGCGCTGGCGAACGGGGACCACACGAGCGGGGCGCTCAACCTCACCGAGGTGAGCGACCTGGCGCCCCTTGGTGAGGCCGTGGTGCTCGCGCTCCGCTCGCGCGGCGTCGAACGACCGGGGCTCGACCCCGACAAGCTCCCCGCCACCGACGTGCTGAGGAAGGCCCGCGTGCTCATGGGCGAAGGCGCGACGAGCGCCCTCGGCCCGCTGCTCGCCGAGCTGGGCAAGCACCCCGAGCTCGGCAAGGCGGCCCTGTGGCTCTCGACCGCGTTCGGCGCGCAAGCGATC
Source organism: Myxococcales bacterium (assembly GCA_020430845.1). Classification (GTDB taxonomy): domain Bacteria; phylum Myxococcota_A; class Polyangia; order Polyangiales; family Polyangiaceae; genus Labilithrix. The sequence continues at coordinate 9,023 of JAGQJA010000019.1, forward strand.
GCCTCGCGGCGGGCGGCGGCGAAGGCCCTCAAGACCCTCGCCGCCGACGATCCCCTCGCGCGGCGCCAGCTCGCGGCGCGAGGCGTCGAGCTCAACGACCCCGAGCTCGTATCGGCCGCGCTCACCGACGACGCGCCGTTCTCGGCGGCCGAGCGCGCGTCGCTCGACGCGCTGTCGGGGCTCGACTGGTCCGGCGCCGTCGAGGACCTCGCCGCCGACGACGCCCTGCTGCCCCTGCTCGACGGCCTGAGCGCCACGCAGATGCCGCCTCACGAGGCCGCCATGCTCGAACGCGCGGGTCGCGTCGCGGGCTCCGAGACCACGCGCGCGCTCGCCTCGCTCGGCAGGCTGTTGGCCGCGCAAGCCCCCACGGCCGACATCGAATCGGCGCTCGCACGCGTGTCGTCTCCCCCCAGCACGGCGCGCGGCGTCGCGCTCGAGCTCGCCGTCGAGGCGCGACGGCACGGCGAGATCGCGGCCACCCTGAGCGAGCTGCCCGCGACCGACGAGGGCGCGAGCGCCCTACCCCACATCGCCGCGGCGCTGCTCGCGGAGCGATCGGGCGACGCTCAGGCCGCGACCGACGCGTGGAAGTCTGCGCGCGCTGCTGGTCTCACCCACGAGTGCGTGACCCGCGCGCTGCAGAGCGCCGACGGGGACCTCGACCTCGCGGCCGAGCTCGTGGCGCGCGCCGAGCAGCTCGGCGATCAACCGGCGAGCGCCGTGCTGCGCCTCGAGGCCCTCTCGCGCATCGGCGACGTCGACGACGCGGTCCGCATGGAGCACCTGCAGGCCGTCCACCGCGCCGCGCCCGAGCTCGGCATCGGCGCGTTCCTCGCGGAGCGGATCGCGCGGCGCTCCGGCGACGTCGACGAGGTGGTCCGCTGGATCCAGGAACGACGTCCGATCACGAACGATCCGCTCGAGCTCGCGATGGACGCCGTTCGAGAGGCGCTGCTCGTCGCCGATCGGGATCCCGAGCTCGCGTCTGCCCGACTCGAAGAGGCCCACCGCGCACGGCCCGACGACGTCGCGCTCCGCGAGCTGTTCGACCGGCTCGCGACCGAGCCCCCGGCAGACAAGGCGACGTGGCGCGAGCAGCGGGCGCAGTCGACGACGGGGCGGTCGCGCGCGCTGCTGCTCACCGAGGCCACGCTCGAGGCCGAGCGGAGCGGGGACGCGCCGAGCGCGCTGCGCCTGGGCAGGGCCGCGCTCGAGGCGGGCGCCGGCGGTCTCGCGCAGCTCGCGATCGAGCGCGCCGCGGCCGAGACGGGCGAGACCACGGCGCTCACGGAGCGGTGGCTCCAAGCCGCGAAGAACGACGAGGACGACGTGGCGCGGCACGAGGCGCACGACGAGCTCGCCGACCTCGACCGCTACGCCAAGGGCGACGAGCTCAACGCGCTGCGGTGGCACCTCGCGACGCTCGAGGACGTGCCGCAACGCGCGACGAGCCTTCGCTGGGCAGAGCACGCGCTCATCAGCCAAGGACGCGACGAGGAGCTCGAGCCCGTCGTGTCGTCGATCGCAGAGCTCCTCGACGGCGATCGCGGCGGCGAGTGCTCGGCGCACGCGCAGCTCGTGGTGCGTCTCCTGCTGCGCGGCGAGTCGGGGTGGGATCGTGCGGGGTCGATGGTCGAGCTCGCCGCGAGCCAGCCCGAGCCCTCGCTGTGGGCCGTCCGGGCCCGCAACGCGCGCGCGCGCATCGCGGAGAGCGACGAGATCATCCTCGAGACGACCAAGCAGCTCGTCGAGCGCACCACGAGGCCGCAAGAGCGCGCCGCGCTGCTGCTTCGCGCGAGCGAGGCCGCCGCACGCCTCGAGCGCGTCGACGAGGCCCGCGAGTTCCTCGAGCTCGCCGCCAACGAGGACCCGGGCGACGTGGTGACCTGGGGCTTCATCGCCGAGCTCCGCCGGCACGCCGACGACGTCAGGGGCGCGGCAGAGGCGTGCGAGAGCCTCGCGCGCGCGAGCGTCGTGCCCGAGCACCAGACGCTCGCCTGGTACGACGCGGCGCGCCTCTGGCAGGAGGCAGAGGGCCCGTCCGACAGGGCGATGGCCGCCCTCGAGCAGGTGGCCGCCATCGATGTCACCTACGCCGACGTCTTCCCCAAGCTCTCGGCGCTCTACACCGAGCGGCGCATGGACGCCGAGCTCGCGCAGCTGCTCGAGCGCCGCCTCGAAAGCGTCGACGATCCCGACGAGCGCGTCACCCTCGAGGTGGAGCGCGCCCGCGCCCTCGTCGAGATGGGCGAGCTCGCGCAGGCCAAGGACTCGCTCTCGCGCGCCATGGCCGAACGCCCCGACCACGCCACCGCGCTCGGGGCATACGCAGATCTGTGCGCCAAGGAGGCCGACTGGGACGGCGCCGAGCAAGCGCTCGTGAGGCTCGCGCGCCTGCTGACCGTGCCCGACGAGCAGCGCGCCGTGTACGAGAGGCTCGCCGAGCTCTACTCCGTGCACGCCGTCAACCTGTCGCGCGCCGAGGTCGCCTACCGCGAGGTCCTCAAGCGCGCGCCGGGCGACGTGCCGACGCTCGAGCGCCTCGTCGACGTCCACCGCCGACAGGGGGACGCAGGACGCGCGGTCGAGGTCCAGCAGCAGCTCGTCGAGCTCTCCGCGGCCGATGACGCGCGCCTCTCGCGCCTCATCCAACTCGCCGAGATCCACGAGACGACCGGGCACGACCCGCGGCGCGCCGAGCAGGCGCTCGAGTCGGCGCGCAAGGAGTTCCCGACGTCGGTCGTGGCGCTCCGCGCGCTCGCCGAGTTCTACGCGCGCCAGCGGCAGATGCCCGCGATGCAGATCCTGCTCGACCGCGCGGCGAGCGACGCCCGACGCGCCTTCGCGGCGGGGCGCTTCGTGACGGCGCTGTTCGAGGTGCTCCACGCCGCCTACGAGCTCCGCGGCAAGAACGACGCCGCGCGCGTGGTCGCCGCGTCGCTCGCGGCCGTCGACGGCAAGCCGACGAGCCTCGCCGGCGCGGGGGCGCGCGCGTGCGACCCGCGCCTCGACGACCTCCTCGCGCCCGAGCTGCTCAACCCCGCCCTGCGCACGCTGCTCCAGCACGCCGGCGACGCGCTCGACGCCGCCCACCCGCTCGACCTTCGCTCCGTCCAGGCCGTGCCGCTCACGCCGGGCTCGCCCATCGGCGCCACGGTGGGCTCGCTCGCCACCGTCATGGGCCTCGGGGCGCTCCAGGTGCTGATCACGCCCAAGATGGGCCCCGTCGCGATCCCGTGCGGGACCAACCCGCCGGCGCTCCTCGTGGGCGAGTCGCTCGCGACGTCGGGCACCGAGGCCGCGCGGGCGTTCGTCATCGCGCGCGCCCTCAAGATGATCATCGCGCGCTCCTCGGCCCTCTTCCGCGGTCCCGCCGCCGAGGCCGCCAGCGTCCTGGGCGCCCTCTTCGCGGCATTCAACCCGAGCTTCGTTCCGCAGGGCGTCGACAAGAACAAGGTCATGACCCTGCTCAGGCGCCTGCAGCCCGCCTTGCCCCGCAACCTCGACCCCACCGTGGGCGTCATCGCCCTCGAGGCCGCAGGCACCATGGGCCCGGGCGTGGCGGGCGTCATGGCCGCCACCACGTCGTGGGCCAACCGCGTGGCCCTCTTGGCCGTGGGCGACCCCAACGCGGCGCTCGACGCCATCGCCTGGAGCCATGGCGCCGCCGAGGCCCCGCGAGGCTCCGAGGAGCGCGCCGCCTGGATCGCCCGCACGGCCGAGGCGCGGGAGCTCATGACCTTCAGCGTGAGCGACAACTACAGCGAGGCGCGAGCCCGGCTGGCCCTCGATCGCTGACGCTCCCGCGCGCGACAAAACGAGGCCGAGCTTGCCAACGATTGCGGCGTGCGGTATCCGGCGCCGCCTATGTCCATACGCAACGTGGCGATCGTAGCCCACGTCGACCACGGGAAGACCACCCTCGTCGACCACATGCTCCGTCAAGCGGGCACCTTCCGCGACAACGAGCAGGTGGCCGAACGAGTCATGGACTCGAACGATCTCGAGCGCGAGCGTGGCATCACGATCCTCGCCAAGAACACGAGCGTCCGCTGGAAGGACAGCGACGGAAACATCACGAAGATCAACGTGATAGACACGCCCGGCCACGCCGACTTCGGTGGCGAGGTCGAGCGCACGCTCCTCATGGCCGACGCGGCCATCTTGCTGGTCGACGCCGCCGAGGGGCCCCTGCCCCAGACGCGCTTCGTCCTCCGCAAGTGCATGGAGCTCGGCTTTCCGGTCATCGTCGTCATCAACAAGATCGACCGCGGCGACGCCCGCCCGGACGAGGTCCTCAACGAGGTGTTCGACCTCTTCTGCGACCTCGGCGCCTCCGACGAGCAGGTCGACTTCCCCGTGCTCTACGCGATCGGCCGTGACGGCGTCGCCAAGCGCGAGCTGACCGACGACAGCAAGACGCTCAAGCCCCTCTTCGAGACGATCCTGAGCCACGTCCCGCCGCCCAAGGCGAGCCCCGACGCCCCGCTCCAGATCCTCATCAGCAACATCGACCACGACGACTACGTCGGCAGGCTCGGCGTCGGCCGCGTCGTCGCCGGGTCGATCCGCGCCAACCAGCAGGTGGCCGTGCTCAAGGACGGCACCCACGAGAAGGCGCAGGTCAAGGTCCTCTCCACCTACGAGGGCCTCAAGCGCACGCCCGTGCAAGAGGCGCTCGCGGGCGAGGTCATCGCCATCGCCGGCATCGAGAACATCGACGTGGGCGACACGGTCGTCGCCCTGACCGACGGCTGGGAGACGCGCGCGCTGCCGCGCATCATCGTCGAACCGCCCACCATCAAGATGCGCATCGGCGTCAACACGTCGCCGCTCGCCGGCACGTGCAAGGCGTCCAAGTACCTGACGAGCCGCCACCTCCGCGAGCGGCTCCTGCGCGAGATCCGCAAGAACCTCGCCCTTCGCTTCGAGGAGACCGACACGCCCGACACGTTCACCGTGCTCGGCCGCGGCGAGCTCCAGCTCGCGGTGCTCGTCGAGAACATGCGACGCGAAGGCTACGAGATGCAGCTCGGCAACCCCGAGGTCGTCACCGAGATCCGCGACGGCGTCGCGTGTGAGCCGTACGAGCTCGTCGTCATCGACGTGCCCGACAGCTTCATCGGCGTCGTGACCGAGCGCCTGAGCGCGCGACGCGGCCGCATGACCAAGATGGCCAACAACGGCTACGGTCGCGCGCGCCTCGAGTTCCGCATCCCCAGCCGCGGGCTCATCGGGTTCCGCGGCGAGTTCCTGACGTCCACCCGCGGCACCGGCCTGCTCAACACCGTGTTCGACGGCTGGGAGCCGTGGGGCGGCGTCATGGCCAAGCGGCAGATGGGCGCCCTCGTCTCCGACCGCGCGGGCGTGGCGACGCCCTACGCGCTCAACCACCTGCAGCCGCGCGGCGTGTTCTTCCTCTCGCCGGGCGCCGTCGTCTACGAAGGCATGATCATCGGCGAGCACAACCGCCCCGCCGACGCCGACGTGAACGTGGTCAAAGAGAAGAAGCTCACCAACGTTCGCACCGCGGGCAAGGACGACAACGTCATGCTCGCCGTGCCGAGGACGCTCACGATCGAGACGGCGATGGAGTGGATCGACGCCGACGAGCTCGTCGAGGTCACGCCCGACGCGATCCGCGCGCGCAAGCAGATCCTCTCCTGCTCCAAGCGTCCGCGCCGCTCCGAGGCCATCGAGGACGCCGCCTCGCGCGCGTCGGGCGCCCCTCCCGCGGGCTGAGCCCGTCGTCACAGCCTCCGCTCGGACGTCGGGCGGAGGCCCGCCGCGGCGCTGCCTACACGAGGCCCGACGCGAGCACGATCTGGTTCTGGATGCGCTTGGCCTGCTGCGCGCCGTCGAAGTCGCGCTCGACGCGCACGCGGCCCGCGGCGCCCTGCCTCTTACGGAGCTCGGGATCGCGCAGGTAGCGGAGCATCTGCGTCGCGAGCCCGTCGACGTCGGGCGGCGCGCCGCGGACGAGCGCCCCGGTCTCTCCGTCGGCGAGCATCTCGGCCACCCCGCCCACGTCGAACGCGACGACGGGCTTTCCGAGCGCCATGCCCTCGATGACCGCGCGCGGGAGCGGGTCGGGGTACACGCTGGGCACCACGGCCACGTCGAAGTCGGCCACGTAGGGCTTCACGTCGACCTTGAAGCCCAAGAACGTGATGCTCTTCTCGAGCCCGAGCTCGCGCACGAGCGCCCGGCACTCGGCCACGTGGTCGGGGCGGATGTCCTCGGGTGTGTCGCCGAGCACCGCGAAGTGGCAGCGGCGCCGCTCGTCGTCGGTCATCTGGCGGAGCGCCTTGTCGGCGGCGCGCACCATCTCGACGTAGCCCTTGCGCGGCAGGACGCGGCCCTGGCTGCCGAAGACGACGGCGTCGGCCGGGAGCCCCAGCTCGCGCTTGAGGCACGGCTCGACGCGGTCGACGTCGAACTCGCCGACGTCGAGGGCGTTGTGGATGACCGTGACCTTCTCGCGGCAGTGCGGGAACAGCTTGGCCGACGCCTCGGACACGCACACGATGCGCTTGACGCCGTCGCTCGCCGCGAGCCGATCGTGCACGCCGCGCACGGCCTTGGGGAGCGACGTGTAGCGCACGTGCCAGAGCGCGGGCGCGCCGCTCAGCTTGGCGATCGCGCCGCCCGCGTAGTCGGCGTTGGTGCCGTTGCAGTAGACGAGGTCGAAGCACCCGCGCCGCACCAGGCTCGAGAGCGAGAGCACGGCGCGCGCCCCGCGCACGACGTTCCCCGTCGCGCGCACGGCCCGCAGCGGGAGCGGAGCGTCGAAGTCGTCGCGCGCCATGGCGCGGCCCCACGGCTCGACGGGGTTCTCGACGAGGTTGGGCTCGAAGAAGAGATCCTCGGTGACGCCGCGCGACGCGTAGAGCTCGCTGATCACCCCCGGACGCGGGAGCACGACCGCGCGGTGCACGACGCTCGGGTCGAGGAAGCGCAGGATGTAATACAGGCTGCGGCCCGGACCACCGTTCCGCGCCGTGTCGTTGATGAAGAGCACACGCACCTTGCGGCGCGGCTCGAGGACGGAAAGCGCCTCCATTTCACGTCGAGCTACACCAGTCGCGGCGCGCCGCAAAGCGCTTCTCTCCGCCGGGGGCCGATGTCAGCGGCGCTCCGGGTTGGTATGCTGCGGCATCCGAGAGCGCGAGGCTCACGAGACCGCCCATGGCACATGCATATCTCTGCGTCGGGATCGACACCGAGTGCGACAAGGGCGCCGGCTGGCGCTGCGAGCGACCGCTCTCGTACGCGGGCATCCTCGAGGGCGTCGCGGGGCGCCTGCAGCCGCTCTTTCGCCAGCACCGCGCCAAGGCCACGTACCTGCTCTCGCCCGAGGTGATGCGCGACGAGGCGTCGGTCGAGGCGCTCCGCCGGCTCGACGGCGACCACGAGCTCGGCACGCACCTGCACGGCGAGTTCGCCGAGCCCGGCCGTTACGAGCCCGACGTCACCGCCGTCTTCCAGCGCGACTACGCGCCCGACGTCGAGCGCCAGAAGCTCGTCGACACGACCGACCTGTTCATCCGCGCCTTCGGGCACCAGCCGCGTTCCTTTCGCGCCGGTCGCTTCGGGATCGGCCCCAACACAGTCGGCATCCTCGAGTCGCTCGGATACGTGGTCGAGTCGAGCGTGACGCCGTTCATGGATTGGTCGAGCTCCGGCGCGCCGGGCCTCGCGTTCCCGAACGCGCCGACGCAACCGTACCGGCCCGACCCGGCCTCGCCCGGAGACGTGGGCGACGCCGACCTGCTCGAGGTGCCCGTGACGATCCGCCGCCGCTGGGTCAACGCGCTGCCCGTCGTCGGCGCGCACGTCGATCCTGCCTGGCTCCGCCCCACGCGCTCACGCGCCTCGACGCTCGTGCGCATCGCGCAGGCCGAGATCGCCGAGGCGCGCGCGCGCGATCCCGAGCGCCCCGTGATCCTGAACGCCATGCTCCACAACGTCGAGATCGTCGCCGGCAAGAGCCCGTACGCGGCGACCGAAGACGCGGCGTGCCGCATCCTCGACAACCTGGGCGGCCTGCTGGCGTTCGCGCGGCGTGAGGGGATCCCGGTCATCGGTCTCGGCGACGTCCCCGAGGTGCTGGCCGCGTGACGGCCCCGCTGCGCAGCGTGCTCCACGTCGTCGTCGCGGGCGAGGTCGGCGGCGCCGAGCGGATGCTCTGCGACCTCGCGGCTCCTGTGGAGGGCGGCCGCGACCACGCCGTCGCGCTGCTCACCTCGAGCGACCGACTGCGCGGGCTCTTCTCCGGGGCCGGGCTCGACGTCGTCGACGGAGGACCGGCGCGTGAGGACCCGGTGTCGTTCCTGCGCCGGAGCCTCGGCCGCCGCGAGCTCACGTGGCTCCGCGACGTCGTCCGCAGGCGAGATCGGCCCGTCGTGCACCTCCACACCTTCGGCTCGCAGGTCCTCGGCACACGCGCCGCGCTCCTCGAGCGCACCGAGATCGTGCGCACCGAGCACTCCACGCGCGTCTACGACGATCCGAGCTGCTGGCCGTTCGCGCGGTGGTCGCTCGCGCGCGCCGACCGCGTCGTGTGCATCAGCGAGCACGTGCGCGCCGTCGCCGTGGGGCGCGCGCCGTCGATCGCAGCCCGCGCGCGCGTCGTCTACAACGGGATCGCCACCGACCGCTTCGCGCCGCTGCCTCCGCCCCCGCCTTCCCCGCGCCTGCGCCTCGCGCTCGTGGGGCGGCTCGAGCCTCGGAAGGGCGTCGACGTGGCGATCGACGCCTTGCGCTTGCTGCCCGACGTCGAGCTGCGTGTCGTGGGCGACGGCGAGGACCGCGCCCGGCTCGAGCGGCGCGCGCGCGATCTGGGCGGCCGCGTGACGTTCCTGGGGTACGCCGACGACGTACGCGACACGCTCGCCTGGTGCGACGCCCTCGTCGTCAGCTCGCGCAAGGAGGGCCTCGGCATCGCCGCGATCGAGGCGATGGCCTCGGCGCGCCCGGTCGTCTCGGTGCCGCGGGACGCGCTGCCCGAGATCGTCCGCGATGGCGAGCGCGGCTGGCTCGCCCACGGCACGGGCCCCGGTGCGCTCGCGCGGGTCATCGCCGACGCGCGTGACGCCGGCCCCGACGAGCGGGCGCGGCGCGGAGCTGCTGCCGCCGCGTACGTGCGCGAGTCGCTCTCGGTCGAGGCCATGCGCGCAGGGTACGAGGCGGTCTACCGCGAGCTCGACGAGGGCGCCGCGTGAGGCTCCGCGCGCTATCCTCGAGCCATGGGCGTCAAGCTCCTCGTCTATGACCGCACCTGCATGGGCTCGCGCGACGTCGCGGGCGCCGTGCGCGGCGTCGTCACCGCCGAGGGCTCGCGCGCGATCCCGCTCTCGCGCGCGTGGTCGGCCGGCTCCGTGCTCTACCGCGCCGTCGGGCGCATCGACGCGTCGTGCGGCGTCGCCTCGTGGGGCGAGGCGCTCGGCTTCCTCGAGACGGCCTGCCCGGGCGAGCCGATCGACGAGATCCAGTACTGGGGTCACGGCCGGTGGGGGCGCGTGCTCGTGGACGAAGAGGCCCTCGACGCGGCGTCACTCTCGCCAACGCATGCATACGCACGCAATATCGACGCGGTGCGCGAGCGACTGTCGCCCTCTGCGCTCGTGTGGTTCCGCACGTGCGAGACGTTCGGCGCGACCGACGGCCGCGAGCTCGCCGCGCGCCTCGCAGACCGCCTCGGCGCGCGCGTGGCCGGCCACACCTACGTCATCGGGTTCTACCAGAGCGGTCTCTTCGGCCTCCGCCCCGGCGACGCCCCCTACTGGCCCGGCGATCACGGGCTGGCCGAGGGAGCGCCGGATCGCCCGGTGCGCGCGCGCGTCTCGACGCCCGGCGCCCCACGTACGCTCACGTGCCTCGGCGGTCGTGTGCCCGAGACGTGGTTCTCCCCCGACGCGTGACGACGTGGGCCGTCAGGGCAGCCCGGCGCACGCGAGGTCGACGCTCAGGAGCGACGTCTCTGTGGTGATGAAGAGCGTCTCGTGGCGAGGACCGCCGAACGCGACGCCCGTCGGACGCGCGCCGGCGATGGGGATGGCCCCCCACTTGACCCCCGTGGGCCGGAACACCTCGACGACGCCGCGGTTCGTCCCCGTGTCGGGGTCGGCCTCGGCGAGGTAGAGGTTACCGGCGACGTCGACCGCGATGCCGTCGGGGGCCTGCGCCAGCTCGACGCCCGTGAGGATCGTCACGCCCGCGCCCGGGACGCCCGCGGCCGAGAGCGGGTAGCGCGCGACGCGGCGCGTGTTGGTGAAGCTCACGTACAGCGAGCGCTCGTCGGGTGACAGCGCGATCCCGTTGGCGCGCTCGACGTTGCCGAACGTCTGCACCGCCACCACGCCGCCGTCGGCGGGGCTGCGGTAGACCCCGGTGAGCGCGGGGTTCGCGTTCTGGTACGCGGGGTCCGTGAAGAAGAGCTGACCGGCCGCCGTGGCGACGACGTCGTTGGGCGAGTCTGCCGCCCCCGTCGGCAGCGAGGCGAGCGTGCCCCCGTCGGTGCGCGTGCGCAGCAGCGCGGCCGGCGTCGATTGCGCCGTCACGAGGACGCCCGCCTTGCGATCGTAGGCCGTACCGATCGGCAGCGCGCCTCCGACGTCGCGCAGCGTGACCGCGCCGCCGTCGGGCAGCAGGCGGCGCAGGCGCTTCTGGAAGACCTCCGCGTAGACGAGGCCCGCGCCGTCGACCCACCGCGGGCCGTCGAGGAACTCGCCCGTCGCCAAGGTCCGCAGCACGAGGCCGCCGCCATCGGGCCCCGCGTCACCGAGCGGGTTGCCGACGCACGTCGCGCCCGCGTCTCCGGCGTCGGCGCCCGTCGCGTCCGATCCCGCGTCGCCCGGCTCGGCGTCGGGGCGGCTCGGCCCTCCGCCTTCTGTCGGCGTCACGGGCGGCGTCGAAGACTCCGCCCCCGCGTCGAGCTCCGCGGGGGCCGGGTCCCCGTCGCTCGAGCACGCGTAGACGACCGGCGGGAGCGCGAGCAGGCAGAGCCAAGCGAGGCGGAGCTTCACGTCTTCCATCATAGACGGACGCGCGCGCGAACCGAAGCGCGCGGACCTCAGGCGGAGGCGAGCATGCCCTTCGCGACCGCATCCATGAGCGCCTCGAAGCTCCGCGCGTTGAAGCTCGCGCCGCTCGCCAGCCAGTCCTGGTGCGCGCGCAGCTCCTCGCCGGACTCGGCGCGCCCGTCGAAGTGCCCGAGCACGTCGAGGTGATCGGCGAGCCCCGCCCACACGACATCACCCCAGATCTGCGAGCGCAGCGGCACCACGCCGTCGTTGGCGCGCGCGCCGGGCGCCCTGCCGAACACGTCGGCGAGCGTGCGCTCGGCCGCCTCGCCCGCGTTCGGCGCGGCGCACGGGTAGCGCGGGTCGAGCCTGCCCGTGATCGTCCAGAGCGCGGTGAAGATCGCGTGCGAGACCGCTCTCCACGGGCGCAAGAGCGAGCGCACGACGCCGGTGGGCGACGGCGGCGGCGCCATCGAGACGCTGCACTGGTAGCGCACGGTGGGGCGGTCTTCGATGCCGGCCTGGAAGAGGTCCATCGCCTCGGGCGTGAGCTGGATGACCGCGCCCTGATCGCTGAGGATCGCCTCGAGGTACGCGCGCACCTCGTGCCCGATGGCGGGCTGCAGCGCGCCGATCAGTGCGTCTGTCGTGCGGTCGAGGATCTTGAGCTCGACGCCCAGCGCGCGGTCGACCCGGCCGATGGCCATCACGAGCGCGCTCGTGGCCGCGAGCGGCGGCGCGCCGACCGAGAGCGCGATGAACGTCAGCGCGCTGAGCGCGTAGAGCATGCGCTGCCCGCTGACCGTCGCGAAGAAGCTCGCGAGCGGCGTCCCGTAGTGCGGCGTGCTGAGCGTGGTGAGCGACCGCACGTCCTCGGCCCACCGCGTCGCCTCGCCCGCGAGCGGGCGGACGCTGGGCGAGAGCGCGAGCCGCGCGTCGAGGCCGCCCGTCGAGTGCCCCAAGAGGTGCACCGGCCCGCCGCCTTCGGGCGTCGTCGCCACCACGCGCTCGACGAGCGACGCGGCCCTGCGACGGATCGACGCCGTCGGCGAGACCTCGACCACGTGCGCGTCGAGGCGGAGGCCCGCGTCGTCGAAGCGCCGCACCAGGCCGCGCTCCACGTGCGAGAAGTAGTCGTACGACGCGAGCCGGCCGAAGCCGAACATCCCCGGCGAGAGGTAGAGCCGATGGACGCCTGCCACCGCGTCAGTCCTCGAATCGGATCATGTATCGGTACGCGCCGGGCTCGGTGCCCTTGGTGAACGCCTTGACGACGTACGTGCCCTCGACGAACTGATCGGTGTCGGCCGGGCCCACCGTCTTGCCGCCGCTCGTGAGCTCGAAGTCGACCTTGCCTTTGACGATGGCCTGGAAGAACCGGAGCTTCTTGCCCGGCGGCGTCTCGAACGTGGAGTAGTCGACGTCGTCCTTCGTATCGAGCACGCCGCAGAAGCTCGTCTGCGTGAGCGGCGAGGCCTGCGCCGGGGTGTCGTTCGGCTCGCGCTCGACGTCGTTTCCGATCGGGCAGTCGATCGGGATCTCGGCGGGGCCCGTCGCGTCGCGCGAGCTGGTGGGCGGCGGTGGCGGCGGCGGTGCGTCGACCCCCGCGTCGACCTCCTCGGGCGGCGCGTCGTCCGACCCTCCGCAGGCAAAGAGCGAGATCGCGGTCGTGGCAGCGAGACACAGCGCCGCACCCGTCGCGGCGCGGGCGAGCCGGCGCGGGGCCGATAAGCAAAGACGCATCCCCGCCATTGTCGTTTCGTGGGCGCCCGCGCGCAAGCGCCCGCAACCTCTTCGCTTCTCCATACCGCCCCCGTCCGGTATGACACGGGGTCATGAGCGGACTGCCCCCCCACGAGACCGACCTCACCCGCGCGCACGCGCTCCCGGCCCACGCCTACACCGATCCCGCCCTCTACGCCCTCGAGCGCGAGCGCATCTTCGGGCGGACGTGGCAGCCGGTGGGCAACGCGGCCGACGTGCGGCACGCCGGCGACTTCTTCACGAGCGACGTCGCCGGCGAGCCCATCGTCGTCACACGCGACGCCGGCGGCACCCTCCGGGCCTTCTACAACGTGTGCCGACACCGCGCCGGCCCCGTCGCCGAAGGTAAGGGCTCGCGCCACGCGCTGCAGTGCAAGTACCACGGCTGGACGTACGACCTCGACGGCAAGCTCCGCACGACGCCCGAGCTCGGCGCCGCGCCCGACTTCGATCCGGCGTGCAACGGTCTCGTCCGGTGCGCGGTCGAGGCGTTCGGCCCGTTCATCTTCGTCAACCTCGACGCGGACGCGGCACCGCTCGCCCCCTCCATCCCCGAGATGGCGCAGGCCGCGAAGGACCGTGGCCTCGACACGATGACCAGCGTGGGCCGCCGCGAGTACGAGGTCGCGTGCAACTGGAAGGTGTACGTCGACAACTATCTCGAGGGGTATCACCTGCCCCACGTGCACCCGGGCCTGTTCCGAGAGCTCGACTACAACGCCTACCGCGTCGAGACGCGCGATCTCCACTCGTCCCAGATCGCCCCCATCCGGCCGCCCGACGGCACGCACGACCGCAAGCACCCGCGCCAGTACCGGCACGCCCAGCAGGGCGACGAGGCTCTGTACTTCTGGGCGTTCCCCAACTGGATGCTCAACATCTACCCCGACAACATGTCGATCAACATCGTCGTCCCGCTGTCCATCGACCGCACGCTGACGATCTTCGAGTGGTTCCTGGTCGACCGCGTGACGAGCGATCCCCGGTCCGAGACCGAGCGGGCCATGGCCTTCAGCGACGGGATCCAGCAGGAGGACATCGAGATCTGCGAGGCCGTCCAGCGGGGCCTGAGGTCGCGCGGCTACCCGTCGGGCGGCAAGCTCAGCTCGGCGCGGGAGAACGGCGTGCACCACTTCCAGGGTCTTGTCGGTAAGTTTTTGTCCAGAAATTGACTACATCTGCATACCTCTCCCTGCATGCAGATATGAGCAGTTATCTATCTGGATTCACATCCGTTTTCCGCTCTGGCACGCGCTTTTCCAGCGATTCTGTTAGGGAATTTGGCTTTTGAGACGGGTTTTTGAGTTTGCCCCCCGGGAGATTGCCGCTATTCCAGGGTCCCGCGTAGACAGCTACGCGGATCCTCCGATCCAGCCCCCTCGGGCTGGCCCACGCCGAACGGCGGCGCGGGATTCCAGGAGGCAACCCGGAGGTACCCCGTGCACGAATCCCGATCCCGCTTCCTCGTCGGTGCGATGGTCGTGGGAGCAGCGTTCGCGGTGACGGTCTCCTCCGGTTGCGCGCGGCTCTCGACCGACACGGCGCTGGCGGGCACGAGCGTGACGTCGGCCGGCCTCGCGGCGGTGGTTTCCAAGGCCGCCAGCCACGCGCCGGCGCGCTCCGGGGACGAGCGGGGCGCCCGCGTCCAGCGCGCAGAAAAGGGCTCGCGCTCGCTCGGATCGTCCTTCGACCCGGACACCCCGGTCGACCAGCTGCTCGGCGAGGGCGACCGCCCGCTCGCCGGCAACGGCCTGTGCCCGCCCGACATGGCGTCGATCGACGACCGGTTCTGCGTCGACCGCTTCGAGGCCTCCCTCGTCGAGATCCTCCCGTCCGGCGAGGAGCGTCCGTGGGCCCACTACATGCCCGTCGAGGGCCATGTGGTGCGGGCCGTGAGCGAGCGCGGGGCGATGCCGCAGGGCTACATCAGCGAGAAGCAGGCAAAAGAGGCGTGCGGCCGCTCGGGCAAGCGCCTCTGCCGCGCCGCCGAGTGGAAGACGGCCTGCCGCGGGCCCGAGCAGAAGCGCTTCGGCTACAGCGACCAGCTCGAGGCCGGCCGGTGCAACGACCACGGCCGCGCCCCGCTCGGCGAGCTCATGAGCACGCTCGGCGGCGCCTCCAAGGCCGGCAACATGTACACGTGGGACAAGATGAACCACCCCATGCTCAACCAGGTCGACGGCACGCTCGCCCCGACCGGCGCGCACGAGGGGTGCACCAACGGCTACGGCGTCTACGACATGGTCGGCAACCTGCACGAGTGGGTCGACGACGCGTCGGGCGTCTTCCAAGGCGGCTACTACCTCGACATCCACCAGAACGGCGACGGCTGCGGCTACCGCACCGACGCGCACAACACCTCGTACCACGACTACTCGACGGGGTTCCGCTGCTGCGCCGACGTCGCCCAGTGATCGGCCTACGAGAACTCGACCTTCTCGTCGCTCCCTGCGTATAAACGGTCATGCGCATGCGGCTTTTCGCGCTCTGCCTGCCCCTGCTCCTCGCAGCCTGCTCCCGCCAAGGCACGCCGCCCGAGGGAGCGAGCGCAGCGGCCCCCACGGTCGCTGCCGGTGAGGGCCCTGTGGGCACGACCGAGATCATGCCGGCGCACGTCATGTTGGCGACCAAGCTCGAAGAGACGGCCGACGCGGGCGCCCCGGCCGACGACCTGCACGGCAAGGTGGTCCTGCACGTCGGCGACTCGATGGTGGGCGGGCATCAGGGGCTCACCAAGTTCCTCGAGGCCAAGTTCGTCGCCGCCGGCGCCAAGTTCGTGCGCGACTGGAAGGTCTCGGAGCAGGTCGTCAGCTTCGACAAGTCCAAGCGCCTGCGTGAGCTGCTCGACAAGCACAAGCCCGACATCGTGATCATCACGCTCGGCGCCAACGACGTCTTCGTCCCCTACCCCCAGGCGCTCGCGCCGAACGTGCAGCACATCGCCAAGCGGATCGCGCCCCGACAGTGCGTGTGGATGGGCCCGCCCACGTGGAAGCCCGACACCGGGATCGTCGAGGTCATTCGCAGCAACGCGGCGCCGTGCCGGTTCTTCGACGGGAGCGGCCTCAAGCTCGACCGCGGCAAGGACGGCATCCACCCGAACGACAAGGGCGGCGCGGCCTGGGCGAACGCGTTCTGGCAGTTCTATCGCGGCGCGGCGCAGGCCGAGGCCGACGCCGCGGCGCCGTCGTCGCCCTGAGGCCGCTCGCGGGGGTCAGTGCTCGACGGCGATCTCGCCGCCGCACGGCACGTCGACCTGACGCTTCGTCCCGGCGCTGCCGAGCCGTACGCTGCGCGTCCCGCACCGGACGGTGACGGCATCCGGCGTCTGCCCGACCACCTTCTCGTCGACGTAGATGCGATGCCCCGCCCGCGCGCTCGCGGTCACGATCGTCCCCTTCGTCGCGTCCACCCCGCCCGCAGGCGCCGCAGACGCAGTCGCAGCCGCAGCCGCACTCGCGCTCGCACTCGCAGGCGCCGCCGCACTCGCAGTCGCGCTCGCACTCGCAGGCGCCACCGCACTCGCAGTCGCACTCGCAGGCGCCGCCGCACTCGCACCCGCGCTCGCACTCGCAGGCGCCGCCGC
>JAGQJA010000232.1 GCA_020430845.1 Myxococcales bacterium
CGACCACGCGCAGACGACGGTCCGCGGTGTGCACGTACGGGCCCGAGAGCCACGCGAGCACACACGGCTCGTGCTTCGCGAGGAACTTCGTGTAGTCGATCACGGCGTCTTCTCCTCGGCGCGATTTGCGGTCGCGCACGAGGAGAAGCGCCGCTCTCTCCACACGCGTCAGGCGACCATGATCGGCGTCGCCAGGACCTTCTCGAGCCACGCGGTCTGCGTGGGCTGACCCGGACCGAGCCGGGGCGCCTCGAGCAGCGCGCTGAGCACGCGCGGGACCTGGTACGGGTCGTCGAACTGATCGATCTGCACCTCGGAGTACGGCACGCCCAACGTGCGCGCCGCGTTCTGCACCGTGCGACCGCGTCCGTGCGAGGCGTTGACGAGCATCGCCATCGCAGACACGCGGTAGCCGTAGTCGCCGAACGCCTTCGCGAACGCCGCGCCGTCCTCGCCCGCCTCGTCACCGACGATGACCACGATGAGGTCGGCGTCGGTCGCGATGCGCACGCCCGCCTGGTGGAGCGCGCGCACGGCGGACGCGTGGACCGTGCCGCCGCCCTCCTTGATGGAGGCGAGCATGTGCTGCACGGCGGCGCGCGTCGGCGCCTTGGGACGGAGCACGGTGCCCATCGTGTCGAAGCACGCGATGTGCACGCGGTCGGGCGCGAAGCCCGCGAGGATGCGGGTGAGCGCCTCCTTCGACTTGTCGATGGCGCCCTGCATGGAGCCGGACTTGTCGATGAGGAACATCACCTCGACGCGCCGCTCGGCCTCGGCGACCTCGACGGCCTTGCGGGCCGCGTTGTCGCTCGCCTCGTGGAGCTTGTCGCGGAGCTCGGCGCTCTTGACGTTCTCCGCGAGGTGCAGGCCACGCTGGTCGGTCGACGTCGCGATCGCCGCCTCCCACCGCGCGCGGATGTCCGCGTCGGCGAGCAGGCCGAGATCCTCGAGCGTGGGCGTGAGGATCCGGAGGTCCCGGTCCGAGAGCGACGGCAGGAGCGCCGCCATGATGGCCGGCGACAGACCGACGTCGGCCGGGAGCCGTCCGACGACGTCCTTGAAGCGGAGCCGCTGACGCACGATCGCCTCGCACATCTCGGCCTCGCTCATGCCGTCGAACCGCTCGGCCTTGTGCAGCTTCAGCTCGCCGAGGCCCACCTCGCGGTGGCCGCCCGACGCCTGCTTCTGCTTCCAGCCGAGGATCTCGAAGAACGTCGCGCTCTCCGGACGGTAGCCCGCCTTGCGCGCGATCTTCTTGATCGTCTCCTTGTAGCCCGCCTTCACGAGACCCAGGAGCATGGCCCGGTTCTGCTCACGGACGCGGAGCCACCGCGTCGCGGCGCGCTTCCACCGGCCGAGCGGCGCCTTGCGGCCCGTCGGGTCGGAGAAGCCGGCCGCGCGGTTGAGGGCGGCGATCTGCTCGGACTCGAGCAGCTCCGCGATGCGCAGCACGCCCTTGGGCGTGAGCATCTTGGTGGAGCCCTTCTCGTAGAAGAGGATCATCGCCTCGCCGACCCGACGCCAGTCGTCGTCGGCGAACGCCACGGTGCCGTCGTCGTCGCGCACCGGCTGACCGGCGCGCGGCTGCACGAGCATGAGCGCCGCGCACGCGACCTTGAGGTCACGCCACTCTGTCTCGAGCAGCGCGTAGCTCGCGAACCGCGCCATCAGCTCCGCGTTGAGGAGGTAGATGTCGCAGAGCTGCGAGTAGAGCCGCTCGGCCGCCGGCGCGTACAGGCCCGGCGCCACCGCGGAGCCGCGGACGCGCTGCGCGCTCGGGACGCGCTTCTTGCCCCGACGCGGCTGCCAGACGCCCTGGACGTCGACGCCCGGGCGGTTGTGCCAGAGGTGCGCGGACGATCCGAGGACGACGTCGAGCAACCGCTCGGCGGGGCCCTTCTGCTGCTCGGCGAGGTGGGTCTGGGGGTTCAAGGTGTGCGTGGTCATGACGGTTCCTTTCCGTCGAGTGCGCGCCGTCCGTCGGCGTGCGTCGTCATTGTGAATGGCGCGGGGGCGCTGGGAGCGCGGGCCGCGAATGCGGGGGCGTGCGCGAATGCGGGGGCGTGCGCGAACGCGGGGGCGTGAGCGTTCGCGTGTGCGCGTGCGAATGCGGGTGCGTGCGCGAATGCGCATGCGTTCGCGTTCGCGTTTGCGTGTGCGCGTGCGAATGCGAGTGCGTGTGCGCATGCGAATGCGAGTGCGTGTGCGCGTGCGAGAACGCAGACGCAGCCGCAGACGCGAGCGCAGCCGCAGACGCGAGCGCAGCCGCAGACGCGAACGCAGACGCAGACGCAAACGCAGGCGCGAATCGACGCTGCCGCGATCAGGGATGGGAATGTATGCGCTGGAGAAGTCGGCTACCGCCCTTGGAGCGCGGGGCGGGCACTTTCGACGGGAGCATGGACCGAGATATTCAGTCGCGCAAGGCGCCGAGCGAAATCGTGGCGACGATGTGTGGTGATACAACCATCTGCATGCCAGCCAGGCCGTTCCCCCCCGCGTACCCCCACGGTTCGCTTCGCGAGCTCTTCCCGGGCATCTACTTCGTCACAGGCAGCGCCGTGATGCCGGGGCCCATCCCCATGCGCTTCAGTCGCAACATGACGGTCGTGAAGCAGGGCGACGCGCTCACGCTCATCGGCTCCTTGCGCCTGGACGACGCGGGCCTCGCCGCGCTCGATGCGCTCGGAAAGGTCGAGCACGTCGTCCGCCTCGCGGGCTTCCACGGCATGGACGACCCCTTCTACAAGGACCGCTACGGCGCCAAGGTCTGGGTGGTGAAGGGGCACGTCTACGCGGCGGGGTTCGACGCGCCGAAGACACCTCGAGGGCAGGGCTACTTCGAGCCCGACGTCGAGATGGACGCGACCACCGAGCTCCCGATCGAGGGCGCGTCGCTGATCTCCTTCGAATGCACCGCGGGCGAAGCGCTCCTGCGGCTCGACCGAGACGGAGGCATCCTCGTCGCGGGAGACTCGCTCCAGAACTGGGGCACCGTCGACCGCTACTTCAACTTGCCGGCGAGCTTGGTGATGCGCCTCATGGGCTTCATCAAGCCGCACAACGTCGGTCCCGGCTGGCTACGTGGGGCAAAGCCCGAGATCGCTCGGGTGAAGGCCATCCTCGACCTCGACTTCGAGCATGTCCTGCCTGTCCACGGCGAGGCCGTCCTCGGCGGGGCCAAAGAGAAGTACCGCCCCGCCATCCTCGGGCTCTCCTGACGGGCTGTCACGTCGGCGCGACGATCTCGTCTCGAGCCAGGACTTCGCGCCGGGCAGCCTGTAGAATCGTCGCCATGTGGACCAAGAGTCGCCTGCTAGGCCTCGCATCCGTGTTCGCCGGATTGCTTGTGTATGCATGTTCTGGGGAGAGCTCTCCCGTCGAGTCGCCCGCCGACGGCGGCTCCAATCCGCCGCGTCCCACAGTCGACTCCAGCGCCCCGCCGGAGACGGACGGGGGCGGGGGCGGCTCCGATGCCGGTCGCGACGGGCAGGTCGACGACGCGGGGTGTGTCTACGAGCCTCCGTCGCTCGATGCGGGGGACCGCTGCGGTACGCTGCCGTTCGGTCGCGCGCAGGTGGCGTTCGGTCCGGTCGACCTCGACGCGGGCAACGGCTACGACGGCGGGGTGCTACCGCCGGGCATCTACGACGCCGTCATCGCCGAGCGCGCGAGCGCCTCGGGCGGCGCGTGGCGAGAGACGTTCGTGGTCGACGGGAACGGGCGGTTCACGCGGACGCGACAGGTGACGGCCTCGGTCAACCCCGGGCCCGTCACGCGTCGCTCGGGAACGTACACAGTCCAGGGAGGGAGCATCCGCTTCGTCTACGACTGCGCGTACAACGACGACGCGTTGACCGACGCGGGCGACGACACG
This sequence comes from Myxococcales bacterium, assembly GCA_020430845.1. GTDB lineage: Bacteria > Myxococcota_A > Polyangia > Polyangiales > Polyangiaceae > Labilithrix. Next base: position 3,881 of record JAGQJA010000232.1, read on the forward strand.
CTGCCGTTCGACGTCGTCGGGCCGACGTGCGCGCCCCGTTATCGCTACGGGGCGACGGGCATCCGCATCACGCTGCAGCGCCGCTGATCACAGCTGCGGACGCGACGACGAACGCGCGACGGCGCCGCGAGCCGCCCTGCGCCGCCGATCGCGCGCCACGACGGCGAGCAGGCAGGTGAAGAGGCGGGCGTCGGGATCGTCTTCGAACAGCATGGTGGACATGGCCGACCGTATTGCGAGCGGCGTGCCTACGCAGGCCGCGCGCGGTTCCGCGGTCTTTTGCGTGCGCTTCTAGGCGTATCCAGGCGCTCCGGGCGCCTCGCCGCGACTCCGTGTCAACGGCGCGGTCGGAGCGCGACATCCTGTCAAACGGTGGCGCGCCGGTACGCGTGAGCGACGTGCGACAGCGCGCCGGCCACGGTCGTGGCGAGGGCGCAGAGCGGCTCCTGTCCGTCCACCTCGAGCACCAGGTAGTCCTTCGCGATCACGTCGTAGAACCCCTTGTGCCTCATGCGCTTGAGCGCCGCGCCGCCCGGGAGCGCGAGAGCGTCGACCTCGTGCAGGCGCGCTCGGTCGTCGATCGGTCCGCCGAAGCGCTTCATCACGCTCTCGAGCGCCCCGTCGGGCAGCGGCAAGCCGTCGTCTTCTTCGACGATGCAGAGCGCCTCGCCTTCGACGCGCAAGCCGACGGGAGAGAGCGATCCGTCGTCGCGCGTGATCTCGTGAACGGTGAGCACGCCGAGAGCCTACCCTCGCAGCCCCCACAGTTGAACCGCTCGAGCTTCCGGTCTCCACGGTCGCGCTCCCGGGCGCTCCTGGCCGGACGTCGCCGGTCTGGACCTGGGGTCGCGCGCGCCGCTCCCGCGTCGCTTGACCGGGCCCCGGCACCGGTGATGAGTTGCTCGTCCATGAGCGCTCCGCAAGACCCCTTTCGGTTCTCCGAGGCCCTGGTCGACGACGTCGCCGCGCGGCGACCGATGCAGGCGACGTTCATGGGCGTCGCGGGCCACGACGACCGCTGGGACGATCTCTCGCCAGAAGGCGCGGCCGAGGTCGATCGCGCGCTCCGCGACTGGAGCGCGCGGCTCTCGGCGTTGCCAGTGGGGGACGGCGAGGACCGCTGGTCTCGGCTCGCGCGCGTCGTCATGCGCGACTGGCTCGACCAAGAGCTCGCCTCACACGAGCACGGCGACCACGAGGTCGATCTCAACCACATCGCCTCGCCCATCCAGTCGGCGCAGATGGTGTTCGACTCGATGGATACGTCGAGCGCGCAAGGGTGGACCGCCGTGGCGTCGCGCCTCGAGGGGCTCGGCGCACTGCTCGGAGGTTATCGGCGCACGCTCGAGAAGGGACTCGCCGCGGGGCAGGTCGTGGCCGAGCGTCAGGTGCGCGCGGCCGCCGCGCAGTGTCGCGCTCACGCGGGCGCAGACTCGTCGTTCCGTGCGATGCCCTCGGCGATGGAGCGCGCGGGCGTGGACGACGCGGCCCTCGCGCGGCGCCTCGAGCGTGCCGTCCCGGGAGCGTGCGAGGCCTTCGGCGCGCTCGGCGCGTGGCTCCAGGAGTCGTACCTGCCGCGCGCCCGGCGTGAGGACGGCGTCGGCCGTGAGCGCTACCTCCGCGCGATGCGCCGGTTCCTCGGCGCCGTGCCCGATCCCGAGGAGACCTACGCGTGGGGATGGACCGAGGTGGCGAAGATCCTCGAGCAGATGCGCGCGGTCGCCGCGCAGATCGCGCCCGGCAAGAGCCTCGACGAGGTGATCGCGCTCATGCGCACCGACCCCGCTCGCGCCGCCCACGATCGAGAGACCTTCCTCGCGGCGATGCGCGATCGGCAGGCGCGCGCGCTCGCGGCGCTCGACGGCGCGCACTTCGACGTGCCCGACGTCATCCGTCACGTCGACGTCAAGGAGGCGCCGCCCGGCGGCCCGCTCGGGGCGTACTACGTGCCGCCGTCGGAGGACTTCTCCCGCCGCGGCGCGATCTGTTACCAGCTCGCCGGGGACGGCCCGTACCCGCTCTGGGACGAGGTGAGCACGGCGTACCACGAGGGGTTCCCGGGCCATCACCTCCAGTGCGGCCTGCAGGTGTCGTTCACCGAGAGTCTCTGCCGGCTCCACCGCGTCGCCTACGGATACTCGGGCTTCGCCGAAGGCTGGGCGCTCTACGTCGAGCAGCTCATGAGCGAGCTCGGCTACTACGACAAGCCCGACTACGAGCTCGGCATGCTCGCCAACCAGATGATGCGCGCGTGCCGCGTCGTCATCGACATCGGCGCCCACCTCTCGTTGCCCATCCCCGACGGCGCGTGCTTTCGGCCGGGTGAGCGGTGGACGTACGACGTCGCCGTCGAGATGATGGAGCGCCTCGGAGGCATGGAGCACGACACGGCGCTCAGCGAGGTCACGCGCTACTTCGGTTGGCCGGGGCAGGCGATCTCGTACAAGGTCGGGCAGCGCGCGATGCTCGCCCTCCGCGAAGAGCACCAGCGCGCGAAGCTCGGAGACCTCAAGGACTTCCACGCGCGCGTGCTCGCCTGCGGCAACGTCTCGCTCGACCTGCTCCGCGGCGAGGTCCTCGGATCGTGAAGCGTCGCCGCGTCTGCCTCGGCTGTCGCTCGCTGCTCGCCGACGGCGAGGCGTGCGCTCGCGGCCGCGGGCACGAGGTGGTCTCGCTCGACACCGACCAAGGACGCGCGCGCCTCGACGACGAGGTGTGGGGGCCCGACTCTCGCGCCCGCAAGCTGCGTCAGGCCGCGCGCGCCGGCGCCGGTGGCGGCACGTTCGGTGGGCTGCTCGACGGGTGCGGCGGGCTCGACGGGTGCGACGTCGGCGGTGATCTGGGCTCGGTCGTCGCCGGCATCGTGATCGTGATCGTCTTCGCGATCGTGGCGGTGGTCCTCTACTGGCTCGTCAAGATGATCATCCGCCTCGTGCGGGAGGCCTTGGACCGTCCCGTGCCGCACGGCGCGCTCTTGCCCGCCCCCGGTCGCCGGAACAAGAAGCGCGTGTCGGGCGTGGTCCGCGGCGGCACGCGGGTCCCTTCGCCGTGGGGCGGCTCCGCTCCGCTCGGCTACGCGCTCGCGCTCTTCGCCAAGCGGGTGGTGGGCGGCGGCGCGGTGCTGCGCGACGCCATGGTCGGTGAGCTGGAGGTCGCGCTCGACGACGGCCGCGTCATGCGCGTGCCCGCCGGCCGCGCGTGGGTCCACGGCACGCTCGGCCCGGTCGACGGCGCGTCGCAGGCGCTCGCCTCGCTCGTCGGCGAAGGCGACGAAGGTGAGGGCGGGCGAAAGCTCGTCCCCGTGAAGGAGGCGCGCGCGCTGACGATCGAGCCGGGCGATCGCGTCGACGTGCTCTGCGAGGTGGAGACGCGCGCGGACGCCGCTCAGGCGGGCGCGTACCGGCAGAACGCGGGCGTGGTCGTGCCGACCGGCGTGCCCGTGCTCCGCGTGCGCAAGGCCAAGGTCGATCGCGTGCGCGTCTCGGTCGAGGGCGACGGCGAGGCGCCGGAGTCGCTCGCGGCGACGCAGCTCGGAGACGAGGTGGACGACGTCGAGGAGCAGCGCCGCGCGCGCTGATCACGAGCGCGGCGCGCAGCTCGGCGTGCGGGGCCTCAGCCCTCGATGATCGTCATCTTGTTCATGCGCACGGGCGTCTTCGGACGATCGCCCGCCTCGGTGGGCGTGTTCTCGATCTTCGTGACGACGTCCATGCCCTCGATCACCTTGCCGAACACGGGGTGCTTCGACGCGCCCGGGGTGAACCAGTCGAGGTAGCTGTTGTGCACGGTGTTGATGAAGATCTGGCACGAGCCGCTGTTGGGGCGGCCGGTGTTGGCCATCGAGATCGTCCCGGGCTCGTTCGAGAGCTTGTGCTCCGGCGGGTGCTCGTCCTGGATGGTGCCGTCGGGGCCGTCGCCCGTGCCGGCGCGTCGGCTCGTCGGGTCTTTGCTGTGCGGGCAGCCGAACTGGCACATGAAGCCCTTGATGACGCGGTGGAAGTGGAGCCCGTCGTAGAAGCCGCTCTTGGCGAGCTTCGCGAAGTTGCCCGCCGTGATGGGCATCTTGTCGGTGAAGAGCTCGATCTTGAAGGTACCGAGGGACGTGTCGCAGACTGCAATCGGGTTCGCCATGGCCCGGCACGCTATCGCCTGAGGGACGCTCGATCCACCCTCGCGGCGCGGTTCTTGGTCGGGCGGTCGCGCGCTCCGGCGGTCACGCGGCGGGGCGCCCGCGCAGTTTCCCGCGTTTTTCGGGCCTTCGCCGGCGTGGTCCGCCATGGGCGGAAGTGTCCTACATTGGTGTACATCTTGCTGAGGCGGGGTCATGTCTCGCCTCGCGCTCGCCTTCGTCGCCCTCGCCGCCGCGTCGGTGGCCTGCGCGCCGCCCGACGGTGACGACGAGAGCCTCGCGAGCGAGGGCGCGATCGTGGGTGGTCAGCAGAGCGACGATCCCCGCCTCGAGGCTGTGGGCGCGCTCGTGCGGATGCGCTCCGGTTCGCCGCGCCTCTTCTGCACCGCCACGCTCGTCGCCGCCGACAAGGTCGTGACGGCGAAGCACTGCGCGATCCCGTCGGCCGGCGCGGCGTCGGTCGTCGACACCGACGAGGTCTACTTCTACACGGGCGCAGACTATCGCGCGCCCACCCACAAGGCGCGGGTCGTCGCGTCTCGCGTCGCGTCCCTCGACGAAGGCGGCTGGCTCGGGCGCGGCTCCGACGTGGCCGTCATGACGCTCGGCGAGCCGCTCGACGTCGAGCCCATCGCCATCGCCGCGTCCGCGCCGTCTGAAAAGGACGTGGGCCGCGTGCTCCAAGCGGTCGGCTACGGCGTCAGCGACGAGGCGCGCACGCACGGCAAGCGGCTCAGCGGCCCGCTGACGCTCCGCGCGACGTCGGGCAAGCCCATGCAGCGTGTCTTTGCGGAGCGCCCCGCGATGGACGCACACTTCGGTGGCCTCGAGAGCGCCGACTTCGTCGAGGCGGAGCGTGAGCGGCTCGACGCGCTGTGGAGCTACGAGCTGCTCTCGGGCAGCGAGATCTACGCCGGCCTCGGCGAGGGCGACGTCCAGCCGTGCGTCGGAGACTCGGGCGGCCCACTGCTCGCGAAGACCGCGCGCGGCTACGAGATCACCGCCGTCGCGTCCGCGTCCTTCAAGGGGTGGCGCACGTGCAGCGTCGCGGGTGAGGTGTACGCGACCGTGAGCACCCCGACGCGCGAGCTGCTCGGCAAGCGCCCGTGAGCTCGCTCGCCGGGCCCAGGCCGTCGCGCGCGCTCGGCCGATCTGGATCGTCGCCGATCCGATCTGCCGGAACGCCCCTTGCAGAAGGGGGGGCATGTACTCGCAACACCCCTACGACGATCGCCCGTCGACCCAGCCCCTGACGATGGAGCTGACGGGTCACACGCCCGTCGGCTGGGTTTCGCGGATCCCACCCCGGTGGGTCGGAATGTCCGGCTACCTCATCGCGGGGCTCTTCTTGGGGCTCATCGGCATCCTCGCCGTGGGCTTCGCGCGCACGACCGGCAACGACACGAGCGCAGCGTCGGCGGGGGAGAACCCCGGTCTCGTCGCCGACAACATCGTGCGCCTGCACAGCGCCGACGTGGGCGCGTCGTGCTGGAACGGGATCACCAAGGGCGGACCGGCGCGCGTGACCGTGTCGCTCGAGGTGGGCATCGACGGCAAGGTGCGCTACGCGGCGGCGAGCGGCGAGTCTCCGATGATGCGCGAGTGCGTCGAGGCGCACGTGCGCGGATGGGAGTTCCTCCCGCAGGCCACCGCGCAGACGATGGTGCTGCCGTTCGAGGTCGATCGCCGCTGAGGGCGCGCGATCAGGCCGTCGCGGCGGCGCCGTCGACGTCGGCCGCGCCGAGCTTCGCCTTGAGCGAGCCGTCTTCGAGCGCCTTGCGCGTGAGATCCTCGCCGCCGATCAGCTCACCGCGGACGAAGACCTGCGGGAAGGTGGGCCAGCCGCTCCAGAGCTTGATGGCAAGGCGCCGTCGCCACTCGGAGAGGTAGCTGCCGTACTCGAGGTACTCGAACGCGATGCCGGCCTCTTTGAGCTCGGCGCGCACCTTTCGCACGTGGGGGTTCTGCGCCATGCCGACGACGACCACGTCGTGCGCCGCGATGGCCTTCTCGATCTCGTCGATCGTCTCGGTGTGGAGCCCGCGCACCTTGGCAAGGGCTTCGGGGGAGATCTTCTTGGGGTCGAGCAAGGGTCGCGTCATGGGAGCCTCCGATGCGCGCTCGCGGGCGAGCGTTCCGCCGTTCTCGCCGAGACGGTACGTTCGCGTGCTGCCCCCGTCTAGCGGCCCGGGGCGCAAGAAGCGGGGCTTCTCGGTTGCCTTTCCGGGGCCGGCGGGCCTTCAGCGGACCGCGACGGGGACGACCACGTCTCCCGAGGCGGGGATCTCGAACTCGACCTGCACCGTCTTCGAGGCGTCGCAGAGGTCGGCCTTGGCGGGCGAGGCCTGCGTCGGGAGCGTGCAACCCGGCGCGTCGTCGCCGCACGCGTCGCGGCCGTGCACGCCGAACGTCACGCGGTAGCGACCGGCGGGCACGGGCTCGACCGCCTCGAGCCGGCGCCCGCGCATGATGCACTCCGCCTCGGGCGCGATGCGCTCGCGGGCGTCCCACTCGATCCACATCGCCTCTCCCTGCGAGATGCGCGTCGAGTGCACGCTCGGGAGCTCGGCGCGCTTGGTGGTCACGCACTTGGCGCCCGGGGCGCAGCACGCCTCACCCGCGTCGGACGACAAGGTAGGCAGGCGGACGGTGGACCAGCTCGTCCCTTCGAGCCGCTCCACCGTCCACGCGCCACACCCCTTGCCCTGCGTCGCCACCACCGCCGCCGCGCCGCTCTCGTTCTTCACCTCGAACACCACATGCTGCCGCGCCGGGACCTCCGGCGACTCGAGCTCGGGCTCCCCGCACCCGGCGAGCCAGGCGCACGTGGACGAGACGAAGACGAACGACGCGATCGATGCGAGACGAACGGACACAGGCAAGGCCTCCCACAAAATAAGACCGGGCCGCGACGACCCAGTTCGTCGCGGCCCCTCGGACCCTTCACGCGCCTGCAATGTGAGGATCCAAGATTGCCGAAGCGTCCGTCCCACCGCGCGACGCGCGGGGTGCCACTTCACCGACGACGCGAGAGACCGGCTCAGGTCTCCGCGTCGTCACCGGCGGGCTCGTGAGCCTGAGCGCGTCGGTTCGTGTCGTGACGGACGAGGTGGCTTCGTGACCAGACACTACTGCAGGTGCCGGGCCAACGCCTTGCACACGAAATGATTCGTGTTTTTGGGGTGCCTCCCGGTCCGCGGTGTACCCGGTGTCCCGCCGACGATCCTCGAGTGCAACGCGTTGCACTTCGAGCGCTGCGGTCATCGCTTGCACACGCGCGCCGCCGCTGTTGGTGGGCCGGGGCGTCCGAATACTTGGCCCTCCTGATCCGGTCGTGCACTTTGGCCGTGATGCGAAGCGCCCACGTCCTCACGCTCGTCGTGGCCGGTGCGGTCGCGCTATCGACCGTCGCCTGCAAGCGCGGGGCGGCCAGCTCGACCGAGCTGTCGTCCGCGGCCCTCGTCGAGGGTCCTGCGTTGCCGCACCCGCCCATGTCGGCGACCGCCAAGATCGCCGCGGTCGCGATGCAGGCGAACGTCTACGAGCGACCCAGCGAGTCGTCGAAGAAGATCGGCTACCTCCGCCTCGGCGCGGTCGTCCCGCGCGCCGACAAGCCGAGCGGCACCGACGGCTGCGCCGAAGGGTGGTACGCGATCCCGCCGCGCGGCTACGTGTGCAACGGCGCAACCGTCAGCATCGACGTGGACCAACCCCTCGTGAAGGCCGCGAGCCGTCGGCCCGACGCCGCGAGCCCGATGCCCTACTCGTACGGCTTCGTGCGCTCGATCGCGCCGCTCTACCTGCGCGTGCCCACGCCCGAGGAGCAGCAGTCGGCGGAGTTCAAGCTGTCGTCGCACCTGTCGTGGTGGTCGCGTCGCGCCGAAGAGGCCAACCGACCCGACCTCGGCGCGATGGACGCGCTGCGCGAGGTCGATCCTTCGGCGCCGGAGCGTCCCGCGTCGAACACCATGTCCGACGGCGTGTTCTTCGGAGGGGAGAGCGACCGCGATCCTCTCCCGTTCTGGCTCGAGGCGGCGGGCACGCGCACGAGCGCCGACCGCAACCCGCAGCAGGGCATGATCGTCGGGCGGCGCATCCCCAACGTCGCGAGCTTCCAGGTGCCGCCGCACTCGTTCTTCGCCAACCGCGTCAAGCGCCACACCGGTCTCGCGTTCATCGGCGCGTTCGACGGCGGCGTGGCCGCGGGCGGGCGCAGGTTCGCCGTCACCGTCGACATGCGTCTCGTGCCCATCGACAAGGTCAAGCCCGAGTCGGGCTCGGCCTGGCACGGGGTCGAGCTCGGCGACGCCCAGCTGCCGGTGGCGTTCGCGCGCCCCTGCGATCGCACGGGCAAAGACGCGGCCAAGCCGTGCGTGCACCCGTACCAGGTCGAGGGCTCGCAGATGAAGCGCCAGCCCGAGCTGCTCAAGGCGCGCGCGTACCTGCCGCTCACGGGGCAGAGCAAGAAGGCCCGGGGCGGCCGCTACCTCGAGACGCGCTTCGGCTTCTGGGTCCGCGCCAAGGACGTGGGCATCGCGGTCGCGCCGCAGGAGTGGCCGCAGGCCGCCAAGAACGGCGAGCGCTGGATCGACGTGAGCATCGAGGAGCAGACGCTCACGCTCTGGGAGGGCACCAAGCCCCTCTTCGTCACGCTCGTGTCGACGGGGCAAGACGGCCTCGACGATCCCAAGACGACCAAGTCGACGCCGCGCGGTCTCTACCGCATGAAGAGCAAGCACATCACCGCGACGATGGACTCCGACGAGCGCAGCTCGCAGTCCGGAGGCGCGGCGCCGTCGGCCGAGGCCGGCGAGAGCTCGAGCGGTCAGACCAAGGGTCACGGCTTCGAGCTGCGGGACGTGCCCTTCGTCCAGTACTTCCACGACGGCTACGCGCTGCACGCCGCCTACTGGCACGACGTGTTCGGTCTCGCCCGCAGCCACGGTTGCATCAACCTCTCGCCGCTCGACGCGATGCGCGTGTTCAAGTTCACCGGGCCCGACGTGCCCGAGGGGTGGCACGGCATCAACGTGCCGAGCGGCAAGGGCACGAGCATCATCATCCACCGCTGACGTCGCGGGCGCGGGTCTCACGCGCCGCGTTCACGCACCGCCCCCCACGAATCGCCGCACGCCGCCGCGGTCGCGTGGTATCGCCGCCCGCGATGTCTGGCGCCGCGACCACCCCCGCCTCCACCCCCGAGCTCCACTCCGCCGAGAAGCTCACGTTCATCGAGACGATCAAGACGTTCCCTCGATCGTTCTGGATGTGCTGCACGATGGAGATGTGGGAGCGCCTCGCGTACTACGGCGTGCGCGTCGTCATCCCGATCTACATCGCGCAGGCCGACGAGCCGGGCGGGCTGCACTTCAGCCAGTCGCAAAAGGGGACCATCCTCGCCTGGTGGGCGCTCGTGCAGTCGCTCGTGCCCATGGTCGGCGGAGGCCTGAGCGACCGGTACGGCTACAAGCCCACGATCGGCCTGTCCGTCGCGCTCAAGGTCACCGGCTATCTCATGATGGCCACGCAGCGCAGCTACCCGGGGTTCTTCGCGGGCTGCCTCATGCTCGCGCTCGGCACGGCCGTCTTCAAACCAGGTGTGCAGGGCACGCTCGCGCAGTCGACGTCGAAGCGGAACTCGAGCGTGGGATGGGGGCTCTTCTACTGGCTCGTCAACGTCGGCGCGGCCATCGGCCCGCCGTTCGCGGGCTACCTGCACGGCAAGGGTTGGCCGTGGGTCTTCTACGGGTGCGCGGGCATCGCGTCGCTCAACTTCTTGATGCTCCTCACGTACCGCGAGGTGCCGAGTGGCGCCGACACGACGCGCGGGATCGGCACGGTGCTCAAAGAGACGCTGCTCAACATCCTCGACGCGAGGCTCATCGCGGTCATCGTCCTCTTCAGCGGCTTCTGGATGATGCTCTACCAACTCTGGGATCTGATGCCGAACTTCTACGCCGACTGGACCGACTCGCGTCCGCTCGTGCAGTCGGCGTCGTGGCTCCCCGACGCGTGGCTCATGAAGGACGCGCGCGGCGTGCAGCTCAAGCAAGAGAACGCCATCAACCTCAACGCCGTGCTCGTGGTGCTGCTGGTCGTGCCCATCTCGGCGCTCGTCGCGCGCCTGCGCGTGCTCACGTCGATCTCGATCGGCATCCTCATCGCCACGTGCGGCACGATCGTGTACGGCACGTCCCCGTCGATCTGGGTGATCTTCCTGGGGATTTCGCTCTTCTCGCTCGGCGAGATGCTCACGGGCCCCAAGAAGACCGAGTACTTCTCGCTCATCGCGCCCAAGGGCAAGAAGGCGCTCTACCTCGGCTACGTCAACATCCCGATCGCCATCGGTCAGGCCGCGGGCGCCAAGCTCGCGGGCGCGCTCTACGCCGAGAAGGGCGAGAAGGCCGTGCTCGCCATGCGCTACCTCGCCGAGCGCACCCCGTTCGGCGCGGCCAAGGGGTCGTGGGACGGGAACGTCGCCTCGTTGCCCTCGTTCCTCGGGATCGAGCGCACGGCCGCGTTCGCCAAGCTCACCGCCGAGTTGGGGCAGGACCCCAACCAGGTCAACCAGCTGCTCTGGG
>JAGQJA010000233.1 GCA_020430845.1 Myxococcales bacterium
TCTCGTCGACGTGCGACGCCAGCAGACGCCCCGACACCGGCGAGCTCGCGCCCTCCCTCGGCGTGCGCGGCGCGCGCTCGAAGGCCGCGATGCGCGCGAGAAGGTCGTCGCGCTTGCGCTCGGCCAGCGCTCGCGCGGCCAGGCGGTCGGCACCTCGGCCGATCACCGACACGTACGACGCCCCGGTCCGATGACAGTGAGAGAGGGTCGCGTCGAAGAAGCCGAGATCGATGTCGGGGAGGTCGAGGTCGTCGCGCCCTGTGTCGAGCAGGTCTTCGACGAAGTAGCCCGCCTCGTACCCGAAGTAGCCCACCGCGCCGGCCAGGTACGGCACGGGCCTCGACACGTACGCGTCGAGGTCGACGTGATGCGTCGCCATCAACCGCCGCAGCTCCTCCAGCGGATCGGCGACGTACTCGACGGGCTCGCCGCCCGAACGTTTGTCGACGACCGTGCAGCGCGCCTGGTGGGGCGCCCCCGGGAGCGTCTTGGCGCGCTTGGCGCGGAAGACGAGGAACGGCTCCGCGGCGATGAACGAGTACCGGCCCAACTTCTGCGGGTCGCGCGCGCTGTCGAGCAAGAACGTGTACGGCGCGTCGCCGAACATCTCGCAGTACGTCCAGAAGGGCAGCTTCAGCGGCACGCGCTCGAGCAGGTGCACGGGCTCGTCGGGCAGCACCCGACTGACCTATCCCAGAATCGGGCCCGACTCTCGACGAAACGTCGCCGCGCGACCACGCCCCGCGGAGGTCGCGGCAGGGCTGGCGCGCTACGAACCGGCCACGGCCGCGCGCGGGACGAACGTGTAGTCGGGGCGCGCCGGCGCAGGTGCCCCCGAGAAGAACGCCGCCAGCACCTCGGCGTACGACGCGGGCATCGTCTTGGGCGCGATCGTCCCGACATGGAGGCGGTCCTTGAACACCGCGGTGCCCACGTAGTGGGCCGGCGCTCGCCGCGCGAACGTACGTGTATTCTGCATTGGATTGTCGAAGTCCCCGAACAGCCCCATGAGCGGGAACTGCAGCCGCTCGAACGGGAGAGGGTCGAGCGGCTGCGTCCATGGCGCGCGTTCGAAGAGCGCGGCGAGCGCGTCCTTGTCGGTACGCAGCGCAGGGCCGCTCCGCGCCTCGACGTCGGCACGATCGGCGCGCGAGCGATCGCGCCCCGCGACGTCGTCGCGGCGTCCGTCGGGGAGACCTGCCCCTCCGAAGGCGGCCGACAGCACCACGCCGCGCGCGGCGAGGCGCGGGAGCAGGCGGATGAGCAGCGACCCACCGAGGGAGTACCCGTGGAAGTGCGCGCGCGAGACCCCCAGCGCGTCGAGCGACTCGACGACGTCGCGCTGGAGTCGCTCCACGTCGTACGCGGCGGCCGTGTGCGGCTTGCTGCTCTCGCCGTGGCCGCGCAGGTCGAGGGCGACCGGGCAGAAGCCGCGGCCCTCGAGGGTGCCGAAGACACCGCTCGTGTACCACGTCGACTCGGCGTCGGCGCCCGCCGGGTGCAAGAGCACGACCACCGGTCCTGCGTCGGCGAGCCCCAGCTTCGCGCACGCGATGTAGCGGATGTCGAGCCCGTCGCTCGTGGACAGCATCCCCTCGCGAAAGCGCGCCGCGGCGCCGTCTCGCGTCTCGCCGCGCGACTCGGTGGAGCGGACGTGGGGCGCGAAGACGTAGAGAGGAGCGTCGGTGGTCGCGAGGTCGCAGCCGTCGATGCGTGCGCGCGGCGCCACGTGCAGCTCGAGGTGGCCGCTCGCGGTGAGGCGGGCCGGACGGGCCAGCGGCAGCTTGGTGCGCGGCGCCAGCGAGCACTTCGCGCCGTCCGGGAGCGCGCTCGACTGCGCCTCCGACGCCTTGAGGAACGTCGTCGTGTCGCCGATGACCGCGACGTCCCGGTCGAGCGTGAGCGCCTCGACCGAGCCCTGTTCTGCCGACGAGTCGTCGACGGAGGCGCACGAGGCGGCGAGGAGCGAGAGCGCGGCGAGAGCCGCGGCGGAGTGGGATCGCATAGAGCGCATGGGACGTGCTCAGCAAGACGTGGACCGGCCGCGCGGTGTGCTGGTGTGCGCGCGCGGAGCGGTCTGGGCCCGCGCGCCGACTTGGCGTGAGGCCGGCCCTCCCTGGACTTTTCTCCGGTCTCGGCGCTGCACTCGGGTGAAGAAATTCCGCTCTCGTCGCGGCTCACAAAGGTGATGCATGCAGGGTCCATGATCTGCGACCGTCCGCCCGCGGGCGCGACGCCGGAGCCTGATTTCAGAGCCCCGACGAGGTCGGCGCGCAAGGGCACCCATCGTGCATGACTCCGCATCGATGTTCCTCCGTCGATGTCTCGCCGCCGCCGCCCCGCTCCTCCTCGTGTCCATCGCGGCCTGCTCGAGCGACGCGTCCGACGGATCACACGGTCGGGGCGGCTACGAGGCGCAGCTCATCGAGGCGCGCCAGCAGACCCAGGACATCTACGCGCGCTCGATCGACGAGACCGAGGCCCGCTGGGAGCGGTGCATCGAGGACCTCGAGGCGACCGGCGTGTGCGAGGTCGAAGACGGCACGACCCCGAAGACGATCCGCATCGTCGTCGACGGTCTCGGGACCCAGGGCTGGCGAGAGTCGCTGCAGAAGGCGCGCGCGATCGTGGGTCAGGTCCGGCAGGCGCTCCGCGACGCCAAGACCAAGATGTGCGAGGTCCTCGCGCCCTTCGCGGGGATGCAGCATCCGTACTTCTTCTACGGCGGCAACGTCACGGGCGCGGCGGGCGGCGCGGCGCAGGCCGGCTTCGACGTCGTGTTCGACATCTGGAACCAGCAGGCGGCGGTCTTCACGTACAAGGGCGTCGGGCTCGCGTCGCTCGCCGGCGGAGAGGCGAGCGCGTACATGGGGTACGGCTTCGGAAACAAGTCGAGCGTGCTCGACGCGTGGACGGGGCGCTTCTGCACGGCGGGAGCATCGGTCGGCATCGGCAAGGGCGCGCTCTTCGGCATCCCCCTCGGGGCGGGCGTGGGCGGCTCGCTGTTCACGACTCCCGATCAGTCGGTCGCGGGAGGCGCCGTGAGCGTGAGCGGGACGGCCGGCTACGCGCCGCCGCTCGAGGCCGCCGTCTTCGCGGGCGACTGGAGCGCCTACGACGCGGGCACCACCGCGCTCGGGAGCGCGGGCTTCGGCTATCGAGACAGCATCAAACAGAAGAACGGCAAGAAGTACGTCCAGTACAACAGCAGCGTCGACATGGCGGTCGCGATGCTCTGGAACGTGAGCTTCCCGACGAACGTGCAAGTGGCCACGCAGGTCCTCGCGGTCGACGCCCTCAAGAAGACGGGGCTCACGCTCGAGCAGGCGTGCCCCGCGCAGGTGGCGAACGCGAAGCCTCCGAAGATCGAGCTCCTCGAGAAGGCGTGCGAGAGCATTCCCAACCCGCTCGGCGACGGCGCGCCCGCCGCGCTGAGCAAGACCGACTGCAACGACAAGGCCGACGGCTGGTGGTGCCTCGACAACGGCGGCGGACCGGCGTGGATGGCCTACTGCAAGGGCAAGCAGATCGCGAGCGGCTGCCCGTGCGCGTCGTGCAAAGAGGGGGGCGTGCAGGCCACTTGCGGCGCCGCGCCGCCTCCGGCGGCCTGCCCGCTGTAGGTCCGCGCAAGCGTTGCGTCCGCCATCGCGGCGCAAACCGTGCGCGCGTCGTCAGCCTCTGTCACGAGCCTTTGCCCCTGGGCGCTGGCATCGTAGCTATGCAGTGGATCGACCGATGCGCCCGCGACGCCCCCCTCGCCGCAAGAGGAGCCTCATCCTCGCCGCGGTCACCGCGCTCGCGGTGACGTGGCCCGGCGCGGCGTGGGCCGACGACGCGTGGGACGACGACGAGGGGCCGCTCGACGATCGCGCGTTCGACTACACGACGGCAGCCAAGCGCAACTACGCGCGCGGCTTCCTCGAGGTGCTCGGCGTGCTCGGCATCGGCTACGCGCAGTACCAGCTCGACAAGTCGAACTCGATCGACTGGGACCTGGGCTACGACTGGCAGAGCTTTCGCGCCAAGCTGCTCTTCGAGGCGGTGTCGCTCGACAACAACCGCTTCGCGACCAACTGGGTGACGCACCCGTTCGCGGGCTACTGGTACTACTCCTCGCTCCGACAGAACCGCGCAGGCATCCCGCAGTCCACGGCGGTGGCGTTCGGCGCGTCGGTGCTCTGGGAGTACCTGGGCGAGTTCAAGGAGCAGGTGAGCATCAACGACCTGATCGCGACGCCCCTCGGCGGCGTGGCGCTCGGCGAGTCGTCGCTCCAGCTCGGCGTGCTCTTCCAGCGAAGCCGACCGACGCTCGCGACGCGCAGCCTGGGCACCCTGTTCGCGCCGCTCAAGACCGTGCACGACGCGCTCGACGGGCTCTCGGTCGCGCCGCCTTCGGCCTACGACGACCTCGGGTTCCCGGCCGACGTGTGGCACCGCATCCGCGTCGGCGCGGGCGGCGGGCTCACGTCGCAGGAGGGCGGTGTGGATCAGGGCGACGTGCGAATGTATGCATCTACACGCATTGTGACCCTGCCGCACTACGGTCGCGCGGGGAACGTGACCCAGTGGTTCGACTCGGGCGAGGTGTCCGACTTCGACCTCGCCGCGTCGGTGGCCAAGAGCGGGCTCGCCGACATGAAGCTCGCGGGCCGGTTCATGCCGGCGGGGTACTTCACCCAAGACGTGCGCGGCACGCGCGGCGCGCTGCACGGCCACGCCGTCGTCGCCGGCTTCCTCGGGGCCTTCGAGTACGGCGTGCACGACTACGACCGCGACCGCCGGACCTCGGCCGATCAGATCGCGCTCGTAGGGCTGGGCACGCGCGTCGAGCACACGGCGTACCTGGGACCGCTGACCTTTCGCGCGTCGCTCGACGGCTTGGTGAACTTTGCGGGGGTGGGCGCGTACGCCCTGCCCGAGTACATCGCCCGCGCCGGCGACGCCGGGCTCGCGTCGGTCGTCGCGCGGCAGCGCTACTACCACGGGTACGGCGCGACGCTGCAACCCAAGCTCGCTCTCGAAGGCGCGCGGTTCGACGCGGGCGCCGAGCTGCGCTTCGACCTCTTCACCAGCATGGGCGGGCTCGATCGCGAGGCCCGCCCCGCGGCCGACGCGGTCGAGATCGACATCTCGGATCGCCGTGTCGGCGCGCGCGCGTGGGTGGGCTACAAGCCGTCGCGGCACACGCGCCTCGTGCTCAGCGGCCAGCGTCTGATGCGCGCCGGCGTCATCGGTCCCGTGAGCAGCTCGCGGTGGGAGCTCACGGGGCTCGCCGCGGTCGAGCTCGACTTCTGACCGGCGTCAGAGCAGGCCGCCGACACCGAGCGTGGCGCCGCCGACGACGGGCGCGACGTGCGGCTGCAGCTGGAGCCCCTGCGGCTTGCGCTCGTTCCAGGGTCGTTCGTCGGGCATGCCCGAGGTGAGCAACCAACCCGCGGCGAGGCCCGCGCTCGCGCCGAGCGCGGCGAGGCCCGACGCGAGGCGCGGGTCGACGTCGCGCGTGAACGCGAGATAGAAGCCCGTGGTCGCGAGCCCACCCGCGACGCCCGAGAGATCGACGAGCCGGACGCGCGCGACAGACGGAGACACGGCCCCGGCGAAGAGCAGCCCGCCCGCGATGCCCGCGTTGTACCCGACGCCCCCCGCGAGGAACGACGCCTCACGACCGGCCGGACTGCGCGGGGAGAGCGCCGTCGCGGTGAGACCGGTGACGACGCCCGACCAGAGTGTCGTCGACGCGACGAACGACACACGACCGGGCGTGGTGACCAGGGTGCTGCCGAGCGCGCCGCCGACGACGCCGCCGAGCGTGGCCCCGGCCCAGAGCACGCTCGAGACCGTCTCGGGCTGCCAGCGCAGGTTCGTGTCGGGATCGGTGCGCTCGACGCGACGCGCGCGCGCGCTCGCGTAGCCGTTGACCCATATGCCCTGACCGAGGCCGAGGTACATGCCGGCCGACAGCGCGTGCGGCACGCCGCGTGGGAACTTCTTGACCAGGTCGAACGTGGCGACCGCGACGATCGGCGTCGCGACGAGCGCCGCGAACGGCAGGGTGGCCGTCGCGGCCGACTCGGGCTGCGTCTGCAGCAAGAACCAGACGCCCGTGCCCACGCCGTAGAGGAACGACGTCGCGTAGAGCATCGTGAGCTCGCCGCTCGTGCGGATCGACGCGCGGGGCTGGCTCGGGGCGGGCGCAGGGACGTCGGACCGGTCGGCCCACGCGCCGGCGAGCTTGGCCATCTCGAGGGCGAGCGCGCGGTCTTGGTCGCTCTTGGCCTCCGAGGCGAGCGCACGCAGCTGCACCTGCGCGTCGCGGAAGCGCCCGGCCATCATGTCCTCGCGTGCGCGCGCGTATCGCTCGCGCCACTCGCGCTCCTGCGCCGTCGGCGGCGGGGGCGCGGGCGCGGGGCTCGCGCGGTCCGCGACGTCTGCTCGGGGCGCGCCGCCGTCGGTCGGCTCGGCGTGGGCGACCGTGGTGCAGAGGACCGCGGCGCACACGCAGCCGCCGAGGCGAGCCGTGAAGCGTCGGCGTGCGAGCGCGCGGGGCTCGGGCACCGTCCGCTCTCGATCGAAGGGCTTCATCAGAAGATCACTCCTAGACTACCCCACAAGGAGGTCTCACTTCGCGTCGCGTGCGCGTCCCCGACGTCACCGTGACGCACCATACGCTGCGCCGTCACGCCGGCGCGGACGGGCGTGCCCGGCAAGCGGAGCCCGAGGTCGGCGCGGAGGCGGGTGCGTTGGTCGGCGAACCGGATGCGGTAGTCGACGTTGCCCGCGTCCGAGTCGAGCCCGCCGAGCGGACGAAAGGTGTCGAGCCGCATGTTGGCGCTCGCGTCGACGGGGCCCCAGGTCACCTCGACCCCCGGCGCGAGGCTCACGCCGAGCCCGTGGTAATAGCCCTGCTCGCGCGTGGTGGTCAGCAGGCCGGCTTCGCTGCGCGTGGCGAGGTAGTCGCTGAGCCCATAGGCGTTCACGCCGCCGAGCGTGCCGCTCACGTCGAGACTCGCGCGCACACCGAGCTCGCCGTCGCGCCACGAGACCTCGCCGCCCACGCCGACCGGGCTCACGTACGCGATCATGTCGCGCGGTCGGGCCCCGTCGCGATCGTAGAGGTGCGTGCCGTACTCGAAGCCCAAGAGCAGGCCCACGAGCACCGTGCTGCCGCGGACGGGCGCGTCGTCGGGCGCGTCCGGATCGCCCGCGTCGCGGATGTACAGGCCCGCGGGCATGACGCGGGTCGAGAAGACGCCGTGCACGAGGTCTCCACGCGACCAGGCGGTCTCGATCGAGATGCGCGACGCGTTGCCGTCGGAGAACACGCGCGCCACACGACCGCGGTCGTCGTAGAAGGGCAGGTTCGCGATGGCGAGATCGAGGCCGAGGCGCTGGTCGGCGTACGAGCGGTTGGGCTCGCGCGCTGTGACGGCCGACACGGACGTGGCGCCGAAGCCGGCCTCGAGGGTGAAGCGGTGCCAGGGCTCGGCGGGGAAGCCGAGCTCGTTGGTGTCGCGCGCGCGGAGCGGATCGCCGTCGCCGTCGGTCCACGCGTTGATCGACGCGACCGGGGACGCGAGGAACGCGAAGATGGCGTTCGGGACGCTGCGCCGCCCACGACGAAAGAAGCCCCAGAGCTGCATCGTCGCCTCGCCGATGGCCGCGCCCGACATGGGCGTGACCACCATGTCGTTGACGCTCACCTTCTCGCGGATCTCGCCGAAGTACTCCCACATGGTGGAGCCGAACGCGGCGAAGAGGAACGACTCGGGGATGCTCAGGTGGTTGGAGCGCGCGGCCGTGTAGTAGAGGGTGCCGGCGAACGGGTGCGACGCGTAGTTGGTGCCGAAGCGGTTGTTGTCGAGCTCGTACGCGCTGCCGGTGAACTTGCCGCGTAGGTCGGGCCAGTCGTATCGGAGCGCCCAGCGTTCGTCCCCGGCGCGCTGCTCACCGCCTCGCGCCGACGTGTTGAGCAGGTAGTCGACGAAGCCCACCGCGAGCACGCCGCCCACCTCGAGCGACGCGCGCAGCACGT
The DNA here is from genome assembly GCA_020430845.1 of Myxococcales bacterium. GTDB lineage: Bacteria > Myxococcota_A > Polyangia > Polyangiales > Polyangiaceae > Labilithrix. The sequence goes on from JAGQJA010000233.1 coordinate 8,033, forward strand.
GCGGTTTGTGCGGGACGGCGAGGGGGAACGCCTCGAAGTCGTCGCGCCCGTCGGTGTCCTCGTCCGTGATGACGAGATCGTCGTCGTCGCCGTCGGACGCGTCTCTTGCGGCGGCCGCAGGCAGGGGGGCGCGCGGCTGATCGGCCCGCGCACGGCGGGTGACCGTGAACGAGAGCGCGACGGCCAAGGCGGCGACCCAAGAGCGATGCACGAGCCGTGAAGTTAACCATCGCGGTCGGCGCGCGCTCTCTTGAATCCGCGCAAGCTCACCGTCGCGCTCGGCGCTCGACGCGCAGAATATTCGCGTCGCGGGCTGGTAAGCTGAGCGGATGCGAAGGCGATGGTGGACGGCGGCCGCAGCCCTCCTGATCGGCGCGTGCGGGACGTCGAGCGATCCGATCGCGACGCCCGCGGACGCAGGCGCCACGGTCGACGCGACGGCGGAGACCGAGGCGAGCGCAGAGGCGGCGGCGCCGGTCGCAGACGTGTCGCTGTACGCGGTGGCCGAGCTCCCGCGCACGGACGCCACGCAGGGGCTGTCGGGCACGTTCTTCGACGAGGCCACGTCCACCCTCTACGCGATCCAGGACACTCAGGCGCGCGTCGTCCCGCTCGTGGCCGCGCAAGACTTCCGCGCCTTCTCGCCGGCGACGCCGATCGCGCTCACCGGTCGCCCCGACCCGACGTGGGACGGTGAGGGCATCGTGCGGAGCGGCGCGGAGCTCTTGGCGATCACGGTCGAGACGGAGCCGCGCCTGGAACGGTTCGACGCGAACGGCGCGTACCTCGGTCGGATCGACCTGCCCGCGCGCTTCGCGAGCCAAGCGCCTGGCAACAAGGGCATGGAGAGCCTCGCGCTCTCGCCGCGCTTCCTGTTCACCGCCAACGAGGCGGCGCTCCCCGCCGACGGCCCCGTCGCCTCGAAGACCCGCGGCACGCTCGTGCGCATCGTGCGGCGCGACCGCTCGAGCGGCACCACCACGGAGCACGCCTACCGCACCGAGCCCCTCGGCGCCGGCGCGGGCGGCGGAGACATGGGCGTCTCGGAGCTGCTCGCCGTCACCGACGACGCGCTGCTGGTGCTCGAGCGCGGCTTCCAGTCGGGCTTCGGGAACACGGTGCGCATCTTCCGTGTCGACCTCGCCGGCGCGCCCGACGTCTCGGGGGTGCCCGCGCTGGGCGACGCGACGCCGGTCCTGACCAAGAAGCTCCTCGTCGACATCGGGACGCTGCCCCCGGGGGACGTGACGCACCCCGGGACGCAGCCCAACCCGCTGCTCGACAACTACGAGTCGCTCGCGCTCGGCCCCCCCCTGGGCGACGGACGGCGGCTCTTGTTCGTGACCTCGGACGACAACGCGAGCGCCACGCAGGTCGCGCGCGTCTTGGTGCTCGCGATTCGCGGACTGTGAGTCAACGCGCGTAGTCGAAGCGCGCCACGAACTCGCTCCCGCTCGGCACGGGCGTCGCGCCGATCACGGGGCGTCCGCTGTACGTGCCCGACACCCAGAAGCTCTCGGGGGTCGCGGCCACGGCGGTCGCCGAGACGTTCATCTGCCGGCGCAGGCGCGGGACCCCGGTGTCGTCGTCGAGCACACAGACACAGCTCGTGGTCACCCCGCCGTCGCCGCGCACGATCTCGACGTCGGGGCCGCTGGCGGTGCACCCGAGCGCGCTCACGACCACGTGGCCAGCGCCGTCGCTCGCGAGCCCGCTGACCCGATCACCGAGCTCGACGCGCTCGCCGAAACGGCGCGCCCACCGCTTGCTCCCGCTCGACGCGTCGAAGCTCGCGACGAAGAAGTCGCCGCCCGTGGTGGGCTCGGCCTTGCCGCCGAACGTGAGGTCGCCGAACGACGCTCCCCCGAGGAAGAGCGACGAGCCGCTCGGATCGAAGGCCAGCTCCCCGATCTCGTCCGTGCTCGACGTGCTGCCCGCCGCGTGCGCGAACCGGACGCGACCGTCACGCTCGACGACGGTGACGAACAGATCCGTGTCCTCGTAACCGCCCGCGGCCGTCAGCGTCGTGCCGCCGAGCGACAGACTCCTGCGGAACTCTCCGGCCAGCGCGAGCGCGCCGTCGGGCGCGACGACCGGCCCGGCTAGGCGAAAGTAGTCCCCGGCGTTGTAGTAGCCGAACGACAGGCCCTTGGGCATTTCCGCCAAGCTCCACATGTCGGTGCACTTGCCCCGCGCGTCCCAGCGCGACACGTAGAGCCCCCACGCGGGCTTGGGGCAGCCGATCTCCAAGGACTGCTCGAACGCCGCGCCGACCACCAGGGTGTCGTCGCCGTCGCCGGTGATCTGCGGAATCGTCGTCTGCCGGGAGCCCAGCGGCAGCCCGACGGCCCACCGCTTCGTGCCGGAGCTGTCGTGTCGCGCGAGCTCGTACCCACCGGATGCGAAGGCGAGGGTCACGACGTCGCCGCTCGACACCGGCGCAGCGTCGAGGAGCCCGTCCACGCTGAAGTAGCCCAGATCGTTGCCCTTGGCGTCGAGCCTCGACACGATTGTCTTGGCTCGTCCGAGGAAGCCCCCAGCGTGGGGGATGAGGTCGTCGAAGCGATCGCCGACGCGGACATCGACGTGACTGTAGACCCGACCGTTCGCGTCTCCGGCCGAGCAACCGGCCGAGATGGCCGCGGCGGACCCGAGGACGAGCGCGGTGAGGGAGGAGGCAAAGAGAGGTCGCTTCGAGGGTCGCATACCCCCCCCTCGGCCGGCGACGCCCGGAGTTGCGCAGAAAGTGACGGCCGGGTCACGGTCTGGGGCCGAGACTTTACAGGCGCGCCCCTTCGGGCCGATGCTTGCGCACATGGCCGCCAAGAAGAAGAGCGCGAAGACCCCCAAGGCCTCGCCCGCCGCCGCCGCGAAGCCGCCGTCAGGCCCCAAGATGAAGCTCGCCGAGGCGCTGCTGCTACGCGCCGACATGCAGAAGAAGATCGAGTCGCTCCGCGGGCGCGTCGTCGCCAACGCGATCGTGCAGGACGGCGAGAAGCCGCACGAGGATCCGCGCGAGCTCTTGCTCGAGGCCGCGGGCGCGCTCGACGCGCTGGAGTCGCTCGTGACGCGCATCCACCGGGCCAACCTCACCGCCAAGCTGCCCGACGGACGCACGCTCACCGAGGCGATCGCGCGACGCGACAAGCTCACGCAGCACCACGCGATCCTCACCGCCGCCGTCGACGGTTGCCGCAAGGAGCCCGATCGCTACGGCGTGCGCGAGATCAAGTGGATCGCGACGCTCGAGGTCACGCGCCTGCAGAAGCAGAAGGACGATCTGGCCAAGACGCTGCGCGAGCTCAACGGCGCGATCCAAGAGACGAACTGGCAGGTCGAGATCGACGGTTGAAGGAGGGGCTTCAGGTGAGCGTGGGGCCCCGGCAGCGCGGGCCGAGGGGCCGTAAATATCGGGCCGCTTGACGCGCGGTGGGCAGCGCGAAACCTAGTCACAACCAAGCCCAGCACGACGCACCGTTGACAGTGCATAGTGCACCCATCACCACCGCACGCTGATGAAGCCCCTCCTCCAACCGTCGATGATGCGCCGTCACGGCGCGTCCTGACACGTACCGTCGGGCGCGCAGTAGAGGCTCTGGCACTGACAATCCTTGCTGCACGCGCCGCCGTCGTCGAGCGGCGACGCCTTCTCCGCATCGGTGCACTGGCTCGACGGGATCCCACGCACGCGCCACTGCGCGTCGGTGCACTCGCCGTCGCGCCCGGCGGGCGCGTGGCCGCCGTCGGGGCACGCGGTGCCGATGCGAGCGTCGGTGGAGCGCGTCTCGGCGCCCGTCCGATCTCCGGGCGAGCACGGCCCGACGCTCCCGTCCGGGAAGCGCACGTCGCCGTCGACGTCGAACCGCATGTCGGTCAGGTCGGCGTCGTGCAGCTTGGTGCCCCGCAGGTCGGCGCCGCACATGAGCGCTCCCACGAACGACGCGCCTTGACCGTCGACCGCGCTGAAGTCGACGCCGGACAGGTCCACGCCGCGGAGATCGGCGCCGTCCCAGCGCGTGGCGTGCGCCGAGGCCGCGCGACGGAGCGTGCCGTTCCTCACCTCGCCGCGCGCGAGCCGGGCGTCGACGAAGCTGGCCCAGTCGAGGTGCGCGCCCTCGAGGTCGGCGTCGACGAGGCCGGCGCGGCGGAAGTCGGCGTGGTCGAGGTACGCGCCTCGGAACGCCGACGTCCCGAGCTCGGCGCCCTCGAACGACGTCACCTTGGTGAGCGCCGTGTCGTTGTCGTCGACGTGCGGCCCCAGCGCTCCGGCGCGCGCGTCGGTGAACGTCGCGCTGCCCGTCGCACCCGAGAGCTTGGCGCCGCGGAGGTCGGCCCCCGTGAAGTCGACGCCGTCGACGACCTGCTGGGCCAGATCGGCCTGCGCGAGATGTGCCTTGCGGAACGACGCGTGCGCGCCGTTCTTGGAGAGCGTGACGTCCGCGAAGACGACGCGCTCGAGGTGCGCGCCGTCGAGCGACACGCGCGACAGATCCGCGCCCGCGGGGAACGCGCCGTGCGAGAGGCGCAGCCCGGCGAGGGAGAGGGGCTCGGAGGGCCAGCGTTCCCCGGGTTGGACCACGAGGCGCGCGCCCGAGAGATCGGCCGCGACGAGGCGCGCGTCCGGAAGGAGCCCGAACGCTCCGACGGGCAGGCGCGCCCCACCCGTCACGCGGAGGCGCGGAGCGGCGCCCGGATCGAGCGTGATGCCGCCGTCGCTCTGCGAGAGATCGACGCCGTTCAACGTGAGCGCGCCGTCGACCGCTATCGCGCCGTGCGCCCCGCGCGAGGTGACCTCTCCGCCGTCGAACACCGTGCCGTGGGTCGTGATGCGTGTCCACGCAGAGCCGTCGAAGCGCGTCGTGCCGCGCACGGTGACCGCGCCGAAGTCGATGCCCGCATCGCGCATCCCGTCGAGCCGCACGTCGGTGACATCGGCATCGAACGTCGCCGTGGCGCTCGCGCCCGTGAGGCGCAGCCCTCGCACGGGGCCGTGCACGTCGAGCCCCACGACGGCGCCGGCCATGTCAGTGCGCTCCGCGGAGGTGACCGTCAACAGGGCCGCGCGCGCGGCGCTGCATCGCAGGTCGACGCCCTTGGCCGAGAGGCTCGCAGCCCCGGCGAAAGCGGCGCCGCGCGCGTAGACGTTCTCGAGGCGGGCGGCGAAGAGCGGACCGCGCAGCGTGACACCCGTCGCGGTGCTGTCGACGATGGCGACGCGCTCGCTCGGGGGAATGCTCAGGGTCATGCCGTCGAGATCGCAGAAGCGACACGTGAGCCACCCGTTCTCGCGCCTCCACTTGTAGACCTCGCCCGTGGGCCGCGAGATCTCGGCCCCCTTCGCAGCGGCGTAGCGCTCGAACGCGCCACGCACGTCGCCGTCGTCACCCCCGCAGACCGCGTCGCGCGACGCGCCGAGCGGGAGGTCGACGCGCGGCGGAAAGCTCTCGGCGACCTCGAGCGCCTCGTCGACGTGAGCGCGCTCACCCGGCGCGCCCGGCGAGGGGTCCGTGGCGGCCGCGCACGCGGCGAGGCTCGCGAAGGTCAGGGCGACGCCGAGGGGGCGCAGTGCAAAGGCCATCGCGCCGAGAGGGTTCTTCATGCCCCCAAGATGCAGCTCCTAACCCCTTGAAACCACGAAGAGTCCCTGGAGGCAGGCATTAGCCATTCTTCACAATCGGCGGCTTTTCGTTCAGCAGGTCGGCGAACCGCGGGTCGGCTCTCACAGTCGCCAGATCGACGTCGGAGGCGAGCTGCTCTCGCGCAGCGAATCCCCCAGCGATCGCCGTCGCGAGGTGACGCAGGGCCCGGTCGACGTCGCCGAGGCGCGAGGCGCAGCACGCGGCGTTGTAGTGATGGGTGGGCGCACCGAACGCCTTGGAGGCGAGCAGGCACGCCTCTTCACACTCGGCCAAGGCGCCCGAACGAAAGAGCGCTTCGGTCGCGGCGTGCAGCGTCGGGTCGGCGAAGCGGATGGGCATCCCAGGGCGAGCGAGCACGCGTGGAACGACGGCGGCGCGGCCGGCGCCCACGAGCGCGCGTGTCACCAGCAGGAGCGCGGGCACGTCCTCGAGCGCGTCGGCGAGCACGTCCACGGCGCCAGCGTCGCTGCCGAGCGCCGCACCCATGGTCGCGCGCAGCAGGTCCGACGGGCTCGAAGCTCCGATGAACGCCGCGCGCGCACGCTCGAGGTCCGCCTCGCAGAGTGAGCACCACACGTCGATCTCGGTCACGAGGCGTCGGTGGGCCGCGCTCCTCGCGCGCGACGACATCTCCGCGTGGAGCGCGCGAGCCGTCCGCGTGTCTCCCGCGTGGAGCGCGGCGTGCGCGCGACGGTAACGCCGAGACACGCCGTCGAACGAGAGGATCTGGGCCTGGACGGCGTCGAGAGAGAAGCGCACACCCGTGGTACGGGCGCGCGCGCCTGCACCTCCCCGATCCCACGGCCGAACGCCGGCCCCCTGTCCGAGGGCCGGCGCGCGCGTCGCTCTCGCCTGCAGGTCACCGCGCGGCGGCGGGGTCCACCGGGGGCGCGATCCACTCACTCACGCTCGGCTCGGGCCACGTCGCCCCGGCCAGGTTCGCGTAGTTGAGCGTGTAGAGGTCTCGCCACCGGTCGATCGCGATCTTGGCGCCGACGACGCCGACGGTGCGGCTCACGAAGGCGCCGTCCGCGATGCGGTAGATGTCGAGGCGATAGTCGGCGGGCGTCGGGCGAGCGCCCACGTACGAGCTCACGTACACGTAGCTCTCGGTCGGGTCGACCTTCATGTCGGTGTAGGTCGCGCCCTCGCCGTTCGACCGGAGCGCGAAGGCGGGGCTCTTGCCGAACATGTCGACCGACGCGCCGTCGAACGTGAACGCCTGCACGCGGTCGGACTCGAGCACCAAGAACCCGGCTCCCGCGGGCAAGAAGGCGAGCGACGTGGCGCCGTGCAGTCGACCCACGCTCCGGCCCTGGCCTCCGACGACGCTCGACGTCGGCGCGTCGGCGAACGGCACCGGCGCGCTCGCGAGCTTCAGCACCTCGACCGCCTGCTCGTCACGGTCCAGGGCCAGTAGCGTGCCCGTCGCGGCGTCGAACGCGACGTCGTCGAGGTGCGCGGAGCGAAAGTGCCCGAGGCTCGTCGACGCGTTGGGGTCGAGGTTGCCGGCAGACGTGATGTCGACGGGAAAGACCTCGTACACGGGGGCCGGGGGTCGACCGTCGCGGCTCTCGGTCACCTGCGCGACCATCACGTGGCGTGACGTCGCGGGATCACCGCTCGGGTCGAACGCCACGAAGACGGGCGCGAGCGCACCGCACGACGACTGCTTGAGGCGCGCGTCGGGGGCGCCCACGGCTGTGTTGACGTTGATCGACTGGGCGACCGAGCCTTGAACGTTGGTCGCGCCGTTGCACGACGTGAGCTCGGTGCCGCTCCCCGTCCACGAGTAGCCGAGGATGCCCGCGCCGTTGAACGTCATGCTGCCCGCGCCGCAGAGCCACGGGTGCGACGTGTCGGACGGGTCGCACACCTGCGGCGCCGTCGCGGTGGGCGCCTGCGTCGTCGACAGCCACGCGCGCTTTCCGCCTTGGAGCACGAGCACGCGGTCGTGGGTGTAGTGCGTCTTGCCGTCGATGGGCGTGGGGTTCTGCTCGACCTCGACGGCGACCTTCTTGACGGCCTGGGCGTCGGGCTCGTTCTCCGTCTCGACCTCTCCCTGCCCCGCGACCCAGCCGGTGTCGGACTCGAGCGCGACCTTGACGCGGATCTCGCCGCCGACCGGCTGCCCGGGGAGCGAGAACGAGACGCTCTTGGCCGTGGGGTCGATGCGCTGCGGCGCCGTGACGGTGGGGACGGTGGAGTGGCCGTAGTAGACGTACGCGCGCGCGCTCTTGGCGAGCGCCGAGAAGTACCCCGGCGCGCCGGACTCGCCCTTGGGGGTGACGACGATGTCGAGCCGCTCGCTCGCCGCGATGCGGTTGTAGGTGATCGGGGTGTTGTCCACGATCGTGCCGACCGTCTCGCCGATCCCGACGAGCGTGCCCGTGACCTCGATGGCCTCGAGCGCGGTGGCGATGAGCTCGAGCGGCGCCTCGAGCGCCTTCTCTGCGCCCACCTCGGCGGCCCACTCGAGCAGCGCGACGGCGATGGCCGGCGTGTCGGCGATCACCTCGGTGAGCAGCTCGACCGCGTAGTCTCGATTGAACGCGTTGACGCCCGACGCGTCGGTGGCGGCGTAGTGCATGAGCAGGTTGGTCCCGACCTGCACGCCCACGGACGCGAGCTCTCTGACGAGCGGGTTGGCCTTGGTGAAGTGCTCGGAGCCCGCGCCCAACGTCAGGCCCAGGATGGGCAGGGCCACGTCGAGCAGGAGCGTGTCGACCGCGCCGGGCGCGCTCATGAGCGGCTCGGGCTCGGCGCCCACATAGCTGGGCGCGCCGCCGACGAGCGTCCCGGCCGACCCGATGTTGACCTCGAACGACGAGGCGTTGTCGGGCAGCTCGATGGTGAAGTCCTCCTTGCTCTCGGCGGCGAGGGGCACGCCGAGCACCGTGAAGCGACCGTCGACCATGCCCACCATCGTGGAGTACGGGAGCTGGTCGTTCATCCAGCCGTAGAGCTCGCTCTCGGGGAGCTCCTTGATGTCCTTCTTGGCGATGAGACCGCCCGCGGCGTCGCGAAAGCGCACGAGCACGCCCTGCCGTCGCCACGCGTTGTTCTCGACGCGAAAGGTCACCTTGCGGCCCTCGCTCGCCACGACAGAGACGCGGCGATCGCCCTTCCACTGCGTGTCGTCGACCGTGAAGTCGAGCTTGGCCGCGCCGGCGCCGAGCGAGCCCGTGAGCGCGCGCACGGTCGTGTCCTTCTGAAGGACCCACATCTTGCCGGCGAGCTCCTGATCGTCGCGCACGGCGAGGCGCGCCTGCTTGCGCACCTTGGCGAGCACCTCGAACGGCGTCGTCATGCGGACGCGGTTGCCGTCGACGAGCTCGTAGCGGTCCTTGAAGCCCGCCGCGTAGTACTCGGGCGAGCCCGCGGTGACCCAGTGCGTGAGCACGTGCGCGCTGTCGGCGCCCGGAACGGTGGCCGAGATGGGCCGTCCCTTGCCGTCCTTCGACACGACGGTGACCGCCCACCCCGTGTGGTGCGCGGCCTGGTCGTCGAGCGTCGTCTCGGGGCCCCACTTCTGGAGGGTCTCGACGAGCCGCGGGAAGTCGGCGGCGGCGCGGATGTGCGCGAGCACGCGCGTCGCGACCGGGTTGCCCGGCGCGCCGTCGATCGTGAGCAGGGTCGGGTCGCGGAAGACGATGAGCTCCGCCGCGCTCGACGCGTCGACCGCGAGCGGCGCGGAGGAGAGCGCCTGCGCGTCGGGCATGTGCACGCCCCCGAGGACCATCGTTCGCGCGCCGTCGGCGTCGACGCGGACCACCTCGAAGCTCTGCGGCGCCTCGCGCGAGAACGACGCCTCGGAAACGTAGTGCGACGGCATCACGCCTGCGCGGAGCCCGCGCTGGACCTCGGCGGTGTATCGCGCCAGCGTGGCCGGCGTGTGCCGCGCGAGGTCGTACGTGCGTCCGCCGAGCTCGAGCTCGTAGCGTCCACCGTCGGGCATGGCGCCGAGGTCGAAGTGCACCGAGCGACGCACCTGGGCGATCTTGGCGGGGGTGGCTGCGGGCGCGTCGTTCGAGGAAGCAGCCGCGGGCGAGACCTCGGCTGCGCAACCGGCGGCGGCGCCCGTGCCGAGCACGAGAGCGCCCCCGACGACGGCGGTGCGAGCAAACTGCTGGACGAAGTGGCGGAAACTCATCGACTTTTTCTCCGTGGCTGGGGACAGGAGACAAGATGGGGCCGCGCACGATCCAAAACCACTTAGTCTTTGTTGCCGCAAGCATTACCAAAACTTACAGATAGCCTCAGCGGGCGCAGCCGGCGCGCCGCCGCGAGCACGCACCGCGAGGTCGCACGCTCGCGAGCACGCACCGCGAGGTCGGCACGCTCGCGGGCTCAGGGCACCGCGCGCACCGGCTCAGGGCAGCGCGCGCGGCTCAGGGCACGGCGAGCGTCGCGGTGACCGGGCGATGGTCGCTCGCGTGCGCGTCGATCACGCGGACGTCCAGGACGGCGAGGCCGCGCACGAACACGTAGTCGATGCGCGTACGCGGCATCCGGTCGGGCGCCGTCCAGCCGAAGCCGTTGCCGCGCGCCGTCCACGCGTCGCGCATCGCGGCCGCGACGCGACGCGCAGGCTCACTGGCCGGGGGCGCGTTGAGGTCACCGCAGACGACGACGGGCCCCTGCGTCGACGACACGTGCGCCATGAGCCGGTCGGCTTGGGCCACGCGCGCCTCGGCGATGCCCGAGAGATCGGCCTTGCGCGCTTCGCCGCGGTCGTCGCTCACGCGCACGGTGGGGAGCGTGGGGATGAAGTGCACGGTGATCACGGTGACCTCGCGCTCTCCGAGCTGCAGCACGACCTCGACCATCGGGCGGCGACCCGGCCCGGGCGCGGCCGAGAGCACGCGCGTGCGCACGATGGGCAAGCGGGTCGCGATGCGGTTCTCGCCGCGGCCGAAGAAGCGATAGTCCGGCATGGCCTTCTCGAGCGCCTCGGGCCTCTCGTCGGCGCCGTGCATCCACCAATACGAGTCGGACTCCTGCATGCAGACGACGTCGACGTCTGCGTCGCGGATCACCTTCGCGACGGCGCTCGCGCCCCCCGCCGACCACTTGTCGACGTTGTACGTCATCAGGCGGAGCGCCGGCGCGGTGGATGTGGCGGCGGTCGCCGGTTTGGCGGCGTGCACCTCGAAGCCCGAGGTGAGCGCGCCGAACAGCGCCGCGGCCGCAGCGAGCAGCACCGTCGCCCGCGATCGCAGAGACAGCGCGAGCCCGAGCGCCGCGAGCGACGCCAGCGCGAAGACCACGGGCGGCGTGTATGTCACGGCCACGACGGCGTCGCACCCCGGCGGCCCCACCTGCCCGAACAGCCACATCACCGTGCCGCCCGCGAGCAAGCCCGAGGCGAGTCGACGGCGACGACGCGGATCCATACGCGAGGTTTGCATGTCTCGGCAGGACGGTCGAGCCTGCCGATCGTCTAAGCTGAGCGACGCATGGATTGGCTCGCCCCGCTCTTGACCCTCACCGCGATGGAGATCGTGCTGGGGATCGACAACATCGTCTTCTTGTCGATCCTCGTGGGCGCGCTGCCCGAAGCGCAGCGCCAGTCGGCCCGCCGCATCGGGCTCGCCCTCGCCTTCGGGGCGCGCATCGCCCTGCTCTTCGGCATCAAGTGGATCATGGGCCTCGAGGCCGCGGTCTTCCACTGGTCGACGCTGGGGTTCGTCCCCGAGGTCTGGATCCAGAACCACCACGTCGACGCGGTGACGGGTCGCGACCTCGTGCTCATCGGCGGAGGCTTCTTCCTCATCGGCAAGAGCGTCACCGAGATCCACAAGAAGACGGCCGGCGGCGAAGAAGAGGAGGTGGCGGCCAAGGCGAAGGGGGCGTCGTTCGGCGGCGCCATCTTCCAGATCATCATCCTCGACCTCGTGTTCTCGCTCGACTCGGTCATCTCGGCGATCGGCATGGCCAAGGAGATCTGGATCATGGTCGTGGCCATGGTCGTGGCCGTGGGCTTCATGGCTGTGTTCGCGGGGCGCATCTCGGCGTTCATCGAGAAGAACCCGACGTTCAAGATGCTCGCGCTCGCGTTCTTGGTGATGATCGGCGTGGTCCTGCTCTCCGAGGGCATCGGGACGCACATCCAAAAGGGATACATCTACGTGTCGATGGTCTTTGCGTTGGGGGTCGAGCTGCTCAACATGCGGGCGCGTAGGCCCAAGAAGACCGAGGCCTGAGGGAGGGCGAGGGTCGCTCGTTTGGGTGACAGGGCCAGGACGAGATTCGCGTCACGCTGAGCTGTCTCCAGAGTTGACCCGGCATGACCATGAAGAACATCGCCCCCCGCCGCCTGTCCGCCGCCATCCTGACCGCCTGCCTCGCCTTCGGCGTGGGCTGCTCGAGCAGCCACGTGAACGGGGAAGACCCCGCCGGTGGCAACGGCACCGGCATCGGCCCCGACGGCACGCCCACGGGAACCGGCGGCCCCGGCGCGTCGTCTGGCACGCCCTGCTCGGGCAAGGGCATCAAGGTGCTCGCGCACTGCAACGCGGCAAAGGGCGAGTACGTGGCGCTCGAGGGCGCCGAGCGCGACCAGATCGCCAACGAGATGTGGACCGTCATGACCAACGCGCCCTGCTGGTACAAGGACGGCTCGACGCAGCAGTACGTGTTCTACGGGCAGCTCCAGTACACGTTCTGGGGTCAGGTCGCCGACAGCAAGTCGGGCGGCACGCTGGGCGTCGACTCCATCGGTCGCTTCGAGGACAAGAACGCCGCTGTGGTGATCATCCGCGGCGAGCCGTGGCTGCTCGTGACGTTGAGCGACCAGCAGCTCACGCTGGGCAAGTACATCAACGGCGCACCGTACATCGAGCTCTACAACGCGCAGCTCGACGGACGCTGCACCTGAGCCGCGACGCTCAGCGAAGGCCGTGGCGCTTCATCTTCTCGATGAGCGTCATGCGCGACACGCCGAGGCGACGCGCGGCCTCGGACTGATTGCCCGAGGTCGCCTCGAGCATGCGCGCGACCAGGCCTCGCTCGAACGTGGCCATCTGCTCGCGCAGAGAGCCCGTGGCCTGCCCTTGCGGCGACGCAGACGCCCCGTCGAGCCGCGCCATGGCGTCGACGCCGATCTCGTCGCCTGGCTCGGCGAGCGCAAGCAGACGCGCGACCGCGTTCTCGAGCTCGCGGACGTTGCCCGGCCACGCGCGGGCCGACAGCGCGGCCACGAGCGCGGGCGACAGGCGCGCGTCGTCGAGGTCGAAGCGAGCCGACCATCGCAGGCGGAACGCCTCGACGAGCAGCGGGATGTCGGACACGCGCTCTCGGAGCGGAGGCACCACGAGCTCGACGACGGCGACGCGGTAGAAGAGGTCCTCGCGGAAGCGACCGGCCTGGACCTCGGCGCGAAGGTCTCGATGGGTGCACGCCACGATGCGCACGTCGACGCGCTCGGCGCGTTGCGCGCCCACCGGCTGCACCTCACCCTCTTGGAGGGCCCGGAGCAGCTTGCCCTGCACCGCGAGCGGGAGCTCGGCGATCTCGTCGAGCACCAGCGTGCCGTGGTCGGCGCGTCGAAAGTAGCCCGGGCGAGAGGTCAGCGCGCCGGTGAAGGCGCCCTTGTCGTGCCCGAACAGCTCGGCCTCGGCCAGGCCCTCTGCCAGCGCGGCGCAGTTGAAGCGCACGCAGGGTCCGTCTCGACGCGCGCTCGCGGCGTGGAGCACCGACGCGATGAGCTCCTTGCCCGTCCCCGTCTCTCCGCGCACGAGGACCGTCACGTCGCGCCGCCCCACCTTCTGGGCGTCGCGCAGCACGCGCTTGAACGCCGGGCTCTCGCCGACGATCGAGCGCCCCACGGCGCGATCGATGGCGAGCTCCGACGCCGCGAGACGCAGCGCCCGCGCCTCGAGCGCGCGTGCCACGCTCGTGCGCAAGTCGTCGACACCAAAAGGTTTTGCGAGATAGTCGTACGCCCCCTGCTTGAGCGCCGCGACGGCGGCCTTCTCGTTTCCGCGCGCGGTGAGCATCACGACGGGGACGTCGGGATCGAGCTTCTTCACGGCCGCGAGCAGCTCGAGGCCGTCCATCTCGGGCATCACCAGGTCCGTGACGAGCACGTCGGCTTCGGACAAGCGCTCGAGCGCCGCCGCGCCGCCGCCCACGCTGACGATGTCCGCGCCGAGCGCTTCGAGCGCCTCTTCGACGGCGAAGCGCACCGCCGGCTCGTCGTCACAGATGAGAATCGTCGGCATCGCGCGGGGCCCTGTCTTGGTGGAGAGGGAGGTGGAGCGTCGCCGTGGTGCCGTGCCGCACGTGGCTCTCGTAGCGTAGACGACCGCCGTGCCGCTCGGCGACCGCGCGGGCGTGCGCCGCTCCGAGCCCGGTGCCCCCCTCACGCCGCGTGAAGTACGGCGTCCCCACGCGCGCGAGCGTGTCGGCGTCCATGCCCGTCCCCGTGTCGACGACCCGGAGCTCGAGCGCGTCGGCGCCGCGCGCGTACGACAGCGTCACGGTGCCGCCGGCCGGCGTGGCGTCGATCGCGTTGAGCGTGAGGTTGAGCAGCGCCTCTTTGACGCGGTCGTGGTCGATCGAGACCACCATCGCGTCGTCGTCGGCGGCGTCGACGCGGAGCGCCACGCCCCGCCGGGACGCGCGCGCTTCGAGCACGGCGACGAGCGACGCGACGAGCTCGGCGACGTCGGTGGGCGCCCGCGTGACCGTGTCGAGCGGGTGACCTGGAGCGCCGTAGCCGTCGACGATCTTCTCGATGCGGTCGACCTCGGCGACGACGACCGACAGGCGCTTGTGCGCGCGGGCCTCTGCCGATTCGAGCATGACCTCGACGAGCGCGCGGATGGCGGCGAGTGGGTTCTTGACCTCGTGCGCGACGCGCGCCCCGAGCGCCTCGATCGTCTGCACGCGGGCCTGCGACGCACGCGCGAGCTCGTCACCCACGAGCGCGAGCCGATCGGCCGTCCGTGCGTGCGCAGCGGTGAGCCCCGCGACGCCCACGCGGAGGAGGAGCGCCGAGCACACGATCGCCGCGGCGAGCACCGCGCGGCGCGGACCGTGCGGCACGGCGAACGGCGCGAGGGCGCCCGACGCCAACGTCAGCACCGAGACCACCGCGCAGACCCCCGCGAAGAGGAGCGCGCTCGCGCGACCGCCGCCGAACGCCGCGAACCCGACCCCGCACGGGGCGAGCAACATCGGCAAGAGCGGGCTCTCCATCCCGCCCGTGGCGCCGCACGCGAACGTGATGCCGGCGAGCGTGATCATGAGCGATCGAACGAAGGCGCCTCCGTCGGCGAGACGGCGGGCGCCCACGCGCCGTTCGTAGGAGAAGAACGCCAGCGCCAGGCTGCCGGCCGTCCCCAGCGCGACGATCTGCCGGACGGGCGCCCCGCCCACGAAGAGCGCGACGAGCGCGAACGCGAAGAACGGACCGACGATCCAAGGCCGCAGGCGCAAGAACTCCGTGGCGACGACGCGCACCTGGGCGTCGCGGGGAGTCTGGGGAGGGCGGGGAGGCTCGGACACGGCGTCTTCGGCTCGCAAGCGTCGCGCCAATCGCCCGTGCCGGCCGGCGCGACGCGCGAGAGCCCTGCTGTAAGCGTCTGCGTGCAGGGTGTCCAGGTTCCCTTACAGCGCTCGACGAGACGCGCGCGAAATCGCGCGAGAGCGCGCGTGGCACGCGTCTGGCTCTACGCCGACCAAAAGGAGCCGCTGCCATGATGCCCGTCGTGTCGACCCTCGCCGTCGTCGTCGTCCTCGCCGTCGCCGCCACCATCACCGCGTTCGTCTTCTCGGCGAGTCGCCGGGCGGGCCTCCCGCCTCGCGACGCGCGGGCCGCGGCCATCCGCACGGCGGCGCTCTTGGGCGGATGGCTCGCGCTGCTCTCGGTCGCGAGCCTCGCCGGCGGGCTGCGCGACTTCGAGGCGCGCCCACCTCGCATGTTCTTCGTCCTCGGCGGCGCCGTCGCGATCTTCACGCTCGCGTCGCGCACGCGCGCGTTCGGCCGCGTCCTCGACGCCATGCCGCGCTCTTGGCCGGTGGCCCTCCAGGGCATGCGCGTCCCGATCGAGCTGGGGCTCTGGGCGCTCTGCGGCGCGGGGCGCTTGCCTGCGCACCTCACGTTCGAGGGCAGGAACTTCGACGTCCTCGTCGGGCTCTCGGCCCCCGTGGTGGCGTGGGGGCTCGCGCGTCGAAATGTGAGCGATCGCTCGCTTTTGGCGTGGAACGTGCTCTCGCTCGGTCTGCTCGCCAACGTCGTCGGGATGGCGATCACCACGATGCCCGGGCCGCTGCACCTCGCGTGGCCCGGACCGTCGAACACGATCGTCGCCGAGTGGCCGTTCGTGTGGCTCCCCGGGTTCCTCGTTCCCGTCGCGCTCTTCGGGCACGTCACGTCGCTCCGGCAGATCGCCCGCGCCCGCGCGCGCCGCACGCAGGCGAGCGCGCCGACGCAGGTGGCGGAGCCGAGCCACGTCGACCGGGATGGTCCGGGGCACGACGCGACGTCACCCGTTCGGTGACTGCCGCGACGCCGGTCGATCGGCTTCACTGTCGGGGCCCATGACGCCCTTCTCTCGCGCGCTCCGCCTCACGCTGCTCCCGCTCACCCTCGCCGCGTGCGCGTCTCACGGCGGAACCGACGAGGCCACCGCGCAAGCGGAGCAGCCGCTGACGCTCGTGCGCGTTCCGGTGTCACCGCCGGTCCTCCGCACGGCGCGCAGCTTCGTCACGCTCATCGACGAACGCGCCACGGACAACCGCGAAGAGGCGGTCGCGGTGGTCCCGATCCTCGGCGGGCTGAGCGGGTACGCCGTGGCGACGCGGCGAACCGACGACGCGACGGGGATCGAGCGTTCGTACGTCCGGCACCTCACGGGGAGCGGGACGTCGGGGTGGTCACTCGCGCTGCAGGCGGGGCTCGTGGTCACGCACCTCGCGCCGTACGTCGATCCGGTCAAGGGCGCCGGCTTCGTCGCGGTGGGCTACACCGCGCCCACGTGCGCGGACATGCTGAGCCAGTCATGCACGTCACCTCGTGCGTTCATCCAGAAGCTCACGGGCACCGGCGCGGCGCTCTCGCTCCGGTACTTCGACGGGCAGCTCCCGGGCGGCGTGAAGCCGAACCTCCCGCCGTTCACCAACTACACGCGCCTGTACTCTGTGACGCAGCGCCCCGACGGCGCGATCGTCGCGGTGGGCGAGACCACGATGCCCGGCAACTGCATCCGCGAGCCCTGGCTCCCGCCGCGGACGAAGCGCGAGGGGACCGGGATGGCGTACGCCGTGGTGCTGCAGCCGGGCGGCGACGCGCGTGAGGCCGCCATCTGCTGGAGCGACACGCCTCAGCTCAGCGACGGGGGATCGACCCTGCGCGGCGTCGCGGTGCTCGCGGGCAACGATCGTTTCGTCGCGGCCGGTTGGCGGCGCGGCGTGAGCGGACGATACGACGCGATGGTCGTCACCGTCGCGACCCCGGCGAGCGGCGACCTCGCGCTCTTCACCGGCGCGGCCTACGGCGGTCCGGCGGGCAACACGTACGCGACGTCGATCACCAGGGTGTCGGACCGCGAGCTGGCCATCGCGGGGAAGACGAGCGCGTTCGACGTCGATCGCACGGGTGACGCCGCCTTCATCCGAAAGCTGCGCGAGGTGTACCCGATCGGCGGATACGTCGACGGATGGAGCACGGTCGACGGCGACGACGGGAGGTTCCTCGCGGCGCCCGCCGGCTGGCGACTCTTCGGCGGATCGAGCGAGAGCGGCTTCGCGGCGGTGGTGAGCTCGGGCGGCCGCGTCATCGGTCTCGGCCGGATCGCGTTCCCGTGGTCGACGCTGCTGAACAACTACAAGATCAACGTCGCGGCGCTTCCGAGCGCCCTCGTCGCGTCCGTCGACGCAGCGACCGGTGACGCGAAGATCGTGCGAAGCATGCCCGGGCCGGGGACCCGCACGTACGAGGGGGAGCTCTCAGCGGGCGCCGCGACCGCGCTCGGCGGCGTGGTGGGCGCCGGCTGGGGTCGCGCCGTGTCGGGACAGCTGAAGGGCCACACGCGCGTGCTGCTCTCGCAGATGGACTCCCTGCTCCAGAGCGGTGACGGCTATCAGGCCGCGCCGCCGGAGCAAGCGCCGACGCCCGAGCCCGATCCTCCGCCCCACGCGGGTGAGGCGGTCTTCTTCGGCAAGGTCGCCGACTGCAAGCGTTGCCACGGCGACGGAAGCGGAGGCAGCGCGCCGTGTCTGTTCGGTGTGTCGAAGGCGTGCGCGAAGAAGCGCGTGAGCTGCGGTGTGCCCATGAAGATGCCGGCGTTCGCCGCGACCCTCTCGCCGACGCAGATCGACGACGTCGCCGACTATGTCAGCAAGGCGACGGGGACGTGCGCCGTGCCGAAGGGCGACGCCTGCGCAGGCGAGGACCTCACGCCCTGCTTGTAGATACATACAATCACTCGAGCACGCCCACGGCCCCCGCGCTCGCGCCCCGCGCCGATCGCGCTCCGCCGTCGATCGCGCAGAGGCCGCCCTCCCCACCTGCAGCGTCGAGTGGGCACGCGCCGCCGCGAGAGCTGACGCGCACGCGACCGCCCGCGCCGCCTCCGCCGGGTCCGAACCTGAGCCCAGACGCCGACGTCGACGGAGACGCGCCGCCCGCCCCTCCGCGCGCGCTCACGCGCCCGCACGTGAGCGTGCCGTCGACCGCGACCCACACGCTGCCCCCTGCTCCACCGCCCCCACCCCCGTTGATGATCGCCGTCGCCCCCGCGGCCCCCTCTGCGCGGAGCTCGCCGCCCCCAGCGACCGCGCCCGCGCTCACGAAGACGACGCCGCCGCCCGCGCCGCCCACGCCGAGTGATTCGTCGGGATCGTCGTCGCCGTGACCGGCGCCTCCGCCGCCACCGAGCCACAAACGTTCGGCGAGCCCCGCCGCGATCTGTGCGCCGCCGTGACCGCCGACCACACGATCGTTGTCGAACGACACGCCGCCTCGTCCTCCCTGGCCGCCGTTGCCGCCACCGCCGCCGCCCGCGTTGTGGCAATCGCCGCCACCGCCTCCGTTGGCGACGTTGCCCGAGCCGCCGATGGCGCCAGGCGCGGACGCGTCGGGCACGAAGGCCGCCGTCGCGAGGCCTTCTCCGCGCGCGCTGAAGCCGCCGTCGACAGGTCCGCTCAGGTCGGCGCACTTCTCGACGTAGCCGATCTGGCCGAAGCCCGGACCGCCACGAAAACCGACGCCGTCGGCGTGGATCGCGCCGTCGTTCGTGAGGGTGCCGCTCGCCAGCATCGCGACGATGCCGCCGCTTCGGCCGTCCCACGGCTTGGCGACGAGCGCCCCACCGGCCTTCACCGTGACGTCGGTGTGCTCGGGCACGCGCACCAACTGCGCGCCGGACGCGAGCACGCCGAACGGTAGCGCCCTGTCGAGCGTGACCTTCGACGCGTCGATCGAGACCACGCGAGCGAACGTGTAGCGACCGAGAGGGCTGTCGGCCTCGGGCTTGATCGGCGCGTCTTCGCCAGGCGTCGGCGGGGAGAGACCCGCCGTCTGCCAGACGATCACCGCGGCGCCCACGGTCATCTCCCCGACCGACTCGACCGTGAGGACGCGCGTGCCCGCCGGCGCGATCGCCGCGACCGCGGCGTAGCCGTTGACGACGACCGGCGAGACGACCTCGAGCGGGCCGTCCTTGCCGGAGCCGTGCGCCGTCACGAGCGGGTCTGCGGCGTCGGCCGCGGCGTCCCGCGCGTCCGCATCGGGCGCGTTCGCGTCCGAGGTGGGATCGGGGGCTCCACCCGAGAGACCGTCGAGGTCCACGAGGAGGGCGCACCCGGAGGCGACGGCCACTGCAGCGGCGACGACGGACGCGCGGCGAAAGACGCTCAAGCAGACCAGCCTAGGTCATCGACGCGGGCGCCGGAAGACCCGCGCCGCGACGCGCGCGAGGTCACTCGCAGCCGGACATCACCGACGTGCTCGTCTGGGTCGTGCTGTTGGGGATGTACACCCACGAGCAACCAGGGCTGCTGCCGCCCATGGCGCCGTTCTTGGAATGCCACGTGCCCCCCGTGCCCTGGCTCGCCTTCGCGGCCTGTGCCACGTTGCCGAGCAAGCGCCCGCCCTGGGTGAGGTTGCCTTGTGCGTCGAGCTCGTAGGAGCCCTCGTACTTCTCGGGGTGCTGCGCGTCGCCGCGGAAGATCGAGATGAGGTAGTCACGCTCGACGCGGGTGATCTCGCGTCCGTTCACGAGCACGCCCGACGCGCCGTACGAGGCGGTGCGCTGGAGCGGCGCGACGGGAAACCCCGCGCGGAGCACGCCTTGTGTCCCGTGACCGACCCCGCCGAAGAGCCCCGACTTCGAGTCGTACCACCAGTCCCCCGCCGCGGGCCTGCGGCCGAAGTACTCGGCGGCCTTGGTGAGCTCGGGCTCGACCATCGGGCGCCCGTTCACCGTGACCGGCCCCGTGGCGGCCGCGGGCGCGACGAGGGCCTGCGTGCCAGGCTGCGCGATCGGCGTGACGCCCGCAGGTGCAGGCGTCTGGGCCGACGTCGGCTGCGCGCCTTCGCGGTGCCACGCGCCGCCCTCCAGGACGTAGCGCGCGTTCTGTCCGCAGCCGATGATGTCACGCGCGTTGCCGTGCTTCTTGATGCGCAGCTGCCGCTCGGGACACGACATGTCACGCGACGCGACGCTCTTGAGGTCGCGGGTGCGCGCGCCGCCGCAACCCGTCGCGGCGGAGAGCGAGAGCACGATGGAGAGTGCGGCGAGGATCTCGGGGCGCGCGAAGCGACGCGGGGCATGAGTGGTACGCATGCGCGCGATCCTAGGCGAGAGTCTGCGCGTGCACGAGCCCAGCGCGGGCACGACCGCGAGATCCCGAGCGCCGCGCGGCGCGGCGCGATTTCGCTGGTGTCGCGCCCCTCGAATGGCAGTGGCGCGCCGTCTGCACGCGCGCGACACTCGGCGCATGGAGATCAACGGCATCGCCCACATCGTCCTCACCGTCTCGGACTTCGCCGCGGCACGGCGCTTCTACGGGGCGCTCCTGCCCGCGCTCGGACTCGTGCCGCTCATCGACGCGGACGGATACTACTATTGCATCGGAGGACGCACGGGGGTCGCCATCCGTCCCTCCGAAGACCCCGACGCGGGCCGCTTCTCGCAAGAGCGACCCGGACTGCACCACTTCTGCTTTCGCGCGCGAGACCGGGCGCACGTCGACGCGATCCACGCGCTCGCGGTGGAGCTGGGCGCCAAGGTGCACCGCGCCCCCGAGGAGGGGCCGTTCGCCCCGGGCTACTACTCGACGCTCTTCGAGGACCCCGACGGGATGCGCATCGAGATGAACCACATCCCGGGCAAGGGGCACCTCGAGGCGAAGTGATCGCGTAGGCGTTTGCGTTTGCGATCGCGTTTGCGATTGCGGTCGCGTTTGCGTTTGCGTTTGCGTTTGCGTTTGCGCCGGCGGCTGCGCTGGCGTCTGCGTTTGCGTCTGCGCGGGCGGCTGCGGGTGGGTTTGCGGTTGCGATGGGGGGCTGGGTTGGGCTGGGTAGGTCGTGGTCCACCCCCCGGGTCTGGAGGCGCCACACGAGCACGCGGGGAGCGCGGAATTTTCTGTTCGCGGGTCCAAAATTTCCACGCTCGTCCCCCACTCACGGTGGTGCTGCACGCAGTCGCGCGGCACGCCTGTTGAATGGGTGAACAGAGTGAAGGGCAACGTGAGAAAAGGTACGAAGATGGTCCGGGCGGGGTGGCTCGCCATGTCCATGTCGTGGGCGATCCTGCTCGGCGCGGGCTGCGCTGCGGATCCCGAGGACGACGCCGACGCGAGCGCCGAGAGCAGCGAGGCGGCGGCGACCTCGAGCGCGCTGGCCGAGATGGCCGGCACGTGGCGTCTGCACTCGACGCGGCTCGCCGCGCGCGCCGACGAGCTGCCGAGCGACATCGTCGTCGATGTGCAGTCCGACGCGCGCGGTCCCGACGGCGAAGCGTGGGGCACGACGCTGACCTTGATGCGCGGTGATGCCCCCGGGCTCCGGTTGCGAGACCGCGCGCCGTTCCACCGCGTGGGCCAACGGCGCGCGTGCGACAACGTCGCGATGGGCGGTGGCAAGTCGCTCTCGATCTGTCACGAGTCGCGCCTCTCGGGCGACGAGCTCGTCCACGCCGTGTCGACGCGCGCGTGGACGTACGTGGTGCCGGGCGAGTCATCGGAGGCCCGGCAGTCGCTCGCCCTCGTCGGAGGCTCGCTGCGGTATCGCTACGAGATCGACGGCGAGACCGTCGAGGAGCTCTTCTTCACGCGCTGAGCCGCGCTCCTGGCCGCGTCGCCTTCGGTCACGGCGGCGCGCTGCGCGGGCGGTCCATCGCGAAGTGCCCGGTGAGCCACTTCTGCAAGCCCGGCGGGCTCGCGCGATCCACGGCCGTCACCGCGCCACGGCCGCCGGCGGACGCGGCCTCGAAGGCGATGCGCTCCCCGTCCTCGGGCACGTGAACGCGATCGGAGAGCCCCTCGGCATCCAGGCGCGCGCGCAGCCCGGCGCGCGTCGTCGGGCAGTGGTCGAGCGCCTCGAGGTGATTGAGCACGAGCTGCCCCGACGCGCGACGCGCGAGATCGACGAGCTCGTCGACGCTGAAGAGGATGTCGCCCCCCAGCCCGACGTTGGCCGATCCCGCGGGCGCGACGATCACATCCGGACGCAGGCGCTCGACCGCCTCGAGCACGGTCTCGGTGAGCACCGCGTCGCCGGTCAGGTACACGCTCGGCTCGCCCGGATGCGCGAGGTAGTAGCCCGCGACGGGCCCCATCAGCCAGCCGAGCGGTCCGCGGCCGTGGCGGGACGGGATGACCTCGACCGACATGCCGAGGGCCCCGTCGCGCAGCTCTTGGACGTCGAGCCCTCTGGCCGACAGGTGCTCCGCGTCGGTCGCGTTGGCCCACACGGGCAGTCTCCGCTCGCGCACCCACGAGAGGGCCGCGGCGTCGAAGTGATCGGGGTGCTCGTGGGTGAGGAGCACTGCCGATGCGGCCTCGATCACCTCGTGCGCTCCGGGCGGCAGGTCGACCAGCGGGTTGGGCCGGCGACCGCCGCCGAACAGCTTGAAGCCGGGCATCGCGCCACGCGCCGCGAGCATGGGGTCGACGAGCAAGCGGTGCTCGCCGAGCGTGAGGAGGAGCGTGGCGTTCCGGAGCTGGTGGATGAACATCTGCCCGTGAGGGTGACCCCGCGCTGGCGGATGGCAAGGCGCAGCTTTGGGTGCTAGTCATCCATTTACGGATGGGTCTCAAAGCGACGACGTGGGACCACTTTCGTACCTTCGAGGCGGTGGCGCGCCATGGGAGTCTCACGCGCGCCGCAGAGTCGCTCGGCGTGAGTCAATCGACGGTGAGCCGCCAGCTGGCGAGGCTCGAAGAGAGCGCAGGCACGCCGCTCGTGTCACGCGAGACGCCGCACCCCCTCACCGATCGGGGCGCGGCGCTCCTCGAAGCGCTCACGCCCATGGTCGACGCGGCGCTGTCTGCGCAGGCCGCGCTCGACCAAGCGCCCGAGGTCCGCGGGACGGTGACCCTCACCACCGTGGGCGAGCTCGTGCGTTGGGTGCTGGCGGGTCGACTGGGCAGCCTGTACGCCGCTCACCCGCACGTGCAGCTGCGCATCTTGGTGAACAACCGGCTCGACAGTCTGGCCGCGGGTGAGGCGGATCTCGCGGTGCGACTCACCCGGCCGCAACGCGGCGACCTCGTCTCCAAGCGCCTCACGACCGCGACGTACGGGCTCTTCGCTGCGCGCGCGCTGCCGCTGGGCGACGACGTGCCGTGGCTCGGGCTCACGGGCACGCTCGCGACCGTCCCCGAGCAACGTCACGCCGAGCGCGCCTTCCGCTCGCGCCCCGCGCGCCTGTTGGTCGAGGACGTCGAGTCGTTGGCGCTCGCGACCCAGGCGGGCCTCGGCGTCGCGGTACTGCCGCGCGGGCTCGCCACGTCGCACGACGGGCTCGTCGAGGTCCGCGCGGAGGACGTCGGCGCGCGCGACGTCGGGCCGGTGCCGGCGCGCGACTTCTGGCTCGTGGTCCACCGCTCCAAGCAGCGCGTCCCGCGCGTGCGGGCCGTGCTCGAGTGGCTCGACGCGACGTTCGCCGACGGGCCGCGGGCGACTCACCTGTCGAGCAACGACTCCAGGGACGTCACGGCGGCGAAGCGCGCGCCGTCGCGACGCGCGTAGCTGGCGCGGAGGAGCGCGTGCACACCGCACGTACGGCACGCGAGGGTCAGCCGCGGGTGCCGAGGAACAAGATATGACGCGCGCTCGACCCCTCGCGCGCCGCGACGCGGAGCACCTCGACGTCGAAACCGAGTCGACGCATGCGCTGCTCGTAGCGCGCGTTGGGGTTGGCGGACCACACGCCGAGCACGCCGCCGGGGCGGAGCGCGTCGCGGCAGAAGCGCACGCCGTAGTCGCCGTAGAGGCGCTGGTTCTTGGCCTGGGCGAGCGCGATCGGCCCGTTGTCGACGTCGAGCAAGATGACGTCGAACCTGCGCGCGGAGCGCTTGATCAGGTCGAACACGTCGCCCACGACGACGCTCACGCGCGGGTCGTCGAGCGGGTGGTCGTTGAGCTCGCCGAGGTGCTCTCGGTTCCACGCGACGAGCTCGGGCACCAGCTCGGCGACCGTGACCTCGGCTTCGTCTCCCACGGCCTCGAGCACCGCGCGCAGCGTGTATCCCATGCCGAGCCCACCCACGAGCACGGCCTGCGGGTCGTCGGCGCGCGCGATCGACTCCTCGGCGAGCGCGACCTCGGAGTCGTGCAGCCGGTTGCCCATGAGCACGCGGTGGTCCACGCGGACGACCCATTCGTCGCCGTGACGCGCGAGCACGAACTCGCTTCCGTCGGCGATGCGCGCGGTGGCCACCGTCTCCCAGGGCTGCATGCTCACGCCAAGCAGAGCACGCGCGGAGGCTCGGCCGGGTGCACATTCGACCGAGCCTCGGCGGGATCGGCGGTCAGCGCCCCCAATAGGTCTCGACGAGCATCTCGGGCCGCGGGTCGACGATGGACCCGGTGCGGTCGTTCATCCACGTCACGATCGCGTTCGTGCCCGCCGCGGCGAGGCTGGGCCACACCTGGCCGATGATGCGCGTCTGCGGCACCTCGATGTACGGCTGCGCGAGCTTGTCGGCGCCGTCGAGGCGGTTGAGCGCCAGACGGTTGGTCCCGCCCGAGCACTGGCTTCGCTGATCTTCCCACGCGATCGCCAGGCCCGACGGCAAGGCCCCGACGGCCGGCTGGAAACGCGGGGCGGGCTCGTCGACGATCGTGCGGACCCCGACGAGATCGCCCGAGGCCGTGAGGCGCGCGACGCGGAGCAGCTTGCGGTCCATCGACATGCCCTGCGTCCCGCACGCCTCGGGGTCGAGGTGCGTGGTCGACGCCCCGACGAACGCGACGGCGAACGTCCCGTCGGGCAGCGCGGTGACGCTCGCGTCCTCTTGCAGGTCCCAGTTGGAGCGCGCGACGGCGAACGCCGTCTTCTTGGCGCCGGTGGCGAGGTCGATGACGGCGACGTGCACCTTGGGCGTGTCGAGATCGGTGAGGTTTACATGCACATCGCGCACGTACGACGCGACGCACACGGCGTCGTTGCACGCCAGGCCGAAGAGGCCCAAGTGGGCGATCTTGCCGGCGCCGCCCGTGGTGTCGTCCTCACGCGCGAGCACGATCGGCGCGCTCTTGGTGCCCGACTTGGGATCGACGAACGCGGCGCGGAGCTCGGTGACGCCGTCGGGGGGCGTCACGTGCTGCCAGATCGCCGCGTAGCCGCGCTTGGACCACGCGACGGCCGCGCCTTGGTACGCGATGTCGGCGTCGGTGAGCTCGACGCTCGGCGAGACGGGCGTGCCGTCGGGCCGCACGACGGCGAGGTGGGCCGACCAGCCCGTGCGCTTGTTCGTCTGGTAGAGGAGCCCCAGGTGCCCCTCACCCAGCGCCGAGTACGCGCGGATCGCCTCGGTGCCCGACGTGTCGACGCGCACGTCGTCGCGGAGGCGCCGGCCGGCCCCGTCGAGCTCGCCCACGTACGCGTGCAGCTCGCCGCTCCGACGGTCGACCCACGTGGCGAGCAGACGATCGCCGCGTACGTCGTGGTGGATGGTGCCCGTGCGTACGGTGCCCTGATCGGCGAAGCGCGTGACGTAGACGCTCTCGCGCGACAAGACGAGCTTGCCCTCGACGCGCTGCGCCGCGCCCGCGACGCTCGCGCGGATGGTGTGCCCGCCCTCGGGGATCCCGCCGATGGTCGCCGTCGCCACGAAGCGCGCGCCGTCGCGCGACACGGGGAGCTTCTCGTCGTCGAGGTACACGTCCACCTCGCGCACGCCCTCGCTCGCCTCGACCACCACGGGGATCGTCGGGAACGCTCCTGGGTTGACCATGGCCGCGCCGCGCACGAGCTGCGGCAGTCGGAGCACCGCGTCGACGGGCGCGGGCGCGGGCGCGGGACCTGGCGCGGGCGGCGCCGGCTCGGGCGCGGGCACCGAGGCGGGCTCGGCCGGGGGTGGCGCGTCGCCGCAGGCGAACGCCGAGAGGATCGACACAGACGCGACGCAGGTCGCCCAGAAACCCGTCTTCATGATGTACCTCCGGACACCGAGCGGGCGCATTGAAACACATACGTTCCTATGTCGCCACCTGGGCGTGTGGGCGACTCGCACCACGCGGCACGATGCACGACACGCCGGGAAATCTAGGGTTGCGCGAGCTGAGCCATAGGCAGACCTTGGAGGGTTCAGAAGGGAGGCTCGGATGAATCGATCGCTTCGTATTGCATCTTCGGTCGCGCTCACGATCGCTGGCGTCCTGGCCGGCCGCTCGGCCCTGGCCGCGGAGAACGTCGCCTACGACGTCGAGGCCGCGACCACGGGCAACCAGGCGTACACGGGCGCGCTCGGGATGGACTTCGACGTCGTCACGCCGATCTACGTGTACGCGCTCGGTGTGTACGACAGCGGTCAGGACGGGCTCGCGGTGCCGCTCGTGGCGCGCATCTACGATCGCGACAACCCCAACGCTGCCCTCGTGAAGGTCGACTTCGCGGCGGGCAACACGGGCACGCTCGTGAAGGGCAGCCGGTACTTGCCGCTGCCGTGTCCGCTGCTCCTGCCCGCGGGCTTCAAGGGGACGATCGAGGCCGACGGCTATGGCGCCCAGGAGCTCAACGGCAACGGGGGCCCGACACGCGCTACCAACGACGGCGGCGGGGCCATCACCTTCGTGGGCGGCGGGCGCTTCGGCGCCGACCCGCTGGTCTTCCCCGCGACCGTCGACGGGGGCCCCTTCAACCGCTACGCGGCGGGCACCTTCACCTTCGCGACGGCGTGCGCGAACGATGCAGACTGCACGAACGCCGATCACCCCAAGTGCGGCGGCGGGGGCATGTGCGGCAAGGCTGCGGGCGCGTTCTTCCCTGCGTGCGCGGGCGCCACGGCCGCGTGCAACACGGCGACCGCGACGTGCGCGGCGTGCGACGGCGATCTCGGCGCGGCGGCGGCGACCCGAGCGTGCGCCGGACCGCAGCGACCGGCTTGCACGGCGGGCGCCTGCAACGAGTGCAGCGGGACGAAGGCGTGCACCGCGCCGGCGATGCCGTCGTGCAACGCCGCGGGCACGTGTGTGGGGTGCTCCGCGGACTTCGGCGGGGTCGCCCCCGACGGCGGCGCGGGGGACGCGTGCCCCACGGCGGGCAGCCCGTTCTGCAAGGCCGACGGCTCGTGCGGGACGTGCACCACGAACGCCGACTGCGCGGGACGCGCCGGGCGGCCGTTCTGCGCGACGGACGGATCGTGCACGAAGAACTGCGACGACGACGCAGACTGTGGCGCGGCCACGAGCGGACAGGTCTGCGACGGCACGAGCAAGCTCTGCGTCGCGGGTTGCCGCGGCACCGGGGGCAACGGGTGCCCCGCCGGTCAGCTCTGCTCGTCGAAGGACGGGACGCAAGGCACGTGCGCCGCGCCCCCGGTCGACGCCGGGTCGAGCGGCAGCTCGGGCAGCAGCGGCAGCTCGGGCAGCAGCGGCAGCTCGGGCAGCAGCGGCAGCTCGGGCGCGACGACCGACGCGGGCTCGAGCGGCGGCGGCTCGAGCGGCGGTGGCGACGACGGCGGCTGCGCGGTCACGTCGTCGAAGGACGGCTCGCTCGCGAGCCTGCTCACGGCGGGCGCGCTCGCGGCGCTCGTCATGTCGGCGACGCGACGGCGGCGGGCTCGTTCTTCGAAGCGCGACGGCGGCGACCGAGGCGAATGAGGTCGTTCGGCTCGGGGTGAACGATCAGATGCGGTGAGCGCGCGGCGACGGCAGGCTCGTTGCCGCGCGCTCGTTTGTGCCCGTAGAAGCCGTTCATCGCCGCCGAGAGCATGAACGCGCCGGGGCGCAGCTGCGTGGCCGCGCGCGCCACGCGCTCCGCGACGAAGCCCGGAGAGAAGGCGCGACGCCACTGCGCCCGGTGCGCGGAGAGCAGCTCGTCGGGCGTCATGCGCGCGGGACGGAAGGCGACGTTGTAGCCGTTGTAGTGCCCCCAGTCGCGGTCCTCGAGGATACGACCTTGCGCGAGCTGCTCGGCGTAGAGCGGCGTGCCACGGAACGGCGTGAGGATGGAGAGGAAGGGCACGTCGACGCCGAGGCGGTGCAAGCGGTCGGCCGTGCGCACGATGCCCTCTGCCGTCTGGTCGTCGAAGCCCGAGATGAAGCCGGCCATGACGCAGATGCCTCGATCGTGCAGCTTGTCGATCGCCTCCTTGTACTCCGTCGCGCGGTTCTGGCGTTTGTGGCACGAGGCGAGGTCGGCGTCGTCGAGGCTCTCGATGCCCAAGAAGATGCCCACGCACCCCGAGCGCTCCATGCGACCCAGCAGGTCGTCGTCGCGCGTGATGTCGATCGAGGCCTGCGTGAGCCACCACCGATCGAGGCCCGTCATCGCGTCGAGGAGCTCCTTTGCCCAGGCGCGCTTGACGAGGAGGTTGTCGTCCCAGAACCACGCGAGCTTGTCCCACGGCCGCGCGCGGCCTCGACGCACCGGGGCCATCACATCCCGCACGACGGCGTCGACCGGACGAACGCGAAAGCCCGGGTTGAGGTCCGGCACCGTGCAGAAGCTGCACGTGAAGGGGCAGCCGCGCGTCGCCTGGAGCACCCTCCGCACGACAAAACGATCCTCGAGAAGGTCGAAGCGCGGCGAAGGCAGATCGGCGAGGTCGACGGGCCCGCCTCGGTAGATCGCGCGGTGCGCGCCACGCGCGATGTCGGCGAGCACCTCGGCCCAGACGAGGTCGGCCTCACCCGTGACGACGACGTCGGCGTGGGCGAGCGCCTCCTCGGTCCAGTACGTGGCGTGCGGCCCGCCCAAGACGACCTTCACGCCCAGCGCGCGGTACGCGTCGGCCACGGCGTACGCCCGACGCGCGAACCCGGAGAAGAACGAGATCGCGACGACGTCGACGTCTGGCGCGATCGGCACCGCGCGCGTCTGCTCGTGCACCACCTCGACCTCGTGCTCGGGCGGGGTGAGCGCCGCCAGGTGGATGCCGGTGATGGGCGGCACGAAGTGAAAGGTGTGGCCGCGGCGGTAGCGCGGCACGTAGCTCACGACGATGCGGATCTTCATCGCCGTGAGCATGGGTCGCCCGCGCACGCACCGCAGTCGCGCGCGGGTCGAGCGGTCGCGGCCGACACGCGAGCGGTCGCGGCGACGCCTTCAGGGCTCCGTGCAGGTGAACTCGAAGCCGCCCGCTTCGGGCGTGCACCCCTTGTGACACCCGATGCATCGCGGAGTGTCCTTGCCGAGCACGTTGCGCGACGGATCGACCCGCTCCCACTGCCAGTCGAGCGCCGACGGCGAGCTCCCCGCGGCCAGCCGCTTCATCACGGTGAGCTGCTTGACGGGGCCCGAGCAGGCGGTGTCGGCGGTGTCGAACTCTTCTTTGAGAAGCACGGCGCCGACGGGCAGCGGGCTCGTGCGCTTTCGGTAGGGCTCGATCGCAGTGGGGTCTGCGAGGACGCGAATGCGGTTGAGGTCGTGCTCGTTGCTCTGCCGACAGTTGCGCACCTCGGTGTACGACGCGCGGTAGTCGGCGGGGAAGGCGGTGGTCGTCGTCGCGGGCGCGGGGCTGCCCCCGCCGTCGGACGAGCACGCTGCGACGAGGCCCGCCGCAGCGAGCGCACGCGCGTAGCCGCTCGACATGTACGTTCGAAGGCTCACCGCAGCTTCACGCTCCGGATGCGCATGTTGCCCGTGTCGGACACGATCAGCTTGCCCGCCGCCCACTCGAGACCGAACGGGAGCTTGAGCAGCGCCGAGGTGGCGGGCCCGCCGTCGCCCTCGAAGCCCTTCTGCCCGCACTTGCCGACGACCGTCTTGATGACGCCGCCGGGATCGATGCCGCGCACGCAGTGGTTGTACACGTCGGTGAAGTAGAGCGTGCCGTCGTCGCCCAGGGCCAGATCGACCGGGTAGTTGAGCGTCGCGTTGACGGCCGGGCCGCCGTCGCCCGCGTATCCGGCCACCGGCGCGCCGTTCTGCGGGGGCTGACCCGCGACGCGGTGCACGATCCCGTTCGTGTCGATCTTGCGGATGAGGTGGTTGGCCGTGTCGGCGAAGTAGAGGTTGCCCTTGGGGTCGAAGATGATGCGGCCGGCGGGCGTCGCCGACTGGCCGAACGGCTGCGACATGCGCATCTCGCTCGCCGGCATCTCGTCGCCCGCGTAGCCCGGGTTGCACTTGGTGCATGCCGCCGGATCACCGCAGGTGAGCTTGCCCGACGGACCGAAGCGACCTGGTAGACACTGCACCGGAGCGGCGCACGTGCCTGGTCCCGACGGCGCCGGATCGTCGATCACGCACTTGCCCGCGAGCTTGTGGATGTTGCCCTGCGCGTCGATGTAGCGAATCACCTGGTTCGCCTGGTCCATGACGACGATCTGGCCCTTGGGGTCGAGCGCGAGGCTCGAGGGCAGGTCGAGCGCGGACGTGAGCGCCGGCCCCTCGTCGCCGAAGTACGCGCGGCTCCCGTCGCCGCAGGTGTCGACGATCTGGTGTGTGTCGATGCTCAGCGTGCGGATCTTGCTGTTGTGCCAAGCCGCGATGACGATGTTGCGCCCGGTGGCGTCGAAGATGATGTTCGTCGGGTGGTTGAAGTCGCCGTTCGCCGGATCGTCGAGGTTGCCGCCGAGCTCGCCGCGCCCCGCCATCCATCGGAGCTTGCCGTCGGCGCCGAGCACGCGAATCCGGTGGTTGTTCCAGTCGAGCACGTACATCGTGCCGTCGGGCGCGGTCAGCGTGTCTTGCGGGAGCGACAGCCGCGCCTTGAGGGCGTCGATGGGCTCGGAGTCGGCGTTGGGGTCATAGCCGTTCTCGCCGTTGCCGACGATCGTGCAGATGTTGCCGACGACGTTGGGATCACAGGCGCCGTCGCCGTCGCTGCTCGAGCAGGCGACGAGGATGGCCGCGACGGGCAGTGCGAATGCGAGCCGCTTCATTTCGCCACCTTCACGATGCGCATGTTGAGCGTGTCTGCGACGTACAGGTTGCCCTGCGGGTCGAACGCGAGCCCGAACGGTCTCTTGAGGTGGAACTTGGTCGCGGGCAGCTGCTCCTCTGCGTCGAGGCCCAGCTCGCCCGTGCCGACCACCGTGCGGATGACGCCGGTGGCCAGGTTGATCGCGCGCACGGCGCCGTTGTCGGTGTCGGCCACGTAGAGGTCGCCGTCGGGGCCGACCTTGAGCGTGCGAGGCGCGCTCAGCTTGGCGCTCTTGGCCGGGCCTCCGTCGCCGCCGAACCCCTTCTCGCCGGTGCCCGCGAACGCGTCGATCGTGCCGCTGGCGAGATCGACGACGCGCACGCGGTTGGCCTCGGTGTCGGAGAGGTAGATCTTGCCCTGGTGGTAGGCGATGGCGCCGCTCGGGTTGGGGTTCGACCCGAAGGCCCACGAGATCTCTGCGGCCTTGGCCGGCCCGCCGTCGCCCGCCGAGCCGAACTTGCCCACGCCCGCGATCGTCGTGATGACGCCGTTGGTGTCGACCTTGCGCACCCGCCAGTTCTGTTGGTCGGCGATGTAGAGGTTGCCGGCCTCGTCGTACGCCGCGTCGTTCGGCTGCTTGAAGAGCGCGGCTTTTGCGGGCCCGCCGTCACCGGCGAAGCCTGCGCCGGCACCGCACGTGATCTTCACGAGCCCGCTGCTCGGGTCGACGTTCAAGATCTTGTGGTTGTGCCACGCCACGACCGTCATCGAGCGGTCGGGAGCGACGAGGAGCGCCGTCGGGTGATTGAGCTGCCACGTCGCGCCGTCGGTGCCCGCCGGATTGGGCGGCCCTTGCGGTCCGTCGCCCGGAAAGATCGGATCGGTCCAACCCACGACGCTGCGCACCTTGCCGTCGGGCGTGACCTCACGAATGAGGTAGTTGTTGAAGTCGCTGAACCACGCGCGGCCGTCGGGCAAGAACACGAGCGCCGACGGCTGGTTGAGCCTCGTCTGGTAGCGCGGGTGACCGTCGCCGTTGAAGCCCTCGGCGCCCTTCGTGCCCAGCCACGTGCACGCGGTGCCCGGCGCCTGATTGGCGCACGGGTCGGCGTCCGGTCCGTCGTGCGAGGCCGGCGGCGCGCTCTCCGAAGAGCACCCGAGCCCCACTCCCCCCAAGAGCGCCAGCAGCGCGCCTGCCCTGACGATGTCGCTCACTTCAGAATCCCCCTGACTTCACTGGGTCTCCCTTGTGCAAGAGAAACCCGCTGGTGAGCGGAAAGCTAGCCGTGCGCCCGCCCACGCTCCACACCCCGCCGCTCGGATCGATCCACACACCGTGCAGGTCGAGCTGGATGTTCAGCTTCGTGTCTTCTTCGCGCCAGCCCTTTTCGTCGCGCACGTACACCGAGCCGTAGCTCCCGACGGCGTAGCCCGTGTCGCCCGCGCCGAGCGCGATGCCCGTGAGCCCGTATGTAGCGTCGGTCGCCTTCTTCCAGCCGGTGCCGTCGTTCTCGAGGACGAAGCCGCTCGCCGTCCCGCCCACCGCGGCGAAGCGCCCTTGGCTCGAGTGCGCCGTGAAGATCGATACGCCCACGCCCGTCTGCTGCTGCTCGAGCACCGTGCCGTTCCAGTGGAACGCGATGCCGCGGCTGCCGACGAGCCACACGTCGCTCGCGCTGCGACCGTGCACCTTCCACAAGCCTGCGTCTGCGACGACCGCCGCGGGCAGGCTGGGCTCCGGCGTCCACTGGTCACCCTGCAGGCGCCACGCGAAGCCCTTGGTGTCGAGCGTGCCGCCGACGGCCCACATCGACGCGGGGCTCTCGCCCCAGAGCCCGAACACGGTCTCGGTGCCCGGCGTCGTCATCTTGGTGAACTTGCCGCCCTCGTACCGGAGGATGACGCCGCCCGCGCCGCCCATGAAGATGGG
>JAGQJA010000020.1 GCA_020430845.1 Myxococcales bacterium
TGCGGCGAGGCGCGCTGCGTCCAGCCATGGAGCCGAGCTCGCGGGGAGCTAGGATGTCACTCCTCCAGCCCTGCGCAGGACACTGCTCGCCCAGCCCGCCAGCGTCACGGCCCACGCGCCGAGCGCAACGAAGACGAACACTCGCGGGATTGCAAACAGGTACGGCGCCTCCACCGCCTGAGACAGCCGAACGGTGCAGACCGTATACATCCCCAGCGGAAACACGGCGCCCCAATACAGAGGGTCGTAGCGAAGCGGGAAACGTCGAAACACGTGTCGCCATAGCCCGAGGATCAAGAGCATCGGAATCCACCAGGTGGCCGTCGCCCACCACCACAACGTCAGGCCACGCACGAACGGCAGCACCTGTTCGAGCACCGGCGAGTGCGGTGCCGACGAGGCGATCGTCGCGCCGGCGAGGGTCGCGATCGCAGCGGCGCCCATGTTGATCCAGTATGGCGGCGCGAGGTCGTTCGGACTGAGCGTGAAGAACGTGTAGCGGTAGAAGATCAGCGAGATGATCCAGATATAGAGCATCGAGCCGCCGAGCCACATCGTGAGCGCGAAGAGCAGGACCTTCGGCGCATGCTCGTGCGACATGCTTGGCGCGAGCTGAGCGCCGAGCACTGCCACCGAGTGGGACGCGACGACGATGACCAACCAACCGCCGTTGATCCCGTCCGCCAACGTCGGCTTTTCAGTCTTCACGGTCAGGATCGTGATGATCGTGTAGGTGAAGATGGCCCAGAGGACGATGCCCGCGAACCAGAGCCCGAGCGCCAGCGATGGAAGGCCTCCGACGACCAGCGATTGCGAGCCGAGCACGCAGGTGGCCGCGACCGTCGTGAAGAACCCAACGGAACGACCGTGATGAAACACATCTGCAATCACGCGCTGGCGATGGCGCAATAGCCTGGCCACCGTCAAGCCCCACAGCGCCACGTAGACGATGACGTTGACGGCGTAGAGCGCGAGCGCAACGAAGCGCATGCCGAGGAGCTGCGAAGCGATCGACACGATGCCCGTCGCCATCGCCATCGCGAAGTACGCGGGGTGCATCTGCGCGAGAGCGGAGGATGGGCTGGGCGCGGTCATTCTTCGCGTAGGTAGCGGAGGAGCCCGAGGTTCAGAAGCAGGCACGCAGCGCTGGCGAGGAGGCCGGGCCAGACCACCGAACCGTCGCCGCCGAGCCACGCGTTCATCGTCGCTGTGAAAAGCCACAGCTGCAGGACCACGAGGATCAGGACGAAACAGATGATGCCGTAGACGACGGTGGTCCGTTGCTGGCGCGAAAAATGGCGCTTCGTCGTCACGTCAGACCGTCCTCTCATCGATGCCGATCGCGTAGATATCGTCCCCTTCGACCGAGAGCTCGATCTTGGGAAGCGGGCGAGGTGGAGGTCCCGCGATGTTCCTGCCGGTCTTCAAGTCGAAGTAGCCCTCGTGGCACGGGCAATGGAGCACGCCCTCCTCGATGCGCGGGACGACCGCGCAAGACAAGTGCGTGCACGCCTGGCTGTAAGCCAGTAGCTCGCCGTCGGAGCTGCGAATGAGGAGACACTTGTCGTGCGCATCGGGGTAGCCGAAGACCTGCGAGCTGCCGGGGGGGGTCGCGCTGAGCGAGGCAATCCTCACGCGCGGGGGCGCTGGGCGACGGCTTCGTATGAGGTGCTGCGCCGCGATCCACGCCTGCCCCGTGACGAAGGCGCCGCTCGTGAGCACAAGGAACTTGGCGAAGTCGCGGCGCGCGACGAACTGATCAACGGGCCAGTCGATCGGGAAGTCTCTGCGCCAGGGCGGCTGAGCGGCCAGCGGCGAGCCATCTGGACCCGTTGAGATCTCAGTCTCGTCACGCTCGGGCAGACTGGCGGATGCCAAGAACTTGCTGTCGAGGCCGCCGTGCTCACCCGAATCCACGCGCGCCTCCACGTCAGCGGTCGCGCTCCTGTCTTGATCGATCGCCATTTCAGACCTCCACCTCTGCAAAGGGGTCGAGCATGGGTTCGATTGTCGAGGGGCTGTTGCCGACCACATTCAGTCGCACGTTGCGGTTCTCGGGTCGCTCATCCATCGCCGCCGTGACATCGAGCATGAGCGGTGGAGACTTGGATCTTGGAACCATCACGTTGACGCGCGTCGTGATGGTCTGGCTGCCGAAACGGAATCGATTCGTCGGCGTCGACTGCGGCCGAAGCGCGTCAATCTCCGCCCGAGTGCCGAAGAAGAGCGCTTGGCTCGGACAGACCGTGGCGCACATCGGCTTCTTGCCGACGGAGGTGCGGTCGTAGCACATGTCACACTTCATCATGATCTGCCTGTCGATGTAAAGCTCAGGAACGCCGAACGGACACGCCATCACACAGTTTCCGCAGGCGATGCATCGCGGCTTCCGCGCGCTCTGGACGACGCCATCGCCGGTGCGCTTGATCGCGTCCGCGGGGCAGACCTCGGCACACGTCGGCTGCTCGCAGTGCATGCAGACCATGGGCACCGTCTGCACGCTCTGACCGCGGTCGACGTATTCGAGATGGATCATCGATTCGCCCTTGTGCGTGTCGCACTCGCTGCAAGCCTGAACGCAGGACTGACAACCGATACATCGACTTGGATCGACGAAGAACTCGAGCTGGCGCGGGACTGACATTCAGATCTCCTTGCTCACTGTTGGGCCTCGAGCTTGGCGTCGTAGCCCGGCGCCGCGTCTGCCTTCCGAAGGCGACACGCGCAGACCTTGTACTGGGGGATCTTGCTGATCGGATCCTGGGCAGCGACCGTCACGCGATTGGCGCTCTTCTCTCCAGCCCAGTGGTACGGGATGAAGAGGGTGTCGGGGCGGATGGTCGTCACGACCATCGCGCGCAGCGTAATCGTGCCTCGACGCGTCTCGCAGGTCGCCCAGTCGCCATCAGCGATCCCGAGCTTCTGGGCGAGGCGCGGATGGAGCTCGATCCGTGGTGTCGGGTACTGCTTGACGAGCGGACCGATCCGGCGCGTTTGCGTCCCCGAGAGGAACTGGCTCACGACTCGTCCGGTGGTCAGGAAGAGCGGGAAGCTATCATCGACGTCGTCGACGGGGGTTCGATGCTCAGCGACGTTGAAGCGTGCCTTACCGTCCGCGAAATAGAAGCGTCCTGCGCCCTTCGCGATCGGGTTGAAGCTGTCCGGCTCGAACAACCTCGGCGTACCGGGGTGATCCGGTGTCGGCGCACCGGTCTTCGGGTCGTTCGCGTAGCAGGGCCAGAACACGCCCATCTGGCGCTCGATCTTGTCGTAGGTGATGCCGGAGTAGTCGGAGATGCCGCCCTTGCTGGCGATACGCAGCTCCTCGAAGATCTCGCGCGGGCCTGCGAACGTGAAGCCCTTGGGACGACCGAGCGCCTGCGCGAGGTCTTGGATGATGCGCCAGTCTTCGCGCGCCTCGCCCGGCGGTTGGATCGCCTTATTGATCTTGATGACGCGCCCCTCCACCTGCGTGACGGTGCCCTCGTCTTCTTCTTGCAGACTACCGGGCAAGACGAGGTCGGCGTGACGAGCGGTGTCGTTCAGGAAGAAGTCAATCGCTGCGTAGAACTCTAGCTTGTCGAGCGCGCGTGCGACGAAGCCGCTGTCGGGGAGCGAGATCTTCGGGTTGAAACAGATCGAGATCAGCCCCTTGATCTCTCCGGCATCGATCTTTCGGAACAGCTCGTACGCGTCGACCCCCGGGCCCGGGATGTCGCGTTCCTCGACGCCCCACACGCTGGCGATGTACTTTCGGTGGTCGGGGTTCGAGATGTCGCGAAGCCCAGGCAGCTGATCGCACTTCTGGCCATGCTCACGACCGCCTTGCCCGTTGGCTTGGCCGACGATGGTGCCGTAGCCGCTCTTCGGCTTCCCGATGCGCCCAGACGCAAGCACCAGGTTGATGGCTCCGAGGGCGTTCTGCACGCCGTTCGAGTGGTGCTCGATCCCGCGGGCGTGCAGCAGGAAGCTCGACTTGGCCTGCCCCCAGAGCTCGGCCGCCTTGTAGATCGATCGCTCGGGCACCCCGGTTACGTCCGCGGTGCGAGCTGGCGTCCAGGCTCGACAATAGTCGGCCACCTGCTCGAACCCGCTCGTGTGCGCCTCGATGAACTCTCGGTCGATCCAC
Source organism: Myxococcales bacterium (assembly GCA_020430845.1). GTDB lineage: Bacteria > Myxococcota_A > Polyangia > Polyangiales > Polyangiaceae > Labilithrix. The sequence continues at coordinate 4,130 of JAGQJA010000020.1, forward strand.
CCGTGCTCGATCATCAGCTGCAGCACGCCCGCGAAGAGCGCCGCGTCGCGCCCCGGTCGCACGGGGAGGTACAAGTCACAGGTGCGCGCGATGGGCGTGATGCGCGGATCCTGGACGATCACCTTCGCCCCGCGTTCGCGCGCCTGCCAGACGTAGTTGGTGGTGATCGGGGAGCACTCGGCGACATTGGAACCAGCGATCCAGAGCACCTCGGTTCCGATCATGTCCGACCACGGGCTGGTGACGCGGTCGATGCCGAAGGCCTTCTTGTTGGCGGCGCCAGCGCTCACCATGCAGAGGCGACCGTTGTAGTCGATGAATGGCGTCTTCAAGCAGACGCGCGCGAACTTACCGAGCAGGTACGTCTTCTCGGTCGTGAGGCTCGCGCCGCCCAGCACGGCGATCGCGCCGTGACCGTGTGCCTGCTGGAGCCGCGCAATTTCGGTGGCTGCACGCGCGATCGCTTGCTCGTAGTCGAGGGACCGAAAGCCGCTCGGGCTCGTCGGATCGCGCTGCAACGCCGTCAGTAGTCGATCCGGATGCGAGCCCTGGAGGTAGCGCTTGACGCCTTTGGGACAGAGCATGCCGCGATTGAAGGGGAACTCGTCCCACGGCTCGAAGCCTATGACGTCGTTCCCACGAACCTTGAGCTGTATGCCGCACTGCTGACCGCAGAAGCAGCAGTGGGTCTTGACCAACTTCTCGGGCTCGTCGCTCGTGGTGCCGCGGATGGACGCCGAGAGGTGCGGCCCATAGGCTTGGATGATTGACAACTCGTCGACCGGAATCTTCGCCATGGTTCAATCCTCGGACGAGGCCGTGTGGCCTGTCCAGAGAGAGGCTTGAGCGAGCCCAAACATCGCTCGCCGACAGCGCGGACAGATCTGCTGGTAGTGCTCAGCCCGACCTTCGAGCTCGTAGCGAAACCCGAGTTCGCGCTCGACCGTCACCAAGTCGCGCACCATGACCGCGCCCGCGTAGGGAGCGTCGCAGCGACGGCAGTGCGCTTGCTCTCCGCGCGCGGCGGCTTCTTTGTAGAAGCTGACGCCGAGCTGCGCGGGTCTCTGGAATACGTGAAACAGCTTCCCGAACGGCAACCACAGTAGCGTGAAGATGACCGTGAGGGCGTGGAGGATCGCGAGGAACGAGTAAGCGTACCCCTTCATCCACGTGTAGCTCACCGTGAGCATCAAACCGGTGACGCTGATCGCCAGAAGGAGGATGAGGGGGAGGATATCCTCGCCAAACTGCTGTACGGCGGCCGCTCCGTGATCGATCATGCGCCGCCGAAACGCGAGCATCACCCCCGCGATCACCAAGAAGGACGCCCACACGAGACCGTGAAAGATCACGAACGCCATGAAGGAGTCGACAGGGAATTCTCCGCCCGCCACACCGAAGACGAAGGTCCGATAGCTCTCGATGTCGCCAGGCACGGTCTCGAAGTGGATCCATCCCCAGACGAGGGGAAACGTGATCGCGGCGGCGACGAGGCACCCCCACATGATGAGCCAGTGCGTGAGCCCGCGCAGAACGCCGCGACGGAAGATGAAGCGGTTGCCCGCAAACTCCACGACCGCGCGCTTCGTAGCGGTGACGAGGTTGCGCGGTAACTCTCGCGGGCTCAGGAAGAACTGCCAGCCGCGGCGCCAGTACATGCGCGTTGGCGGACGCTCCAGCCACATCGCGTATCGATAGGTGATACCGAAGGTCGCGAAGAGCGTCGCGAACGTGTATCCGACCAACGCAGCGTCGAAGTGCGCGAGATTGCGCGAGCCCGCTACGATCAGCACCGCCAAGAGGGCAGTGGTCATTGCTCCCCAAATGGTAGCGCGCGCTTTGCTGGAAAGACGGCCCATGGCCGCAGTTTACGCTCACAGAGCCACGAGGTCACGTGGCATTGTGGTCCCAGTGGTCCAAGCCTCACGGGGCGTGGCGCATATCGCGAAGTCCTCGCTCGGGAGCGCTCCCCGGCCGTCGGGTCGCTACGTCACGTCTGCGGAGGTTCGGGCTCGAAGAAGGAGTTCGATGTTCGTGAACGCGCGCGGCCCGTCGAAGTAGGGCGCGACCGGGACCTTGGGGATCGCGCGAATGCGCGAGAGAAGAGCCGCGGCCTCCTCGCCGGCCAACCCTTCGCACAACTCGTACAGCCCGCCTGGCCCCTCCTCGAGAGGATTGTGCTCGGCGAGCACGTCACGAAGCTTGGCGATCAGCTCGCGAGTTGGGGTCGGCACGAGCAGCGCGGCGATGGCCGCGTGATCCGCCTTGAGCCGCTTCGCGATGTCGAGGGGGGCCCCGCCCCGCCGACGTCGTGCGTCCGGGAGCAGGACCTTCTCCTCCATCGCAATGTGACGCAGGAGTCCTTCACGAAA
>JAGQJA010000234.1 GCA_020430845.1 Myxococcales bacterium
CGACGCCCGAAGCCAAGGGGCCGGACTGGGACCGGCTGTTCGAGACCGCCGCTGGTCAGTCCGGGTACGTCACGACGAGGCAGGCCGCCGAGGCGGGCTACTCGACCCACCTGCTCCGCAAGCACATCCACGCCGGCCGCGTGACGCGGCCTCAGCGGGGGATCTACCGGCTCGTCCACTTTCCGGTCGGGGAGCACGAAGAGCTGGTCACCGCCTGGCTCTGGTCCGAGCAGGCGGGCGTGGTCTCACACCAGACTGCGCTGTCGCTCCACGGCCTCTCCGACGTGCTGCCGGCCCAGGTGCATCTCACGCTCCCGGAGGCCTGGCGACGGCGACGGTTTCGCGTTCCCGCCGGGGTCGTGCTCCACCACGCTGATGTCGCCCCCGAGGAGCGATCGTGGTTCGGCCCAGTGCCCGCAACGAGCGCCAGCCGCACGCTCAGCGACTGCGCCAAGAGTGGCCTGTCCCCGGAGCTACTGCGCCAGGCCGCCCAGCAAGCGCTTCGGCGCGGCCTCGTCACGCGAGGAGAGCTTGCGGAGGTCGAGACCGCCCTCAAGCCGTTCGGAGGCCTCGCAGAATGACCCCACGCACCTACGCCTCCCCCGAGGCCTTCAAGCAGGCGCTCGAGCAGCGCCTGCGCTCATCCGCCAAGACGGGCGCCGAGTTCGCGCGCAAGCGCCAGCTCCTCGTCTTCGATCGCTTCCTCGCCCGAATCGTCGCGGTGCTCGGAGATGCGGCCACGCTGAAGGGCGGCCTCGTCCTCGAGCTACGCCTCGAACGAGCGCGCACCACGAAGGACGTCGACCTCCGCATGGTGGGTTCGCCGGACGACGTGCTCGCGAAGCTGCAGGAGGCCGGTCGCCAGAACCTCGGCGACTTCATGGCGTTCGAGGTCGGGCCGGACGACGACCACCCGGAGATCCAGAACGACGGGATGCAGTACGACGGGCTTCGGTTCCGAGCGGAGTGCAAGCTCGCGGGCAAGCTCTACGGGCAGCCCTTTGGCGTCGACGTCGCGTTCGGTGACCCGATCCTCGGAGAGCCCGAGGTCGTGGTCGCGGAGGACGTGCTCGCGTTCGCCGGCATCGCCCCGCCGACGCTGCGGCTCTACCCGATCGAGACGCACATCGCGGAGAAGCTGCACGCGTACACCATGCCTCGCGCGCGACCGAACTCGCGCGTGAAGGACCTGCCAGACCTCGCGCTCCTGGCATCGGCGCAGGAGCTCGACGCCAAGCGCCTGCGCGCTGCCCTCGAGCAGACCTTCGCCTTCCGCAAGACGCACTCTCTGCCCGGCGCGATGCCCGCGCCCGTCGAGGCATGGCGCACGCCCTACGAGGCGATGGCGCGCGAGGACCAACTTCACTGGACGACGCTCGACGATGTCACAGCGGCGGCCAAGGCGTTCCTCGATCCGGTGCTCGCCGGAGGGCTTGATGCCACGTGGCTCCCCACCGAGTGGCGGTGGAGCTGATCGTCACTGGACCAGCTCGAAGAAGTCGTACGTGAGCGTGACCGACTCGATGATGTTCTCGTCGCTCTCGTTGTCCCACTCGCCCGCGACGAACTTCACCGGCCACGCGCGGGAGAGCGACCAGCGGCGCAGAGTGAGGCCGTCGCGGTCCTGCTGCACGATGTCGAGGTTGCGCTTGTAGTTCACGTCGGTGAGGCCGAGGCCGCTCGACGTGATGGCGACGTCCTGGAACCAGTCGAAGAGGTCGCGGTCCTGCGTCGCGCCGCGCTCGAGCGTGACGTCAGAGAAGGTGAGGCGCCCGGGGCTCTTGTTCGGGATGAGCGAGCCGCCCTCGAAGTACTGCACGTTGGCGACCTCGACGGAGAGCTCGCTCGCCTTCTGGAAGCCAGCGTGGCCGACGTCGTCGATCTCCACGACGAACTTGAACTTCTTGTGGAAGCTGCGCGGGTTGCCGATGACGGTCATGGGTTAGCTCCTCATCCCTCTGCGGCCGCGAGCTCGGCCTCGAGCGCGCGCGTGTCCTGGCTGATGCGGAGGATGATGAACTCCGCGGGCTTGTTGGTGGCGAGGCCCACGCGGGCGATGAGCTTGCCGGCGAAGATGACCGTGGGCGTGTTGAGCTGCTCGCTCACGTCGACGAAGAACGC